>NZ_JAUFNS010000017.1:0-149678 GCF_041060445.1 Pseudomonas sp. W2-17 | reverse complement strand
AAGCTCACTCCCACAGGGGGGTGTCTGCTGCAACAACGCGTGGTGTCAGAAGACGCTGCAGATGTCTCTGCTGAATACGGATTGTGGGAGCGAGCTTGCTCGCGAATAGGTTGGTACATCCACGCCATTTTCAGCGGCTGGAATGCCGCTTACGTGAGCAAGCTCACTCCCACAGGGGGGTGTCTGCTGCAACAACGCGTGGTGTCAGAAGACGCTGCAGATGTCTCTGCTGAATACGGATTGTGGGAGCGAGCTTGCTCGCGAATAGGTCGGTACATCCACGCCATTTTCAGCGGCTGGAATGCCGTCTTCGTGAGCAAGGTGGAGCGCCACCCCGGTCACTCCCACATAGCCAAGGGGTGTCGGGCAGCTTTGTTTAGCGATGCAGCACAAACTGCCCGACGAATTCGACTGCCGTTTCTTCTGATCCATCAGCCACGATTCGGGTGTGCAGCGTCAGGCGCGCACGGCCGCGTCGGTGGTAGAGCTTCACGAATTTCTCCCAGCTCGCTTGATCCGGCGCATCGCAAATGGCGACGCCATCGCGGGTGACCGGCAGGGGATAACTGATCAGACCGTCCTGAATCACGATGTGCCCGTCGTCGATCCCGGCTTCCTTGAGCCGCAAGTACAGCCAGCCCCAGCCCGCCAGTACCGCGCCGCAGTACAGGCTGCCGCCGAACAAGGTGTTCTTGTGATTGACGTTGGGCGCCAACGGCAGGTGCAGACGGAGTTGGTGGTCTTGCCAGCCCAGCACCTTGACGCCCATCTCCCGTGTGAGGGGAATGTCCCGGTGCAGCACCGCTTCCAGGCCTTCAGCGGAAAGACAATCCCGATCAGTCATTGTCGTCGGACCCCGCGCCGTTGAAGGTCAGCCCGTGCTTGCGCAGTTTGTCGTGCAGGGTTTTGCGTGGCAGGCCCAAGGCTTCCGCGAGGCTGCGGACCGAGCTGTGCGGGCGGGTCAGTTCGGCGGCGATCAATGCTCGCTCAAACGCTTCGACCTGCTCGCTCAGCCCGCCATTGGACGTCACCAGATCCGGCTGCGCGGCGCCTTCCAGTTCCAGCTCAAGGCCCAGGGCGAAACGCTCGGCGGCGTTCTGCAGTTCACGCACGTTGCCCGGCCAGGTGTGACGCAGCAGCAGCGCCCGGTGCCCCGGCTGCAATTCATGCCGGGGCAGGCCGTGGCGCAAACTGGCGGTGTCGGCGAAATGCTGGAACAGCACCAACGCGTCTTCGCCACGCTCGCGCAACGGCGGAATGCGCAACGGCGCAACGTTGAGCCGGTAGTACAAGTCGGCCCGGAAACGCCCTTGATCCGCCGCCTGGCGCAGGTCTTCTTTGGTCGCCGCGATCACCCGGATGTCCAACGGGATCTGCTGATTCCCGCCCAGCCGCTCAACCACGCGCTCTTGCAGCAAGCGCAGCAGCTTGACCTGAACGTCCATGCTCATGCTTTCGATTTCATCCAGAAACAGCGTGCCGCCGTTGGCGAATTCGAACTTGCCGATGCGGCGCTTTTGCGCGCCGGTGAAAGCCCCAGACTCGTGGCCGAACAGCTCGCTTTCCACCACCGACTCGGCCAACGCGCCTGCGTTGATCGCCACGAACGGACCGTTACGGCGATTGGACAAGTCATGCAGCGCGCGGGCGACCACTTCCTTGCCCGCGCCGGTTTCGCCAAGAATCAACACGTCAGCCCTGGTCGCGGCCAGCGCGCCGATCTGATCGCGCAGGCGCTGGATGGGGGCGGATAACCCCACCAGTCGCGTGCTCAGTTGCTGACGATCGCTGAGCTCGAGCCGCAAACTCCGGTTGTCCAGCACCAGCCTGCGCAGCGCCAAGGCGCGCCGTACGCTGTCGAGCAGTGCGTCGCTGGCGAAGGGTTTTTCCAGAAAATCGTAGGCGCCTGCACGCATGGCCTGCACCGCCAGCGGCACGTCGCCGTGGCCGGTGATCAGCAACACAGGCAAGTCCGGATCCTGGGCGTGCAGCTGGTGGAGCAGTTCGAGGCCGTCGATGCCCGGCATGCGAATGTCACTGACGATCACTCCCGGCCAATCACGCTCGATGCGCGCTTGCAGGCCTTTGGCGTCGCTCAGCGGCAGGATTTTCAGGCCGGCGAGATCGAGCGTCTGGCTCAGCGCCTGACGCAGGTGCGGGTCGTCGTCGATCAGTACCACCTGAATGCGGCTGTCGATGGCCTCGGTGCTCATGCAGATAAGTCCTCAGACGGTTGAAGGTTGACGCCCGAGGCGCCGGTGCGCATCCGCAACGTCAGCAGCGCACCGCCTTCCGGGTGATTGGCGAACAGCAGCTCGCCGCCCAGTGCGCGCATCAGCGTATCGCAAATCGCCAGGCCCAGGCCGAGTCCCTGGGTGCGCGTCTTGGTGGTGAAAAATGGCTCGCGGGCATGCTCCAGCGCCTCTCTGGAAAACCCCGGGCCGTTGTCGCGGATGTACAGATTGACGCCCTCGGCGTTGTACTCGGCGCTGATCCACAATTTGCGCGGCGGGCCTTTCTCGGTCAGCGCATCCAGCGCATTCGCCAATAGATTCCCCAGCACCTGACGCAGCCGCGTCTCGCCGGCCTGTACCCACAAGGTCGCGGCGGGCAGGTCACGAATCAGCTCCACCTCCATCCCGCGCCGACGCTTGGCGAGCAGGGCCAGCGCATCGTCCAGCGCCGGCTGCAAAGCCACGCTTTCAGGCGCATGCCGGTCACGCCGTGCGAAGGCGCGCAGGTGCGCAATGATCGACGCCATGCGCCCGGTGAGTTCGCTGATCAGCTTGAGGTTGCCGCGGGCGTCCTCGGTGCGCTGGTGATCGAGCAGCACTTCGGCGTTCTCGGCGTAGCTGCGAATAGCCGCCAGCGGCTGGTTAAGTTCATGGCTGATGCTCGCCGACATCGTGCCCAGCGCTGACAGCTTGCCGGCCTGAACCAGTTCGTCCTGGGCGCGAAACAGCTCTTGCTGCGCTTGCTCGCGTTCGAGAACTTCCTGGCGCAGTCGCTGATTGACGCCTTCCAGATCGCAGGTCCGCTCGGCGACTCGCACTTCCAGCTCCCGGCGCGCCTTGGCCTCGAAGTTGATGCGATCCAGATAATGGCGGCGGCGCTGCATCATCAGCCCCAACAGAAGCATCAGCACCAGCAACGCACCACCGCCAATGGCAACCACCGTCCGCACCGGCCTCGATACCAGCATCTGGGGGGCGAGGATGTTCACGCTCCAGCCGGTCTCGTCGATCTGCTGGGTTTGCTTGAGCCAGCCGTTTTCATCCAGCTGCAGCGGGCGCGGATCGCGGGTCGGGTAGGGCTGGATGGCGACGATGGCCTGCTTTTCTTCCTCACTGAGCGGCCGCGTGGCGCGGAAACGCCAGGCCGGGTTGGAGGTCAGGATCACCACGCCGTTGTGGTCGGTGACGAGCAACTGTTCCGGCGTCTTGCCCCACAAGGTTTCAGTGAGGTCCAGGTCGACCTTGACCACCAGCACACCGATCACAGTGTCGCCGTCGCGCACGGCGGCTGCGAAAAAGTAGCCGCGTTTGGCTGACGTTGTGCCCAGACCGAAAAAGCGGCCGAGATTGCCAGCCATAGCGTTACTGAAATACGGGCGGAAGGCGAAGTTGCGGCCAACGAAGCTGTCGCGCTTGTCCCAGTTCGATGCGGCGAGGGTGTCGCCGTTCGGGGCCATCAGGTAGATCACCTCGGCGCCGGTCTGCCGGGCGGTGTTCATCAGCAGCACGTTGGCCTGGGCTTGCGCCCGTTTGTCCTGGGGGTTCGCCAACATGGCGCGCAGCCCGGGCAGGTCGCCGAGAATCTGTGGCAGAACTTCATAGCGGTGCAACGTGCCCAGCAGGTTGGCGACGTACAGGTCCAGGGTCTGGCGATTCTGGCTTAGCAGCTCATTGCGGTAATAGTGTTCGGCCAGGCGTTCGAGCGGCCACAGCAGCGGGGCGAGGATCAGCGCCAGCAGGGCAAGGCTGCGCCAGCGAGGGCGGCGGGGAAGGGCGTTAGTGCTGATCATGAAATCGCCGGTGGGTTCGTTGCGATATAGGGCGGCTGCGGATGAATCTGTATTCCGCAGCCGCTCAACATCGAGTCGGCCCATTATGCCTACCGCTGCTGCGCTAAGCACTCCAGCAACGCATCGTGCCAGTCCGGCTGGCTGACGCCCCATTCGCGCTGCAACAGGCTGCAATCCAGGCGTGAATTGAGCGGGCGTGCGGCCGGCGTCGGGTAAGCGCTGGAAGCAATCGGCTCAAGGGTCGCGCAGGGTTTGCCGCTGTTGACCAATTGCTGACCAATGGCTTCAGCGAAACCGAACCACGACGTTTCGCCGCTGGCCGTCAGGTGATAAACACCCCAGGCGCCTGGCGCACCGTCACGCCAGCGTTCAATCAGCGCAGCGGTGCTGGCGGCGATGGTACCGGCCCAGGTGGGCGCGCCGATCTGGTCCACAACGATCGACAGCTTCTCGCGCTCCTGCAACAAGCGCTGCATGGTCAGCAGAAAGTTGCGCCCGGTCAGGGAGTACACCCAGCTGGTGCGCAAAATCAGGTGCTGCCCGCCCGCTGCGGCAATCGCGCGCTCGCCTGCCAGCTTGCTGCTGCCGTAGACGCCCAGCGGATTCGGCGCGTCGGATTCGACCCACGCACCCTGCTTGCTGCCGTCGAACACGTAATCAGTGGAGTAGTGAATCAGCGGAATGCCCAGTGCGGCAGCTTCTTCAGCAAACACACCGGGAGACGTCGCGTTGATGGCAAAGGCCAGGTCCGGCTCGCTTTCGGCCTGATCCACTGCCGTGTGGGCGGCGGCGTTGATGATCAGGTCCGGCTTGATGTCGCGAACCACCGGGCGGATGGATTCCGGCTGACTCAAGTCCAGCTGATCACGCCCCAGCACGATCAGCTCGCCCATGTTCTGCAGGCGTTGCTGCAGCGCCTGGGAAACCTGGCCGTGTTGCCCGCTGATCAAAATGCGCAGCGGCGCACTCACGGGAACAGGTCCGCGTCTTTCAGGAGCTTGCCGACCTGATCCTTGGCCGACAATTGAGGTGCTTCGCCCAAGCCCCAGTCGATGCCCAGCTCAGGATCGTCCCAGCGAATGCAGCGCTCGGCCGACGGCGTGTAGTAGTCGGTGGTCTTGTAGAGGAACTCGGCGTAGTCGCTCAACACCACGAAGCCGTGGGCGAAACCCTTGGGAATCCACAGCTGGCGAGCGTTTTCGGCAGACAGCTCCAGACCGAACCACTGGCCGAACTGCGGCGAGCTGCGACGGAGGTCGACAGCGATGTCCAGCACGCTGCCGACGGTCACGCGTACCAGTTTGCCCTGTGGGTTGTCGATCTGGTAGTGCAGCCCGCGCAGGACACCTTTCTGCGAGCGCGAGTGATTGTCCTGCACGAACTGATCGGCGACGCCGGTGGCCTCGGCAAAGGCCCGGGCGTTGAAACTTTCATAGAAGAAGCCACGCTCATCGCCGAACACCTTGGGTTCGATGATGAGGACTTCAGGCAACTTGCTGGCAACCACTTTCACTGACTTTCCCCTGCGATCTTGAACAGGTACTGACCGTAGCCGGTCTTGCCGAAATAGTCAGCCCTGTTCAACAGGTGGGCGCGGTCGATCCAGCCGTTCTGGTAGGCGATTTCTTCCAGGCACGCGACCTTCAGGCCCTGACGGTGCTCGATGGTCTGCACGTATTGCGACGCGTCCAGCAGGCTGTCGTGAGTACCCGTATCGAGCCAGGCGAAGCCGCGGCCGAAGCGCTCGACGCGCAGATCGCCGCGCTTGAGATAGGCGTTGTTGACGTCGGTAATCTCCAGCTCGCCGCGCGGGGACGGCTTGACGTCCTTGGCGATCTGAATGACTTCGTTGTCGTAGAAATACAGACCGGTCACGGCGTAGCTGGACTTCGGCGCCTTGGGCTTCTCTTCGATGGACAGCGCGTGGCCGTGCTCATCAAAGTCGATCACGCCGAAACGCTCCGGATCCTTGACCCAGTAGCCAAACACGGTCGCGCCGGAGGCGTTGTCCGCCGCACGCTTGAGCTGTTCGCTGAAGTGCTGACCGTGGAAGATGTTGTCGCCGAGAATCAGGCACACCGAGTCATCGCCGATGAACTCTTCGCCAATCAGGAATGCCTGCGCGAGGCCGTCCGGCTTGGGCTGCTCCTCGTAATGAAAGCGCACCCCGAACTGACTGCCGTCACCCAGCAGCGCCCGGTATTGCGGCAGGTCCAGCGGCGTCGAGATGACCAGAATGTCCTTGATCCCGGCCAGCATCAGCACCGAGATCGGGTAATAGATCATCGGCTTGTCGTAGATCGGCAACAGCTGTTTCGAGACCCCGAGAGTGATCGGGTGCAGGCGCGTGCCCGAGCCGCCGGCCAGTACAATTCCTTTAGTCATGCGATCAGTTCCTTCACGTTGGTGCCCAGGCGTTCGCCTTTATAACTGCCGTCTTGCACGTTGCGGCACCATTCAAGATTGTCGAGATACCACTGCACGGTTTTGCGCAGGCCGGATTCGAATGTCTCTTCCGGTGTCCAGCCCAGTTCGCGCTCGATTTTGCTGGCGTCGATGGCATAGCGCATGTCATGGCCCGGGCGGTCGGTCACGTAGGTGATCAGGTCCGCGTAGTGGGCCACGCCTTTGCGCTGTTCAGGCGCCAGCTCTTCGAGCAGCGCGCAGATGCCGCGCACGACGTCGATATTCTTCTGTTCGTTGTGGCCGCCGATGTTGTAGGTCTCGCCGACCTTGCCCTCGGTTACCACCTTAAGCAATGCGCGGGCGTGGTCTTCGACGAACAGCCAGTCACGCACCTGCAAGCCGTTGCCGTACACCGGCAGCGGCTTCCCGGCCAGAGCATTGAGAATCACCAGCGGGATGAGCTTCTCGGGGAAGTGGAACGGGCCGTAGTTGTTCGAGCAGTTGGTGACGACCACGGGCAGCCCGTAGGTGCGCTGCCAGGCGCGAACCAGATGGTCCGACGCCGCTTTGCTGGCCGAATACGGCGAGCTTGGCGCGTAGGGCGTCGTTTCGGTAAACAGATCGTCCACGCCATGCAGGTCGCCATACACTTCGTCCGTGGAGATGTGGTGGAAGCGGAAAGCTGCGCGCTCGGCTTCAGGCAAGGTCAGCCAATAGCTGCGGGTCGCTTCCAGCAGGCTGTAGGTGCCGACAATGTTGGTCTGAATGAACTCCGACGGGCCGTCAATCGAACGGTCAACGTGGGATTCAGCCGCCAGGTGCATGATCGCGTCGGGCTTGAAGCGCGCGAGGACTTTGCTCACCGCAGCCTGGTCAACGATGTCTTCTTGCACGAACTCATACCGAGTGTTGTTCGCAATCCCCTGCAGCGACTCAAGATTCCCGGCGTAGGTCAGCTTGTCGAAATTGAGGACGTCGTGATCGGTGTTGTTGATCAGATGACGGATCAGCGCAGAGCCGATGAAGCCGGCGCCACCGGTAACAAGTATTCGCATGGATAAACCTTCTTCCCTGGAAAGACGTAAGACGATAGAGGCGTAGGACGATGGAGCATAGCTTGTGGGGCCTTGCTGACTGACGCAAGGAGCAATCCGCCAACAAGCGATGAAATTAATTGATGGCCCATGGCAATCAGCGCCATTAAACCGCCGCGGGTGTTTCACGGGCTTAACGCCTGGCCTATCTATCGGTCCGTTAACGCATTTCTTTATTGGCAAATGGCGCGGGGTTGATTAACGGTCGCGCAACTGGCGATATTGTTCGTGCCTTTCTCTCTCAGGACTTCTTTCATGTCACTCGACACCTTGATTCGTCGTTCCAGCCTGCCATGCCCGGACGTCGACGCCGTGCAGGCCGGTGAATGGCTGGCGACGTATTATGGGCTGTCGGGAACATTAAAGGCGTTGGGCAGCCATCAGGACCGAAACTTCCTGCTGGATTGCGGTGACGGGCGCCGTTTCGTCCTGAAGATCTGCCACGGCGCTTACTCAACCACCGAGCTTGCCGCGCAGCATGCAGCGTTGCGGCATCTGGGCGCAGAGCCGCAGGTGCGCGTTCCGGCAGTGATGCCTGGGCTGAACGGTGAAGACTTGTTGTCTGTCGATCACAACGGCAACGCCGTGCACCTGCGCGTTCTCGAGTTTATCGACGGACAATCACTGGCCCACATCGCGCATCTGAACCGGCACATCGTGACCGGATTGGCGCAGCTCTGCGCTCGTGTTGATGTCGCGCTGGCCGGGTTCGAGCACCCAGGTCTGGACCGTGTGTTGCAGTGGGACCCGCGGCACGCGTTTGCGTTGATTGAGCATCTGCTCCCGGTCATCGCCGGTGCCGACAAACGCGCCTGCATCGCCGAGGCTACCGAGCAGGCCCAGGCCTATTTGCTGCCGCTGGTGGCCTCATTGCCGGTACAGGCCATTCACATGGACATCACCGAGTACAACGTGGTCTGGGCCCGGGACGCCCATCGCCAGTGGCAGCTTCAAGGCCTGATCGACTTCGGTGATCTGGTCTGCACGTGGCGCATCGCCGACCTCTCGGTGACCTGCGCCGCGCTGCTGCACCATGCCGACGGCGATCCGTTTTTCATCCTGCCCGCCATTCAGGCTTACCACCACATCAACCCGCTTCAGAGCGAGGAGCTGCTGGCGCTGTGGCCGTTGATCGTCGCGCGCTCGGCCGTGCTGGTCTTGAGCAGCGAGCAACAGGCGAGCATCGAGCCAGACAACGGTTACATCCAGGCCAATCTGGCCAGCGAGTGGAACATCTTCGACGTCGCCACCTCCGTGCCGATTGCCCTGATGGAAGCGGCGATTCTCGACGCGGTGGGTGAATGGGAAGCGGACGAAGAGGCCGAGGCGTTCTCGCCGCTGTTGCCGAGCTTGAGCGGGCAGGCTTTTACCCTCGTCGATCTGGGTGTGCTCAGCGAGCATTTCGTGGCGGGCAACTGGGAACAAAGCGGCATCGACGAGCAGCTGCTGAAAGACGCGGCTCAACACCACGGCCTGGCCGCCAGCCGCTATGGCGAATACCGGCTGTCCCGCACGCTGCCGGACAGCGCGAGAGAGCCGGACACCTTCGCGCTGCACGCCGAATTGCAGATCCCCCATGGCACCGCTGTTCATGCGCCATTTGCCGGCAGTGTGCGTCACACCGCCGACGGCGCGTTGCAGTTAGTGGGCGCCGAAGTGAGTCTGCGCCTGTGGGGCGTGCGTTCTGATTTTGACTCCGGTGTCGAGTTCGGCGCGGGCGACGTGATCGGGCAGGGCGGCGGCGCGCTAATCGTGCAGCTGTGTTCGGAGCCGGACGTGAGCCCGCCGCTGTTCACCACGCCTTCGCGGGCAGCCGCCTGGCGTGCGTTGTGTCCGTCCCCCAAAGGGCTGCTGGGTTTCGAGTGCGATGCGCCTGCGCTGGCAGATGCCGCCGCGTTGCTCGCCCGTCGCGACGCCAGTTTTGCCCGTTCGCAGAAGCATTATTACCAGGCCCCGCCGCAGATCGAGCGCGGCTGGCGCAATCACCTGATCGACCTGCAGGGCCGGTCCTATCTGGACATGCTCAACAACGTCGCGTTGCTCGGTCACGGCCATCCACGCATGGTTGAGGTCGCCGCGCGGCAGTGGTCGCTGCTCAACACCAACTCACGCTTTCATTACGCGGCAATCGCCGAGTTTTCCGAGCGGCTGCTGAAGCTGGCGCCCACCGGCATGGACCGGGTGTTTCTGGTGAATAGCGGCACCGAGGCGAATGATCTGGCGATTCGTCTGGCCTGGGCCTACAGCGGCGGGCGCGACGTCCTGAGTGTGCTGGAGGCTTATCACGGTTGGTCGGTAGCGACCGATGCCATCTCGACATCCATCGCCGACAACCCGCAAGCGCTGAGCACGCGTCCCGACTGGGTCCATCCCGTGGTCGCACCCAATACCTATCGTGGCGAGTTTCGTGGCGCGGACAGCACGCCGTTCTACCTGCGCAGCGTAGACGCGCACTTGACCGCGCTGGCGGAGCAAGGGCGGCAAGTGGCGGGCTTCATCTGCGAACCGGTGTACGGCAACGCCGGCGGAATCTCGCTGCCGCCGGGTTATCTGCAGCAGGTGTACGACAAAGTCCGCGCCCAGGGCGGGGTGTGCATCGCCGATGAAGTGCAGGTGGGTTACGGCCGTCTCGGTCATTACTTCTGGAGCTTCGAAGAGCAGGGCGTGGTGCCGGACATCATTACTATGGCCAAAGGCATGGGCAACGGTCATCCCCTCGGCGCCGTCATCACCCGTCGCGAGATCGCCGAAGCGCTGGAAGCCGAGGGCTATTTCTTTTCGTCGTCCGGCGGCAGCCCGGTGAGTTGCCGCATCGGCATGGCGGTGCTCGACGTCATGGAGGAAGAAAAGCTGTGGGAAAACGCCCGCGTGGTGGGCGGCTATTTCAAGGAGCGCCTGCTGGCGCTGATCGACAACCATCCGCTGGCCGGCGCCGTTCATGGTTCGGGTTTCTATCTGGGGCTTGAGCTGGTACGCAACCGCGAGACGCTGGAACCCGCGACCGAGGAAACGACCTACTTGTGCGATCGTCTCCGTGAGCTGGGGATTTTCATGCAGCCTACGGGGGATTATCTGAATGTTCTCAAGATCAAGCCGCCGATGGTGACCAGCCGCCGCAGCGTGGATTTCTTTGTCGACAGCGTGTCGAAGGTGCTGAGTGAACTGGACAGCTGAGCGGGTTCTTATTTGTCAAAACCTCGGACTTATTCCGATATATATCGGCATTAGCTGTCCAGATATCCGGCCATTGCTCGGTTAATGTTTTTAAATCCGATTTTTATCGTCTATAACGTCTCTCTTATTTTGCCGTAGACGCCCTCGTCGTTTCATGGAGTTCTGATTACTGTGACCACTCTCAACAGCACCCCCCGCGCCGATGGCTTCTACATGCCTGCCGAGTGGGCGCCGCAGACGCAAACCTGGATGATCTGGCCCGAGCGCCCTGACAACTGGCGTCTGGGCGGCAAGCCGGTGCAGAACGATCATGTTGCCGTGGCCAAGGCCATCGCCCGTTTCGAGCCTGTCACCGTCGGCGTCTCGGCTGCACAGTACGACAACGCCCGCGCGCGGCTGGACGTGCCCAATATTCGCGTCGTCGAGCTGAGCAGTAACGACGCCTGGGTACGCGACTCCGGTCCGACCTTCGTCATCAACGACGCGGGCGAGGTTCGCGGCGTCAATTGGGGCTTCAATGCTTGGGGCGGCTTCGACGGCGGGCTGTACGCGCCGTGGAACCTAGATGAACAGGTTGCCAGCAAAGTGTTGGAAATCGAGCGCTGCCCGCGCTATGTCACCGAAGGTTTCGTGCTGGAAGGCGGTTCGATCCATGTCGACGGCGAGGGCACACTGATCACCACGGAAGAATGCCTGCTCAATCGCAACCGCAACCCGCACTTGTCTCGCGAAGACATTGAAGCCGTGCTGCGCGATCACCTGTCGGTCGAAAAAATCATCTGGCTGCCGGATGGTTTGTACAACGACGAGACCGACGGGCATGTGGATAACTTCTGCTGCTACGTACGCCCCGGTGAAGTGTTACTCGCCTGGACAGATGATCCGAAAGACCCCAATTTCCCGCGCTGTCAGGCAGCGATGAAGGTGCTGGAAAATGCCCGCGACGCCAAGGGACGCCCGTTTGTCGTACACAAGATGCCGATCCCGGGTCCGCTGTATGCCACCGAAGACGAGTGCGCCGGGGTTGATCAGGTGCACGGCAGTCAGGAGCGCAACCCATCGGTGCGTCTGGCCGGCTCGTACGTGAATTTTCTGATCGTCAACGGCGGGATCATTGCCCCGTGTTTCGACGATCCGATGGATGACACGGCCCGCCAGATCCTCCAGCAGCTGTTCCCGGAACACGAGGTGGTCATGGTCCCGGGCCGCGAAATGCTGCTGGGCGGAGGCAACATTCACTGCCTGACGCAGCAGCAACCGGCCCCCCACCGCGGCTGAGTTGGTTCGCTTCTTGCTGTCATCAAGCCCATCAGACGATGGGCTTTTTTATGGGCGGACCGTTTCCGGTCAGCCGTAGGAAGATGGGATCCCAGCGGTGCGTAAATGCCCCCGCGGGGTCGTCCGTCTGTAACAAAAGCTCCGTAGATTTCGCAGTCCACGACATAAGAGGTTGTCCTTATGAACGCAGGTCATGAGTTGCGAGTGACTCGAGGTTTTTCTGCGAGCAGTGAAGCACGGCAGATGATGGCGGACTGGTTACGGACGACCCGGATCCCGATGGTGCCCATGCACGACGAACAGGCGCTGAAACAACGCGGTGATTTTCGCAAGATGCTAACGAAGCGGTACCCCAGCGGGCTGATCAACGATGCGGAGATCGAAGCGTTGCTGGGCGTGCTCCACAGCTGACGAAGTTACAGCAACAGGCATTACAGGGCCTCCGTTTGACCCCCATCAAATTGACACCCTCGGCAGACGGGGGATAGCATTCGCGCCTCCACCGCCTGTGGCCTAGCGCCATGTACGTGCATCAGTAGTCCACTGCGATGATTTCGTGCGGGCTTCCGGAACGGCTCCAGTCCCGGAAGACGCAACTGCCCACCCCGGGCATTTGCCACAGCGCGCGATTAATCCGCTCACAAGGACAACAAGATGAAACAGCGTATCGGCCTGCTCGCTCTGGGCATCCTCGCCGCCACTCACGCCATGGCGGACGGTCAGGCAGATTCCAAGGGGTTTGTTGAAGACAGCAGCCTGAAGATCAACCTGCGCAACGCCTACATCAATCGCGATTACAAAAACGGACCGCAGGACCGCTCGGAATGGGGTCAGGCGTTCATGGCCGGCTACACATCCGGTTTTACCCAAGGCCTGGTGGGCGTTGGCGTTGACGCTTTCGGTCTATACGCAGCGCGTCTGGATGGTGGCAAGGGCAAGAGCGGCGCGGGCGGCATCGACTTCTTCAAGCAGGGCGACAGCGGCAACGCGGCGGACGACCTGTCGCGCTTTGGTGGCGCGGTGAAGTTTCGGGTTTCCAATACCGAACTGAAGTACGGCGACATGATGCCGGAGCTGCCGGTGCTCAATTACGACAACTCGCGGCTGCTGCCTGAGTCCTACACCGGCACCATGATCACCTCCAAAGAGATCAAGGGCCTCACGCTGGTGGCCGGCCGCTTTACCGCCGAAACCCGCAAGAGCGCCGAAGGCCGAGACAGCGGTGACCTGAAGAGCATCAACGTTTACGGCGGCAGCTACAAATTCACCGAGGCCCTCAGTGCCGCGTTTTACGCCTCCGACGACGAAGACGTGCTGAAGAAGCAGTACGTGAACCTGAACTACGTCTGGGCAATGCCGAAAGATCAGTCGCTGACCTTCGACTTCAACGGCTACAAGACCAAGCTGGACAAAGACTTCGCCGTCGATGACGCCCGCGACAACAAGATCTGGAGCCTGGCGGCCACGTGGGCGGTGGGTATCCACTCGTTCACCCTCGCGCATCAGCGCAGCACCGGCGAGACCGGTTACACCTACGGCGGCTACCGCAACGCAGGCGGCACCGGCGATGGCGGCAATACCATCTACCTGGCGAACTCCTACTGGTCGGACTTCAACGGCAAGGACGAGCGGTCGTGGCAGGTGGGCTATGGCGTGAACCTGGGCACCGTTGTGACCCCGGGCCTCAGCTACCGAGTGGCGTACGTGCGCGGCGACAACATCGACGACGGCAGCGACCGTGGGCGTGGCGAAGAGCGTGAACTGTTCAGCCAATTGACCTACGTCGTCCAGAGCGGCCCGGTGAAAGACCTGTCGGTGCGCCTGCGTAACTCGTTCTTGCGCGTCTCCAACGATGTGGATCAGTACAACGTCGGCGGTAACGAAACCCGGATCTTCGTCGATTACCCGATCAACGTGTTCTGATGTGTGAAGTCTTCTGACTGCCGTGAATCTGTAGGAGATTCATGTGGTCCAGACGTCGCGCATTCGCAAGGCAAACACCGTCCCTGTGGGAGTGAGCTTGCTCGCGAAGACTGCATTACAGCCGCTGGAGATCTAGCGGCTGTACCCGTTTCTTCGCGAGCGAGGTGGATCGCCAGCCCGCTCGCTACCGCAGACTCAGCCGGTCCTCTGCAGCGGTAGCAAGGTGTTAACCGCACTGGCGATCCCTCCCGCTCTCCCGCTACCATCGCCGCATCCCCACTCCCACCGGTTTCACCATGGCAATCGCCGCGCCCCCCGACCTTTCCAATACCGCCGTCCCCGTGCAGCCTTTGTCACGGACGTATCCGCGCGGCTTGTACATCGAGCCCCATGAGCATGAGTGGGGGCAGGTGTTGTACGCGATGTCGGGCGTGATGTGGGTCGAGACGCCCAACGAAGCGCTGGTCGTGCCGCCGCAGCGCGCGGTCTGGTTGCCGCCCGGCGTGCCCCATGGCATCCGCGTGGTGTCGGACCTGGAAATGCGCAACATCTACCTGCGCCCTGCGCTTGCCCGAACCCTCGACGCCACGGTTCAGGTCCTGGAAGTCGGTCGCTTGCTGCGCGAATTGATCGTCGGTCTGGTGGCCGAGCAGGACAAGGCGTCGGACTACTACGAAGCGGTGGTCAACCTGGCGTTGCTCGAACTCAAGCGCGCCCGGCGTTCGCTGCTGAAAGTGCCGATGCCCGATGACAGCGACCGCAGACTCATGAGCGTCTGTCAGGCGGTGATGATCGAGCCGTCCATCGACGTGTCATTCGAACAGCACGCGGAAAACGCCGGCGCCAGTGTGCGAACGTTGTCCCGGCTGTTTCAGGCTGTGCTTGGCATGGGCTTCGCCGAATGGCGGCGGCAGGTGCAACTGGCGACCTCGGTGGCAGAGATCATCCAGGGCGTGCCGGTCAACGCCATCGCCCGCTCCATGGGCTATTCGCCGAGCAGCTTCAGCGACATGTTTCGCCGGGAACTGGGCATCGCGCCTTCTCAGTACCCGGTCGTTGATCCAGCCAGCTAACACGTGCGCCGACACTGTCCGAAATTCAGAAGCTCTTGGCCGGTAGCCCGTGCCGTCCCTCCTTACACTCTGGTCATCGCTTAACGCAGTCACGCCGCCATCGAGCCGCGGGTCCCACGCACCGGAGTTTGTCATGAGCTACGTCATTTCCCTCGTCATCGGTATCGCCGTCGGTTTGCTGTATGGCCTGCTGGACTTTCGCTCACCCGCACCGCCTCTGGTGGCACTGGTTGGCCTGCTCGGCATGCAGGCCGGTGAATGGCTGTGGCCGGTGGGCAAGCAGTTCTTCACCAACCTGGCCTCCTGAATCGACGATTTCCTTTTCCCCACTCTGGATGAATCCATCATGAAAGCACTGCAATTTTCCCGTACCGGCGACCTGGCTGCGCTGGAAGTCGTCGATCTGCCCACGCCTGTCCCGGCGGCCGGCGAAGTTCTGGTGCAGATCAAAGCCGCCGGCCTGAACCCCAGCGACGTCAAAAACGTCCTCGGTCGCTTCCCCTACACCACGATGCCGCGCATTCCGGGCCGTGATTTTGCGGGCGTTGTCGTCGAAGGCCCGCAGGAACTGATCGGCAAAGAAGTGTGGGGCACCGGCAAGGAGATCGGCTTTGTCCGCGACGGCTCCCACGCCGGCTACATCACGCTGTCGGCCAAGGGCGTGGCGATCAAGCCGGCGTCGCTGAGCTTTACTCAGGCCGCCAGTCTGGGCGTCCCGTACACCACGGCGTGGGACGCACTTGAGCGTAGCCTCGTGCAAGCCGGCACCCGGTTGCTGGTCATCGGCGCCAATGGCGCAGTCGGAAGCGCCGCCATCGCACTGGCGAAAGTGCGCGGCGCCCGGGTGCTGGCGGCGGTGCGTAAACCGGATCAGCTGAAAGCGCTGCAAGAGCAAGGCTTCAACGCGATCCAGCTCGACAAACCCGAAGACCTCGGTGCCCAAGTGAATGCCGTGTTTTCAGGCGGCGCTGACGTGATCTTCGACACCACCGGCTTCTGGCTGCCGGCGGCTGTGCCTGCGTTGGCGCAATTCGGTCGCATCGCAATCATCGCCGCCCCGGTGGACGGCCACGTGCAATTGCCTGCGCTGGCGCTGTACCGCAAGGGCGGTTCGGTGGTGGGGATCAACTCGCTGCTGTATGGCGTCGAGGCCTGCGCGCGGATGCTGGAGCAGTTCGGCAAGCAGTTCGACGACGGCACCTTGCCGCTGCCGACCGGGCTGATTGAATCGCCGCTGGAAGAAGGCCTGGCACGTTACGCCGAAGTGAATCAGGGCGGCGCCGACAAGGTGATTCTGCTGCCGTGACAGCAAAGCATCACTCTGGAAACAGTGCTGCCCCAACTACTGCACAGGCAGCCCTTTCAGATAGTCATGCTGGACGCGTGTGATCGAGCCGTTTGACTGCAGCGTATCAATCGCGGTCTTCAGCTTCTCGACCATCTGAGGGTCGCAGTCCTTTGAACACGCCAGATACAGATCGGCGGTCATCAACGCTCGGCTCATCATCAGCGGGCGATCGCTGATCTGCTTCCAGATATAGAGCGTTTCCGGCACGCCGTTAAACCACGCATCTACCCGGCCCTTGAGCAGCATCAGCGCCGGGTTCTCGCCGATCTTCAGCGGATAAATCTGCGCGGCGGAAAAACCTTCTTCACGTAGCCGCGTCTCCTGCGCCGAGCCACTGCCGACGGCGATCATCTTGAAGGTCTTGCGCGCCTCTTCAAAACTCTCGACGTGACGATCAAGGCTGAAAAACGCCCGGTCCATCGTCATCAGCGGAGCGATCCAGGTGAAGCTGTCTTCCCGGCTTTGAGTACGGGTCAGCGGCGCAATGAGCTTGTTCGCCCCAAGCGCCACATCGCGTTGCGCGCGCGGCCACGGCGGCGACAGCAAGTGGGCGGAATACCCCGCCATCGCCATGGCCTGAAGGCTGATGTCGCCCGCGATGCCATGCTGGTCGCCTTGACTGGCCATGGTCAGCGGTGGCGCTTCGGCCACGTACAAATCAACGACCGGCAGCGCAAACGCCGCTGACGAGCAGGCCAACAGCGCGCTGGCCGCGTAATGGATACAACGGGAAATCCATTTCATGGCAGTCATGCTCAAAGGGAATAGGGCGCCGGGACAGTCCTTGTGCCAGGTGTGTTATCCAGTCTGGCATCGGTTTGTCATCTCTGCCGGGCGCAGCGCGCATCCTGCGTCAATTCCGGGGAATATTTGAGCGAAGGCGAATCAGGTCTTGTTGTGCTCATTGGTGTAGCGGCCGCTCAGCACCCAGCCACACTCCAGCAATGTCTCGATCCAGTCCTCGTACGAGTCGTCGACATCCAGCAAATTCATGAACTGGTCCTCGATATGGCAGCGGAAGGTCTGCTCCTCGACGTTCCACTCGACGTCCCGAATCCGCCAGACACGCTGCATCGGCAGCTGAATGTTCAAGCCATGGAAGGGGACGAACGGCAGCTCCACTTCGTAGAGCAGCTTGGACCATTCGGACGAAATCTCCGGGGTCTGGTGAGTCCAGACGTACTTGATCAATCGGACTTTGTGCACGGTTGGGCCTTCTATCGTGATTCTGATGGCGGGTCGCTGTCCTGACGCAGACGCGAGGGCCCGTTGGATGGGTATACGTTACTAGATGGGGGCGGGATGGGGGAGGGGGAATCTGGCAGACGCCACATGAACATGGCGCCTTGACCGGCGATGAGTGGTTGTATGCCAGTAGCCGGGCTCAAAGCGCTGCTGGCAGCTTTGGTGTTCCTGTGGCTAGACCTGAACCCGAGTGCCATGCCAGGCGGGAAGGTTTGCGGGCATGCGATATCAAGATGTGGCGAACCCTATTGCTTAACTTCAGAAGGTTCCTACGTCACTGCGGGAGGGTCGGCCTATGGTGGGCGCACTGGGTCATGAAATACTCGGTTCCAAATTTCGTGCACCCTCTCAGCCATGATAAAAAGCGGGCGGTGCCCAAAGCTGGGAGTTGTCAGGGAGACGTTGAATGTTCTTTTGGCATATCGTGCCCTCGTCGCATCAGATCGAAGATCAGGTAAGGCAGGAAATGGGCTACCAAGGTGGTGCTCGATTTAGAAACCATTGGGGCGAGCCTGCCGCATCCCTCAGCCTGAATATCCGCCGTGTCGAAAGCGTCAGGTCTGCGTTTTATCAAGCTGAATGGCAGGCAGCAGACTTACTGCGCCGACGTTTTGCCGACCTCGAAATTTCCATCATCATCGACGACTTGATTGATGTGGTGACCCAGATGGCAATGATCGTCGCAGGTAGTACCTTGACTGGAGCTGCCATCGGCGCGGGAGTGGGCGCATTTTTCGGCGGTGTGGGTGCTGCCCCGATGGGTGCCGCCGGGGCTGCAATAGGTTTGCAGGTCAGCAGTTGGATATTGACAATACTTGGCCTGCATTCCGTTGCGGAATTTTTCGTCGAAGGCCTACCTAGAGTCGGCGAGTATTACCTGACCGGGATTCAAACTGCATGGGAGGGCCCACGCGGCGAAGAAGGATTGGCCCCCTTCAGCCAAGATGACCCTTATGCTGTGAGCAGCGCTGCCCATAACATCGCACTCGGCCATGTAGAGGTAGTCGTTCTGCTGCTAGGCGCCATTGTTGAATACCTGACGCGTGGTCGGGGAAACGCAGGCAGGCTAGCTCAGGAGATGGGAGCCAGTCCGAAAGGCGCAAACATTGGGCAGTGGATGCTTAAGCATAAGGATGCGTTGAAGAGTAGGCCTGATCTGCAAAAGGCTGAGCCGCACAAAGGTGCGATGGGGCCACAACATCCGCAAGAATCTTCTTCCTCGCCTAGCTCTGATGCTAAATCCCCAAGGGAGCTGAAACCTAGGCTAACTTATGAAAATCCTAGCAACCTAATACCGACTCAGACCAAATCGGAAATGTCTGGATCACAGATTAAGCGTCTCGCAAAAAGTATGGAGAAGAATGGTTTTGACCCCAGCTATCCAGTTGACGCTTGGAGGAACCCGAGTACAGGGCGACTTGAAATTCAGGATGGGCACCATAGGGCTCAAGCCGCAATAAAGGCGGGTATAGAGAAAATTCCGGTAGAAGTTTGGGAGTGATGTGATGAAGAAAAAATATATGGCTGCTTTCTTGATTCCTATCGGGGTGGATAAAGTGTTAGGTGAGGATGGTTGGGAGTTTGAGAGCTCTCAGCGACTATCTAAAGATATTGCAGAGTACTTGATTGCGGCATTGAAGTTCGACTTTGTTGAGATGTATTCGGGGATCAAAAAATACGTAAGCGACGATATTGGTATGTCCATATTTTTCGATGACGATAACGAGGTGGAGAATGTTTACTTTCAGGTTTCCGAGGATTCACTAAAAGCGCTTGCAGAGGTATGCCAAGGCCCTGAGGTTTCTTCTGAAGCAGAATTATTCGTTCCTCAACAAGGCTAAAGACTGTATAGGAATGTCGGTTTAATAAAAATTTAAGAAATTGATTTGGTATCAGGGACGGAGGCGGCGTTTTTCGGACACGGTATTCCCTGCTCAGTGGGCATATATCGTGGGCGAACTGATGATAAATTACGAGTATGCTTTTGATCTTGCTAGAAAGTATATTGGAAATCTGCGATACCCTTAGAGATAGTCGGGGGAGGGGATTTTCAAGGTGGATGGTTGTCTTGCTTTCAGTTAGTTGAGTATTTAAGAACCGTAAATCGGTGTGATCAGTTAGCAGGAAATAGCCCGTTTCGGACCGAACGGAACTCTGGTGAGTTGATTGAGTTGGGCGCGGCTAAGCCTGTTGCGGAATATCTAGACGTTTATCTGTCTTTCATGAAGCACAAATCACACTCGAAGTCCGGCCCTGCCTTAAGTTTTTACACAAAGGTAGGGCTCCGCTAAGCTTGACCTTCTGGCGATCCCGATGCATCAAGCTCTAGTGAAGGTATCCCAAAGTGTCTGGCGGATGCCGTCGAGTTTTAAGTTGGCCGCAATACGTTGCTCGACGGTGTCGCGGTCGATGTAAACGTCCGAAAACCCAGATTTAGATCCGGCCATTGTTCTGTATATCGAACCCGCTTGCTCCCATGCAGAGTTATTGGGCAGAGCGCCTTGGGAAAGCATACTTAATACACCATCAATGCCTCTGTCAAAATCTCTACATCCTTCATCGTGATAGATCTTTTTAAGCTCTACAAGCTGGGCCATCAGCTCCGGGATATTCATGGTTGCGTTTTGCCTGGCGAGGGATCGAATTCTCGGTGCGCGACAACATCAAGTCCTTCCTCCTTGTCGGGAGCCCTGAAGTAGCTAGTGATCAACTCAAACTCAGCGTCAGTCGCTGCAAATTCATGCTCACCGCGCTTGTTCCTAAGGTGCAGCCGGGCCCGGCAAGTTTCGTCGTCGACGTTGAGGACGTGCAGGCTGTGCGGGGCTTGGGCGCGATCAGCCAGACTGCGCGACCACTGGCGGTCTGCGGGGGTGTTCGCTGGAAAATCGAGAACCACATTGACGCCCGCCGTCAGCATATCGATGACCAAGGGGCCAATGACATCTCGAAGCTGTCGTGAGAGTTTTACATAGTCATCGACCGAGTGAATTTGGCTTGCGTAGAGCCTTGAGAGCCAATGATCTTCAGTCAGCAAGATCGCCGCATGTTTTGTTTTTAGAGCGTTCGCTAGCGTTGATTTCCCGGATGCGATCTTGCCGCACAGGAGGTGGAGCATGGGCTTGGCCATAGTGCCGTGTCCTTATGTCGAGCCACGATGATGCCCGTGGATTGAGGCCGGGACAATGAGGGGCTGTGTCGAGTCGACTGCGGGCTTTCAGTAGGTGAATGCGTCACGGAACTCCCATTTTGAAGTCCAACAAAAAAGGCCCACCTTTCGGTGAGCCTTTTTGCTAAATCTGGTGCCGGCACCAGGAGTCGAACCCGGGACCTACTGATTACAAGTCAGTTGCTCTACCAACTGAGCTATACCGGCGTTGTGGGCGCTGATTATAGGGATTTGATCTGGCGAGTAAAGCCCTAATTTCAGTTTTTTCGCCGCCCTTATGCCGGAAGGTGATTACCGTTATGCACAATCGGCACAAAGCAAAGGTGACAATCGGTCGAATTTCAGAACCATTCTCAATCGTTCGCAAGCTACTGTTTTAGCGCCAATTTTACGCTGACCAAAAAATGAACAAATGGTTACATCCCTTCCAAAGCAGGATTTCCGGGCGTTCGGTGGAATTTAATCAACAGACTTATCCACAGGAACTGGCGTCAAAAAACGCTCACGGTCGCTCTGCAAGAATGAGCAGATTCCGCGGAGTGACTTTGCTGTCGCAGAAGGTGCCGATGCGTACGTCGTACCCGCGTTCAGTCAGATAAAGGGTTCGGTCGAGGATGAGCCACATTTCCATCGGTCGACGGAACAGGTTGCGCAGCAATTCGAGGTTGCGGACTTCGGCCAAGCGCGCCCATCCCGCTGCTTCAAGGGCCAGCCAGTCCTGAATGCCGGGGGAGGGCAGTTGCTTGAGTTCGGCGAGGTCGCGGCAATAGTCGGCGAACGGTTTGTCGAGCCAGGCGCTGGGTAGCGAAGGCGTTGGCAGGTAGTCGTCGACGCCGCGCAGCTGTCGCTGCAGCAGGTCGAAGCCGAGGCGTCGGGCCATGGAGGTATCGCGCTGGCGGCGTACGCGGGCGCCAGCGGTGACGGTTTCGCTGAGGGGCAGGCCGAGGTCGTCGATGGAGAGGGTAAGCGCTGACGCTTTGCCCAGCTGGGAGATCGGCATGTAACGCTCACCGGCGATGCGGTTGTAGCAGCAGGGCGCGATGGCCAGTTGTTGGCAGCGGGCGTCGCTGGCGAGATGCATGAGGCGCACATGAAGGTCGCCGCAGGCGTGGAGGGCGACGGGTGTGTGATGCGCTTGGAGGCGCCTGGCTGCATCGTCGGCCATGACGTCTTGATGCAGATGGTTCGCGGTGATGCCCAGTTTGTCGCTGAGTTGCCGTCCTGCTTCAACCAGTTGCGCATCGTATTCCAGGCAGGTCAGGGCTTGGCCGCCCTGGGCGAGGCGCCTACCCAGGTGGCCTTTGCCAGAGCACCAGTCCAGCCAGTGGGTTGGCTGCTGTTGAAAGCTCAAGCTGCTGGCGAAGGCTTCGATCTGTTGCCACTTGCGGCCGGGTACGTCGACGCTCATGCGCGCTGGCACTGCTTCCAGGCTAGCGAGCGGGAGCGCCTCGATCTCGCTCAGCGTCTTCGACAGCGAGGCCAACTGAGCGAAGGGCTGCGGCGCATCGAGCTGTTCGGGGTGGTTGTGTGCCGCTTCTGCGTCTTCAAGCGAGCGTTGCCGCAGCCAGCGTGACAGCTCCGGGTTCTGCGACTCCCACGGCAGATGGCGATGGGTGAAGGGGCGCGGGCGCCACAGGGCCTGATGCTCGAGCAGGAAGGCATTGAGCGCGGTGAATCGGAACTGGAGTTGGTCGGGAGTGAGTGGCATTGGGTTATGGAAATCGGGATGTGCGTTGCAGGATACGGTGAATCAGTGCCTGGGCGCGCTCGTCAGGCACGGTAATCTTTGCCGGTTGGGATGCCGCCTTCGTGAGCAAGCTCACTCCCACAGGTTCGGTGTTTGCTGTGCGATAGGCGATCTGCCACAAGTACCGTGTTTGATGCGCGCCCCGTCGGTGTTTGAACGAAGGGATGCGCACCCGCTAGCGCGCGGCGATCCTCATCGCCCTTGGCTGGCGTCCACTCGCAAGTACCGCTCCAGCAGTTTGAAGCCTTGCACCAGCACGAACGACATCACCAGATAGATCAACCCGGCGATGAGGAAGGTCTGTTCCGGCATGTAGGTCCGCGCGTTGATTGTGCGTGCCATGCCGGTGATGTCGAGCAGGGTCACGGTGCTTGCCAGCGCGCTGGCCTTGAGCATCAGAATGACTTCGTTGCTGTACGCGGGCAGGCCGATGCGGGCGGCGCGGGGCAGGATGATGTACAGCAGCGCTTTGCCTTTGGACATGCCCAGTGCGCGCGCTGCTTCGATTTCGCCGGGCGGCACGGCCTGAATGGCGCCGCGCAGGATCTCCGCGATGTAGGCGGTGGTGTGAAGCGTCATGGTCAGCGCCGCGCAGAAGAACGGGTCGCGCAGGTAAGGCCACAATGGGCCTTTAGTGACGACGTCGAACTGCGCCAGGCCGTAATAGACCAGAAACAGCTGCACCAGCAGCGGCGTGCCACGGAAAAAGAAGATGTAAGCGTAGGGCAGCGCCCGCACGTAGGCGTTACGCGAAGCCCGGGCGATGCCCAACGGGATGGCGAGAATGAGGCCGGCAATCACCGCGACGGCGACCAGCTCCAGCGTCACGGTGGCGCCGTGCAGCAGTTTCGGCAGCCATTTGAGGACGAATTCCCAATTCATGACGTGCTCCTCGCAAAACCCACCGACGCGCGTTTTTCCAGCCATGCCAGGCCGATCATCGACAGCGCGGTCATGCACAGGTACATCAGCGCCGCGACCATATAGAAGGTGAAGGGCTGCTTGGTGGACGTGACGGCGATCTGCGCGTGACGCATGACTTCCTCAAGCCCGATGACCGAGACCAGCGCTGTGTCCTTCATCAGGATCATGAACAGATTGCCCAGCCCCGGCAGCGCAATGCGCCACATCTGCGGCATCACCAGTTTGAAGAAGATGCGCGAGCGCGACATGCCCAGCGCCAGCCCGGCCTCGCGATGACCTTTCGGGATTGACAGCATGGCGCCACGAAACACCTCTGTCGCGTAAGCGCCGAAGCAAAGGCCCAGGGCGATGACGCCAGCAGCGAAAGCGCTCAGCGACAGGTTCGGAATATCGAACAGCTTGCCGATCGCCCGCATCGAGCTAACCGTGCCGAAGTAGATGAGCAGCACCCACAGTAATTCGGGGATGCCGCGCACCAGGGTGGAATACGTGCCGCCCAGCCACTGCAAGGCACGATGCGGCGAAGTCTTCGCCAGCGCCCCGAGCAGGCCGAGGACCAGCCCCAGGGAAAGGGCCGACAGCGCAAGTTGGAGGGTCATCAGCATGCCGGCGGCCAGGGCCGGGCCGAATCCATAGAGATCGAAGTTCATGGCGTTGTTTGTCTAGAGGACAGACGCCGCCGTCTGCACAAGCAGGCGGCGGCGATGGTCAGGCAGGTCAGAGGATGCTGAACGGAAAGTACTTGTCGTTGATCTTCTTGTAGGTGCCGTCGGCGATGATTTCTTTCAGCGCTTCGCTCAGCTTGTCGCGCAGCGGGTCGTCTTTGCGCACGGCGATACCGATCTTGTCGTCAACCGGCAGCGGATCACCTTTGAACTCGAAGCTCTGGCCTTCCTTGCCTTTGAGCCACTCGTAGCTCGCGTATTTATCGCCGAGCAGTGCGTCGAGGCGGCCCGAAGCCAGGTCGAGAAAGGCGTTTTCCTGGGAGTCGTACAGCTTGACGGTCACGTCGTCGCCCCAGTTGTCTTCCAGCCACGTGCCGGACAGGGTCGCGCGTTGGGCGCCGATGGTCTTGCCTTTCAGCGCCTCCTTGATGGCGGCCAGGTCGCCGCTGAGGTTGGTGGTTTTAGGCGCGACAAATTGCAGCTTGTTGGAGTAGTACGGAATGGTGAAATCCACGGCCTGCATGCGTTCTTCGGTGATCGACATCGAAGAAATCAGGAAGTCGAACTTCTGCGCGTTCAGCGCGGGAATGATGCCGTCCCAATCGGAGGTGACGGTTTCACAGGTCACTTTCATCTTCGCGCACAGCGCGTTGCCGATCTCCACGTCGAAGCCCACGACCTGACCGCTGGCGTCCTTGTTGTTGAACGGCGGATAGGCGCCCTCGATGCCCATTTTCAAGGTGTCGGCGGCAAAGGCGCTGGAAGCCATGGCCAGGGTGGCGGCAGCGGCCAACAGAATGTTTCTCAGGGTCTGCATCGATGTTGCTCCGTTAGCGATTGCTGGACATGAATTGTTTGCAGCGCGCCGACCGTGGGTCATCGAAGACCTGATCTGGCGATCCTTGTTCTTCTATCAGCCCTTGGTGCAGGAAGATCACTTCACTGGACACCTGTCGGGCGAAATTCATTTCGTGGGTCACCATCAACATGGTCCGGCCTTCTTCGGCCAGGCCACGAATAACACTAAGCACTTCCTGCACCATCTCGGGATCGAGGGCAGATGTGGGCTCATCGAACAGAATGACCTTGGGCTGCATCGCCAGCGTGCGTGCAATGGCGGCACGTTGTTGCTTGCCGCCCGACAACTGTGCCGGGTAGGCATGACGTTTGTCGGCAATCCCCACTTTGGCCAGCAGCGCTTCGGCAACTTCAGTGGCCTCGGCCTTGCTCTGCCCCAGCACGCGACGCGGCGCCTCGGTGATGTTATCGAGGACGGTCATGTGCGGCCAGAGATTGAAATTCTGAAAGACGAAGCCGATCTCGCTGCGCAGGCGGTTGATCTGACGGTTGTCGGCGGCGATCAGTTCACCCTTGCGGGTGGCTTTGAGCTTGAGTTCTTCGCCGGCAATGAGAATCTGCCCCTGATGGGGGTTCTCCAGCAAATTGATGCAGCGCAGCAGCGTCGACTTGCCTGAGCCGGAGGAACCCAGAATCGAGATCACGTCGCCATCGCGCGCACTCAGCGAGATGCCCTTGAGCACGTCGAGTTCGCCGTAGCGTTTGTGCAGATTGCGGATTTCCAGGGCGGGCGTGGCCTCGGCCATGTTCAGTCCTCGTGTGTTCGGTGGGCTCATCGGGTTGGCCAGTTGGACGCCACATGGCGGTAGCGACAGTCGAACTGCGCGGAGGCTTATAAAGATGAGCTTGATGGGCGCCGGCTCAGAATGCCGTTGCGCAAAAAGGGCGCGATGGTGCCAGCTTTAACCGCCGTGGGGAAGGGTGTTTCGGCCACAGGCGCGATCGGCGACCGGTCTTGTGCGCTTATTTGGTGCCATTTCGTTTTAAATGTGTATTTTCGGTGCGACCAATCGTCTCCCTCCTGTTGCGCTCGGTAACGTTTCCTACACGACTGGCGAATTGCTATTGCATTCATGGACTTGCGGAAGTCGTCTGGAACGGTCGTATCCCGCCGCGACGTCGTATCTGAAATATTCTGGCGTAATTCTTGCGTAAAAAATAAATAACAGAGCTGTTGTGTTCTCTTTACGAAGAGCCGCCACACGTCCTGATCCGTACAAAAATCCTTCTAAGGTTGGTTCCATGAGCAGCACACCCAACGCTTCAAACCTTGAACAAGGGCTAAAACCGCGGCACATCACCATGCTGTCGATTGCTGGCGTTATTGGCGCCGGCCTATTCGTTGGCTCCGGCCACGCGATTGCCGAAGCAGGTCCGGCCGTACTTCTGGCCTACGGCGCCGCAGGTACGCTGGTGGTGCTGGTGATGCGCATGCTGGCGGAAATGGCCGTCGCTTCGCCGGACACCGGTTCTTTCTCGACCTACGCCGACCGCGCGATCGGGCACTGGGCCGGCTTTACCATCGGCTGGTTGTACTGGTGGTTCTGGGTGCTGGTCATCCCATTGGAAGCCAACGCCGCCGCGACGATCTTGCATGCGTGGTTCCCGAACGTGGCGATCTGGGCGTTCACCCTGGTGATCACCCTGCTGCTCACCGCGACCAACCTGTTTAGTGTGAAGAACTACGGAGAGTTCGAGTTCTGGTTCGCGCTGATCAAGGTCATTGCGATTATTGGCTTCGTGCTGCTGGGCATTGCGGCGATGTTTGGTCTGCTGCCGAACAGCCAGGTCAGCGGCGTCAGCCACTTGTACGACACGCAGGGCTTCCTGCCTAACGGCATGGGTGCGGTGCTGGCGGCGATGCTGACCACCATGTTCTCGTTCATGGGGACGGAGATCGTCACCATCGCGGCAGCTGAGTCGAAGAATCCCGGCCAGCAAATCACCAAAGCCACCAACTCGGTGATCTGGCGGATCTGCCTGTTCTATCTGCTTTCGATCTTCCTCGTCGTCGCGCTGGTGCCGTGGAACGACAGTCGTCTGGCTGAAGTGGGTTCGTACCAGACCGTGCTCGATCTGATGGGCATTCCGAATGCCAAGCTGATCGTCGACATCGTCGTGCTGGTCGCCGTGACCAGTTGCCTGAACTCGGCGCTGTACACGGCTTCGCGCATGCTCTTTTCCCTTGGCAAACGTGGCGACGCGCCTGCTGTTTCCCAGCGCACCACCAAAGCCGGCACGCCTTACTGGGCAGTGCTGCTGTCGACCGGTGCCGCGTTTGCCGCCGTGTTCGCCAACTACGTCGCACCCGCAGCAGTGTTCGATTTCCTGCTGGCAAGCTCGGGCGCGATCGCGCTGCTGGTGTACCTGGTCATCGCCGTCTCCCAGCTGCGTATGCGCCGCAAGCGTGAAGCAGCAGGCCAAGCCATCGACTTCCGCATGTGGCTGTTCCCGGGCCTGACCTGGGCGGTGATCGTGTTCATCGTCGCCGTACTGACCATCATGCTGTTCCAGGAAGGCCACCGCATGGAAATCATCGCCACCGGGCTGCTGAGCATCCTGGTAGTGGCGGCCGGTTTGATCGTCTCGAACCGTCGCAAGGCGGGGAAGGCTGGAAAGGTTGTGATGAATTGATGGGGGAGTGAGTCGGTTGTGACCGACCGCTGTCGAGAAGCCGCTATCAGGGATGATGGCGGTTTTTTTTGTCTCGACGGTTGGGTCACGGTGGGAGGTTCAGCGTCTTAGCTCATCCTGCCCAGCACCGATCTCCCCCGCACCTGATGCAGCACCACCGCCGCCAGATGCAGCGCCACCAACCCTGCCAACACCGCACACAGAACGTGATGCACCTGATGCAGCTCCAGCAGCATGATTTTCGAGTGGATGAGCTGTGGCAGCGGCACCAGCGCCAGTAGCATGACCGGGTGGCTCATCATCAGCACCCCCGTAATCACCACGCCCGCCACCGCCCCATAGATCGCTTTGTGCGCAGCGCTTGCCAGTCGCGCCTGGACGTTTTTAGCGGAGTGCCGCGCAGGGGCTTTGATCGCAAGCCACAACCGCCAGACGAAGAACGGGATAAACAGGCTGGTCAGCTGCGGGTTGAACGATTCAACCCACTGCCGAAATGGGTCGTTCTGATCCAGCAATGCCACGCCGAAGCCGCTGAACGTCGCCCACAGGATGACGGCTGCAGACAGCCAATGCAGGAAAATTCGGGTTCGGGAGTAAGGGCTTGTTCCGTCCGGGGCCGGTTCAGGAGAAGGAGTGTTTGGGAGTGTCAAAACGGCCAGCCTTTAGTTGAGAAGGAGTTGCATTCTCGTAATGGCGCAAAGCTACCGTTTTGACCGGGGTCATGTAAATCAAAAAACGTTTTAAGAACGCCCGCCTGCGCCGTGCGCGTTCTTTTTCTGCAGGATCACCGACGCTTCGTTGTAGGCGGTCTGGAAGGCGTCGCTGCCGATCCATTCAACGGCCGAGTCTTCATCCTCCTCATGGAAGAGCCCGCGGTAGGTGATCAGCAGGCCCATCATGAAGTCGGTCGCTGGCTCTTCATCTTCTTCAGCGATCACCAGTTCCAGCACCGGGTATTGCAGGAAGACTATGCACAGCGCCAGCAAACTTATCGACTCAGCCTGCTTCATCGCTTCGAACAGGTCGTCGAAATCCGCCGGGTCGAAGCCGTTTTCTTCGATGTCTTTGAAATCGAACGTACTCAGGTCGATCTCAACGTCATCGAAAGGCTCGTTGACGAAGGCATGATTGAGCACCGGGTGAATGACGCTCGGCCGGGCCTTGCCGGAACGGTTCTGCTTGGCCTTGGCCTTTGCACGCTGGGCGCGTTTTTGCTGTTTGTCGGGGGAGGCCATGACGGCGGTTCCTTGTGCGGTGCAGCCATTCGCATGGCCCAGATCATCGGGCGCGTATTGTATTCAGTCTTGTGCCGGTTCGTCGTACTTGTTGCGGTCGATCCCCAGCATCTCCAGCGTGGATTCCATCTCGATTTCTTCGAGAATGGCGCGGAAGGCCTCGTAGAAATCGTCGTCGTGAATGCGCGCCCTAACGGTTGCCTCATCCAGTCCGTCGGCCCACGTCCAGTAGGCGCCCAGCGTGCTGACAAGAATGTCGAGGTAGTCGTCGAATTCGATGTCGTAGAGGGCGTGAGCGGCTATCGGACCTCTGGCGAAGGCATCGAGCAGATCGAGGAACCCTTGCTGCTCGGCACGCTTGAGCACTTCGTAGTGGGCGAGGCGTTGCTCATGGGACGGCTCCGGCGCAGGGGACTGGTAAACCTCCATCAACAGCATTTCGTCTTCGGTGATGGACAACACGTCCGCCTCGCCCCTTATCACTGCCGCCATCGCTTCCCGCTCTTCTTCGTCCATGCTTTCGAGGATGTCGGGCTCTACGAAATTCTCTAGCAGGGTTTCGTCGTCGAGTAGCTCGGTTTCGTCGTCCGAGAAGAAATCAGGCATAAAGTAATCCGGGACGATCGGGTTGGGCGTCTGCGGGTGCTGGCGGGCGACTCGCTGCTCTTTGGCTTTGGTTTTGGCGCGCTTGGCTCGTTTCTGTTGCTTGCTGACAGATGCCATGACGGGGTTCCTTGGTCGGCTCAAGCCTGCGATGTTAATAAATCGCGCCCAATAAAAAACCCCTGAATCTTTCGATGCAGGGGTTTTTCGGTATTTAAGGTGCCCAGAGACGGAATCGCAAGGGGCAAGTCTGGATGCGAGGCTACATTTTCAATTGCTCAAACTTCCCCGGTGCTGAAAATTTCCAGGCCACCTTGAATGCCGCACCGCCGGATATCAGTTCTGCCTGCCGGATGATGGCAGGCCACCATCGGACAAGATTTTCGGCCTTACTCCAGTAGGTCGTTTGACCCCATTGTCTCGCGAGACAGAAAACCGGTAGCCCGCATTCTCTGAAGGCCTGCCGCTCGGCGTTTCCCTTGGAGAACTTGTCTTGCGACACCACGGCCCACCCGCCTTCGGCAGTGAGGTCGGTAATCCAGTGGATGTCACTTGTGTCCGCTGGGAACCTGTCCCTGAGGGAGACGACGACATGGCCTTCGCCGCTGCATAGCTCGTGCAAGGCTCTGGCAATGGACGGTGGCAGATTGTTATCGATCAGAAAATTCAAGCAGCAATCCTGTGCTCATAGGTCACCGCAGCGTCCACTGCCGCGGTCGGAATTTCGAAAATCACAGACACACGTTTTGCGTCTTGGCCTTCTGCCAGATAAGCCTGATAGATCGACGCTGTATCGACACCCGCGGAGGAGAGCACCGGTTTTCCAAAGTTACGGTTCGGGTCGAGCACGATTGCCTTGCTGCGCTTGACCGGATACCAACGCTGCGCCTTTCCCTCGCCCGTATAGTCAATGCCCTCATACAGTGAAGGCGCGATTACCTGCCTGAATGCGTACTGACGTTTCGCCAGATCCAGGATCGCCTCGTCGCCAGTCTCGTCAAACACGGTGGCGAATATGCTCCTGCCGTCAGTCTGGAATCTTCTGCAGGTGAACGGATAGTGCTGGTTAAAAATTTCCTTGGCTTGCCTGGATGCTGCGCGAATAGCTTGAAGGCTCACGCCGTGCTTTCGGAAGGCATGGACAAATCTGATCTCAAGCAGGTCGTGGAAGCCAAGCAGCTTCTCGTCGTTGATACCCAGTTCGGGCAGCCACAGACCGGAGTGCTCCACACCCTCCGCCTTGTAGCCGAATAGCCATCTGCGAATATCCTTGGCGGGAATGCCCGTGTAGAGGGCTGCTTCTGAGGGCGTGTATACGCCGACTCCAATGAGGCGGCTGGACGTTTCGATAGTCTTCATGCACACCTCCCGTGTCCGTGGTTGCTCGAAAAAATGCATTCTGAGGTTGATCAGGGTCTCGTTCAACTGATCTTGAGCAAGCGCTTAGGGGAAAATTGTAAAAAGCCGGTGCGTGGCGAATAGGAGCTGCGTGTGGCTCTCCATCCCGGTGCTGGCCACCCGCCAGCAGTTCTACCCTATCAAGATTTATCCACGGCAGCCGATGTGTGTGGGTATGAGCATCCCGCTGGGCATACTCTGAGTTGAATCTCCCTAGCCCAGTCCAGCACCGTCGTTTTAGTCCTGCTCGATGTTCCTCCGAGGGACTACTTCACCCACTTGAGATTGAATCCATGCGAATAACTGTACCGGTACTACTTTTAGGAATGCTGGGCGCTCAATGCGCGCTGGCGGCTGGGGATGGAACATCCGCAGTGGGCGGAGGCATAGGTGGTGCGCTTGGAAATGTCATTGGGCAGCAAATGGGTGGAAGCACCGGCGCGGCGGTGGGTGCCGGTGTTGGCGGAGCCGCTGGCGGGGCGTTAGGCGCCAAAAGAGGAAGCAAGACCCAAGCGGCTATCGGCGGGGGGCTGGGATCAGCGGGTGGGTCTGTCATTGGTAACCAGTTGGGTGGCTCAACAGGGTCAACCATAGGTGCCGGCTTGGGCGGCGCTGCCGGAGGCGCAGTGGGCAGCAACCTGGCAGATGACGGTGGCGACAATCGATCTCACGGCAAGCGACATGGACACAAGAAAAATAAGCATGATTGATAGCCCGGCGATCTGTTCCCATACCTCCAATCGCGCGATTTGAGCGACGACACAGCGCGTTTGTCGGAGACGCCGGCCAGCACCTGTGCGTCTTCACGCAGATCCGGCTCTGAGCTCACGAATCTGTTCACATCTATCCGGGCTTACAAGGCAGCGGTGGGGAACCGTGAAAAGCAAAAAGCCCGCACGAGGCGGGCTTCTTGAGTGTTTTCAGGTGTGCTTGGCATCACCTGAAAACGAAAGGTGGTGCCCAGAGACGGAATCGAACCGCCGACACGGGGATTTTCAATCCCCTGCTCTACCGACTGAGCTATCTGGGCAACGGGGCGCATTAAACGTTTTTTTCAGGAGGTCGTCAAGCATGGTGTCGAAAAAAATCTGAATTATTTCCTCCGCTTACGACGACCACTGTCTGCAAAGGCTTATTCGGCAGGGGGAACGTAGCCGTCGGCCTTGGCGTATTCCTCGCCGGACAGGTATTTGTCCATCTCGGTCTGCAGGAATTTGCGATCTTCGGCGTTCATCATGTTCAGGCGGCGCTCGTTGATCAGCAGGGTCTGGTGTTTCTGCCAGTCGCCCCAGGCTTTCTGCGAGACATGGTTGTAGATGTCTTCACCTTTGGCGCCCGGATACGGCGGGCGGTCCAGGCCAGGCAATTCTTCTTTGTATTTGCGGCACATTACGGTGCGGGTCATGAGGACTCTCCTGCATTCAATACGTCGGCTGCGTGTTTCAGCAGTTTCTTCACCGGGGCAGCAAGGCCCAGGCGCGGCGGGGTGGCGAGGTTATACCAGAGCCAGTCGTCCTCGGCCACGTGATGGGCGGACGCGTGGACCCGGACCAGCCAGGGTTCGATGCTCAGTTGAAAATGGCTGAACGTGTGGATCAGGCCGGGCAAGGCTTGATGCTCGCCCAACTCGAGGGCGTGCTGGTCGGCCAGATGCTGCATGTCGTTGAAGTCGTCCAGTTCCGGCAGGCTCCACAGTCCGCCCCACAACCCGGTCGAAGGGCGGCGATAAAGCAGAATCGCGCCTTCGTGGTTGGCGAAGATAGGCATCAAGGTGCGTTTTTGCGGCACGACCTTGCGCGGCTTCGGGATGGGATAGCGGGTTTCCTGGCCGAGCATGTGCGCCTCGCAACCGCGCTCAAGGGGGCAGAGCAGGCAGCTAGGTTTGGTCCGGGTGCAGAGCGTGGCGCCCAGGTCCATCATCGCCTGGGTGTAGTGATTGACCCGGCTGTGCGGCGTGTAGCGCTCGGCCGTGGCCCACATCTGCTTCGCCACTTTGGGCTCGCCGGGATAGCCTTCCTGGGCGGTGAAGCGGGCGAGTACGCGCTTGACGTTGCCATCGAGTATCGGCGCGCGCAGGCCCATGCTGATGCTGGCAATCGCGCCTGCCGTCGAGAGGCCGATACCCGGCAGCTCGACGAGCTTTTCCACGTCGCGGGGGAATTCACCGCCGTGCTCGGCCACCACGATTTTCGCGGCTTTCTGCAGGTTGCGCGCGCGGGTGTAGTAGCCCAGCCCGGTCCACAGATGCAGGACCTCATCTTCCGGCGCCTCGGCCAGAGCCTGCACCGTGGGCAGCGCTTCCATGAATTTATCGAAATAGCCAAGCACCGTGCTGACCTGGGTTTGCTGCAGCATGATTTCCGACACCCACACGCGGTACGGGGTGATGTCGTGTTGCCAGGGAAGATCGTGACGGCCGTGGCGGTCGTACCAGTCGAGAACGGCGGAGGAGAACTGCTCGGGTTGCATCAAGGCTTCCGGTGATCAAAAGATGTTGGGTTGCTATATACGACGCCAGACGCCGCGCTGTCGGAGGCCAGCCAGAGATGAATGTGGGAGTGAGCTCACTCCCACAACTGAACGGCGCGGCGCCTGTTAGTCAGGGTTAACGCTTGAACAATCCCTTGATCGCATCCTTGAGCTCGGGACTGACCTTGTCCCCCAGCTTTTCATCGATCTTGTCGCCAATCCGGTCGCCTGCCAGTTTCGCGGCCACTTTGCCCAGGCCGTCGTTATCCAGGCGACAGGCCTTGGCGCCCATTTCAAGCGGGCCACGGCAGAGCACTGGCCATTCGATGCCGACAAAACGCGGGTTCACTTCGCAGGCCGGGTCCGGCATGTCGCTCTTGTCGCCTTCGATGATCACGCCGACGCGATAGTTCATGCCCATCACGCGCAGGTCGATGTCGCCATCGCCGTTGACGGTCAGGCCCGGCGTGCGGACTTTCAGGTCCGGGTTGCTGGCGACGCCATTGCGGAACACCAGGTTGCCGTTCAACTGCTGGAAGGGCGTGTCCTTGCCGCGCGGTTCGCCACTCAAGCTCTTGCGATTAAGCGTCGAGATGCCACGGCACAGCTGCTGTTCAAGGTTGGCATTGACCAGCACGCCGTCGTTCAGCGCAAAACTGGCGGTGCCGTTAAGGCTCTCGACCAATGCTTTCTCGCTGTTGCCTTTGGCGGTCACATCGCTGGTGAGGTTAAGCAGGCCGCGCAGAGGCGGCGTGGTGCCCTGGCTCTGAATGAAGTGCTCCACCGGCACCTTGGCGATTCGGGTCTGAACGCTCGCCAAGGGCACTTCGGGACGCGCGTCGAGATTGCCTTTGACCTCGAAATTGCCGTTGTACAAATCGCCGCGCAGGCTGTCGACCGTGATCACGCCATCGAGCGCAGAAGTCTTCAGCGCCGCATTCTGGATCGGCAGTTTTTCCAGCGTCAGCTTGCCGAAGCTCAGGTCGGCGTCGACATCCAGTTTGCGCAGGCGCTCGAGCGATAGCAGCTTCGCATCGCTCCAGGCACCTTGGGTCGGCTGGTTCGGCAGCGGCGAAGTGCCGGAGGCCACCATGGCTTCGGCCTCGGCACCTTGAACTTCTGCTCTGCGCGCGGCGCCGGCGCTCTTCGCCTGTTCACCCTCGGGCACGCGGTAGCGGTCGGCGTTGAACGTATCGGCCTTGAGTTGAAGGCGCAGGGACTGTTTGGCGAAGTCTTCCACAGCGACGTGGCCGGTGATGGTGCTGTCGTCGAGTTTCACCGTAAGGTCATCCAGCGAGACGCTGTTGGGCGTTGCCGCGATGCGGGTGACCAGTTCCAGTTTGTTCAGACTGCCGTCACCAAGGGCTGGCGCGGGCTGGCCGATGTTGTCGAGAAAGTCGCGCAGGTTGAACTGGGCAATCGAGATACCGCCCGTGAGCTGCGGCGTCTTGTCTAGGTCACGCACGTGCAGCTCGCCAAGGGCGCGCAGTTGATTGGCGGACAGCTTCAGATTGGTCCATTCCGCCACGTTGGCGGACATGTCTGCCAGCAACTGGCCCTGGGCCGAGAACGTCAGCGTCTTGCCCTGGAGCGGATCGCCCGTCACATCACCGGAGAAACGCATGTCGTCGAGCTGGTAACGCTTGAGCACGCGATCGAAACGCAGCTTGCCGGTCAGTTCGGTTTTGGTGCGCACGACGGGTTGATTGGTGCTGAGGAACGCGGTGAGTTTCAGCGGGATATCGGTCGCGTTGTGGATCGGGCCGGTGCTCAACTGGATGCTCTCGGCGGTGAACTGCCGGGCCTTGGGAATATCGTTGAAATCGATGCGCGCGTTGTTCACGGTCAGGCTGTCGATGTCCAGCTTGAGCGGCTGCCATGGCTTGTCGGGCTTGGCCGATGCAGTGTCGGCTGGCGCACCGGGTGTGGCAGGGGGCTGGGCTGGATTGGGCGCGGTAGCGGGTACTTTGCCGATGTCTTCCCAGTTGCCGTGGCCGTTTTCGTCGCGGGTCAACGTGAGGTTCAGGCCCTCGACGCGCACGTCGCTCATCTGCACTTCCTTGCGCAGCAGCGGCAGCACCCGCACGGACAGCCCGAGCATCTGCAAGTCGGCGAAAGGTTTGGTCGGCTCGCTCAAGGTGGCGACGCTGGCGTCGTGCAGCTCCAGGCCCAGCCACGGAAACAGGCTCCAGCCAATATCGCCGTTGAGTGTCAACTCGACGTGGGCGCGATCGCGAACCAGTTTTCGAATCTCGTCTTTGTAGTCGTTGGGATCAAAAAAGTGGGTCAAGGCAAAGCCAAGAGCCACAATGATCAGCAACAGCCCGAGAAGGGTGAGCCCCAGGATTTTGCCGAACGCTTTCATGGGCGAGTCCTTGTGTCGAGTCGTTCAAAATTTAGCCCGCGAGTATAGCGTTCTCGGGCAAGCACCGGGTTTTGGATCGCCACCGACGCCGCCGATCAAATCGGCAGCGCCCGAAGCAGTGACAAACGGCGCGAAAAAGGTAGTAGCAGAATGCTTTCTTTTACGCCGCAAATGGTAATCTCGCGCCATTCGCCAGCCTTGCTGCGTCGAATTGTCACGTAAAGAGATGTTCTGCCGATAAACCACCGAGGCCTGCGTGCTTTAAGAGTGGTGGCGGAGCGATGTCGCTGTTCTTGCGGGATACAACTATAAATTGGGGGCAACAATCAAATGACTACGAGCACTGCTCTGGGCGGTACTGCCGCTCAGCCTGCGTTCTTGTCCAAAGAGCGCATTATCGCCAAACGCGGTTTCAACCGTTGGCTGGTTCCGCCAGCTGCATTGGCAATCCACCTGTGTATCGGCATGGCCTACGGCTTCTCGGTGTTCTGGCTGCCGCTGTCCAAGGCAATCGGCATCAAGTCCGCTGTTGCCTGCCCGGCTGACATGGGTTTCTTCGAGCAAGTCGTTTCGTCCAGCTGTGATTGGCCGATCTCCATGCTCGGCTGGATCTACACCCTGTTCTTCATTTTCCTGGGTTGCTCCGCAGCCATCTGGGGCGGCTGGCTGGAACACGCAGGCCCGCGCAAGGCCGGTGTCGTCTCGGCGCTGTGCTGGTGTGGCGGTCTGCTGATCTCGGCCCTGGGCGTTTACACGCACCAGATCTGGCTGATGTGGATCGGCTCGGGCGTGATCGGCGGTATTGGTCTGGGCCTGGGTTATATCTCGCCGGTCTCGACACTGATCAAGTGGTTCCCGGACAAGCGCGGCATGGCGACCGGCATGGCGATCATGGGTTTCGGCGGTGGCGCGATGGTTGGTGCCCCGCTGGCAACCGCACTGATGAGCCACTTCGCCACGCCTGAAAGCGTCGGTGTCTGGCAGAGCTTCGCAGTGATGGCGGTGATTTACTTCATCTTCATGATCGGCGGCGCACTGTCCTATCGCGTTCCGCCGACCGGCTGGAAACCTGAAGGCTGGACCGCTCCGGCGAAGAAAGCCAACAGCGCGATGATCACCAACCGCCATGTGCATGTGAGCGTTGCGTGGAAGACGCCTCAGTTCCGTCTGGTCTGGCTGGTGCTGTGCCTGAACGTTTCGGCAGGCATCGGCATCCTGGGCATGGCTTCGCCCCTGCTGCAGGAAGTGTTCGGCGGCAAGCTGCTGGGCACCGATCAGCCGTTTGGCCAACTGGATGCCTCGCAACTGGCGGCCATCGCGGCCATCGCGGCGGGCTTCACCGGTCTGCTGAGCCTGTTCAACATCGGCGGTCGTTTCTTCTGGGCTTCGTTCTCGGACTACATCGGCCGTAAAGCCACCTACTTCGTGTTCTTCGCGCTGGGCTTTTTGCTCTACGCGTCGGTGCCGACCCTGGGTCACCTGGGCAGCGTTGCGCTGTTCGTGGCGGCGTTCTGCGTCGTGCTGTCGATGTACGGCGGCGGTTTCGCGACCGTTCCGGCTTACCTGGCCGACCTGTTCGGTACGCAGATGGTCGGTGCAATCCACGGTCGTCTGCTGACCGCATGGGCTGCCGCTGGCGTGCTCGGCCCTGTGCTGGTGAACTACCTGCGTGAGTATCAGTTGAGCCACGGCGTTGCACGTGCCGATGCTTACGACATCACCTTGTACATCCTCGCGGGTCTGCTGGTGTTGGGCTTTATCTGCAACATGCTGGTGCGTCCGGTAGCCGACAAATACTTCATGACCGACGAGCAATTGAAGACTGAGCAAGCCATCGGTCACGATGCCGGCGCCGACCACAGCACCTCGCTGGAATGGAAAGCGGATCCGAGCACCAAGCCGTTGGCGATTCTGGCCTGGCTGGCAGTGGGCATTCCGTTGGCGTGGGGCGTGTGGATCACTCTGCAGAAAACTGCGGTGCTGTTTCACTAAAACCATGGCGGGATCGGTCTGAAGATTTCAGGCTGAACCCGTTAGTGTGAGGGTGGGAGCGAGCTTGCTCGCGAAGGCGGTCAGACCGTCGACAGATATGTCGAATGTAAGGACCTCGTCGCGAGCAACCTCGCTCCCACTTTTTTTCCCAAATGTCTTCGCTTGTACGCACATGTCTATCCCATGCGGCCCGCATTTCCCTCGGTCCGGCATTGCTCGCTTCATGTTTCTGTTTCCCCGCCACACGCCTATAATGGCCGCCTTTTCGCCCAATGATTTTGCGGAGCTGGTGATGGCCGAACGTATGGTGTTCGTCGAGCGCGACACTCTGGAAACCCAGATCAAAGCCTCGATCAACCTGGATGGCACAGGAAAGTCCCGATTCGACATCGGCGTTCCTTTTCTTGAACACATGCTCGACCAGATCGCCCGTCACGGGCTGATCGATCTGGACATCGAATGCAAAGGCGACCTGCATATCGACGATCACCACACCGTGGAAGATGTCGGCATCACGCTGGGTCAGGCGTTCAGCAAAGCCATCGGCGACAAAAAAGGCATCCGTCGCTACGGCCACGCCTACGTCCCGCTCGATGAAGCGCTGTCGCGCGTGGTCATCGACTTCTCCGGTCGGCCTGGCCTGCAAATGCACGTACCGTACACCCGCGCCACCGTTGGCGGCTTTGATGTGGACCTGTTCCAGGAGTTCTTCCAGGGCTTCGTCAACCACGCCAATGTCACGCTGCACATCGACAACCTGCGCGGCCACAACACCCACCACCAGATTGAAACCGTCTTCAAGGCGTTCGGCCGTGCACTGCGCATGGCGGTAGAACTGGACGACCGCATGGCTGGCCAGATGCCGTCGACCAAAGGCGTGCTGTAATGCAGACCGTTGCCGTTATCGACTATGGCATGGGCAATCTGCACTCGGTGGCCAAGGCGCTGGAGCACGTCGGCGCCGGTCGCGTGCTGATCACCAGCGATGCCGACGTCATCCGTGAAGCTGATCGTGTCGTGTTTCCCGGTGTTGGTGCGATTCGCGACTGCATGGCGGAAATTCGTCGCCTGGGCTTCGATGCCCTGGTGCGTGAAGTCAGCCAGGACCGTCCGTTTCTCGGGATCTGCGTCGGCATGCAGGCGCTGATGGAGCGCAGCGAAGAGAGTGGCGGCGTCGATTGCATCGGCGTTTTGCCCGGTCAGGTGCGCTTCTTTGGCAAGGATCTTCACGAAGACGGCGAGCACCTGAAAGTCCCGCACATGGGCTGGAATGAAGTGGCGCAGGCCGTGGATCACCCGCTCTGGGCCAACATTCCGGACATGGCGCGGTTCTACTTCGTGCACAGCTACTACATCGAATCGCCGAACCCGCAGCAGATCGTCGGCCGTGGCCACTACGGTCATGACTTCGCCGCTGCATTGGCCGATGGCTCGCGCTTTGCCGTGCAGTTCCATCCCGAGAAGAGCCACACCCATGGCCTGCAGTTGCTGCAGAACTTCGCGGCGTGGGACGGCCGCCGGTAATGAGCAAGAAGACCAAACCGCCGATTCTGACCCTCACTCCCGAACAGGAGAGCGAGGCGTGCCACACGATCAAGCGGTTCATGGAAGACCGTTTCGAGCTGGACCTGGGTTCGTTCGAAGCGGCTGAAATTCTGGAATTGTTCACCCGCGAGATCGCGCCGCATTACTACAATCGGGCGATTTTCGATGTTCAGACGCACCTCAAGGAGCGTTTCGAAAGCATCGAAAGCGACCTGTGGGCGTTGGAGAAAAGCAGCTAGAAGCGGCAAGTTTCAAGCTGCAAGAATGGTTAGATGCGCAGACTTGCAGCTTATAGCTCGCGGCTCGCAGCTCTTTTGACGAAGGAAAAAGAATGCTCATTATTCCCGCGATCGACCTTAAAGATGGCGCCTGTGTACGTCTGCGCCAGGGCCGGATGGAAGATTCCACGGTGTTCTCCGATGATCCGGTGAGCATGGCTGCCAAATGGGTCGAGGGCGGTTGCCGTCGCTTGCACTTGGTGGACCTGAACGGTGCGTTCGAGGGCCAACCGGTCAATGGCGATGTCGTGACGGCGATTGCCCGTCGTTACCCGAATCTGCCGATCCAGATCGGCGGCGGTATCCGCTCGCTGGACACCATCGAGCACTACGTCAAAGCCGGCGTGAGTTACGTGATCATCGGCACCAAGGCGGTCAAGGACCCTGACTTCGTCGCTGAAGCCTGCCGCGCGTTCCCGGGCAAAGTGATCGTGGGTCTGGATGCCAAAGACGGCTTCGTCGCCACCGACGGCTGGGCCGAAGTCAGCACTGTGCAAGTGATTGATCTGGCCAAGCGCTTTGAAGCCGACGGCGTCTCGGCCATCGTTTATACCGATATCGCCAAAGACGGCATGATGCAGGGCTGCAACGTCCCGTTCACCGCCGCGCTGGCCGCTGCGACCCGTATTCCGGTGATCGCCTCGGGCGGCATTCATAACCTGGGCGACATCAAGGCGCTGCTCGACGCAAAAGCACCGGGCATCATCGGCGCAATCACCGGCCGTGCGATCTATGAAGGCACCCTGGATGTGGCTGAAGCACAGGCGTTTTGTGATTCGTACAAAGGCTGACTGGCACGCCCCCGTGTAGGAGTGAGCTTGCTCGCGATAGCAGTGTGTCAGACGTATGTTTGCTGACTGACCCGGCGCATCGCGAGCAAGCTCACTCCTACAGGGACGTGCTTCAAATCAGAATGTTGTGATGTTGGGCAGATTCCCAACCGTTTTCGGAGAACCGGCCCATGGCCCTCGCCAAACGCATCATCCCTTGCCTCGACGTCGACAATGGCCGTGTGGTCAAGGGCGTGAAGTTCGAGAACATCCGCGACGCCGGTGATCCGGTCGAGATCGCCCGGCGTTATGACGAGCAGGGTGCCGACGAGATTACCTTCCTCGACATCACCGCCAGCGTCGATGGCCGCGACACCACGCTGCACACCGTCGAGCGCATGGCCAGTCAGGTGTTCATTCCGCTGACCGTGGGCGGCGGCGTGCGCACCGTGCAGGATATTCGGAACCTGTTGAATGCCGGTGCGGATAAGGTCTCGATCAACACCGCTGCGGTGTTCAACCCCGATTTTGTCGGCGAAGCGGCCGCGCGTTTCGGTTCGCAGTGCATCGTCGTTGCCATTGATGCCAAGAGGGTCTCCCTGCCCGGCGAAACCCCACGCTGGGAGATCTTCACCCACGGCGGTCGCAAGCCGACTGGGCTGGACGCGGTGATGTGGGCGAAGAAGATGGAAGACCTGGGCGCTGGCGAAATCCTGCTGACCAGCATGGATCAGGACGGCATGAAGAACGGTTTTGACCTGGGCGTGACCCGGGCGATCAGCGATGCCCTTGGCATCCCGGTCATCGCATCGGGCGGTGTAGGCAATCTTGAGCATCTGGCCGCCGGCGTGCTGGAAGGCCACGCCAGCGCCGTGCTGGCAGCGAGTATTTTCCACTTCGGCGAATACACCGTGCCGGAAGCAAAGGCGTACATGGCGGCGCAAGGGATCGTGGTTCGCTGAGGCGCCTCCGGCCGTTCAGCCGCTGAGTATCGGCGGCCGTCTAGCACTCTTCGCGAGCAAGCGCGCTCCTGCATTGGGGGCGTGCGCCGCGGCGGGTCATGACCAACCTGCTCTGAAAACCACCATGCCTACCGCCGAACTGGACTTTGCAGATCGTTAACGGCACTCTCTTGCCGTCGTCAGGATCAGGTGCCAGGGATATGTTCAAAGGTGTTTTTCTTGCACTGATCAGCGTCGCGACGTTGCTGTCAGGCGCCGCCCGGGCCGACGATACACCGGCCTATTCGATGGTCCTTCTGACCGAAAACTTCCCCCCTTACAACATGGCCACCGACGGCAAGAATTTCGCCCAGGAAGCCAACATTAAGGGCATCGCCGTCGAAGTGGTGCGCGAGACCTTCAAGCGCGCCGGTATCGGCTACAACATGACCCTGCGCTTCCCCTGGGATCGCATCTACAAACTGGCGATGGAAAATCCCGGCTACGGCGTGTTCGTGACCGCGCGATTGCCCGAGCGCGAAACGCTCTTCAAGTGGGTCGGCCCCATTGGCCCCGACGACTGGATTCTGCTGGCGCGGGCTGATAGCCCAATCCAGCTGAGTACGCTTGAGGCCGCGCGGTCTTACCGCATCGGGGCCTACAAAGGCGACGCCATCGCGGTGGAGCTTGCGCGTCAGGGCATGAAGCCGATCACCGTGCTCAGCGACAAGGACAACGCCAGGAAGCTGGTCGACGGTCAGCTCGACCTGTGGGCCACCGGCGATCCGGCGGGGCGGTACCTGGCGCGGCAAGAGGGCATCACGGGATTGAAGACCGTGCTGCGTTTCAACAGCGCCGAACTGTTTTTGGCGCTGAACAAAGACACCCCCGATGCGGTGGTCAAGCGGCTGCAAAGTGCGCTGGACCAACTGCGCAAAGAAGGCGTGGTCGATTCGATTTTCGCTAAATACCTCTAATCACTTCTGGCACCTCTGTGGCGAAGCGCCTTCGGCCTAGCGATAACGCCCGTTCTTGCCATGGCCGGCCATCGCCTCATTTCCGCGCTCAGTGACCATGTGGCGGATCTCGATCAGCTCTATACCTTCGGATTTAAGCGTGGGCAGCTCGCGCTCGAGCACATCGAGCGTCACTGGATAGGGATGGCCGATCATCACGGCCGAGCCTTGCTTGTGAGCGAGCTTGATTGCCGTCTGTAGCTGGCCGCTAATGGCCTCTGCGGTGCGCTCGTCGTCGAGGAAGACATCCCGGGACACGCTGGCCAAGCCGATCTTCTGAGCCTCTGCGGCGGCAACGGTTTTGGCGCTGGTGCGGCTGTCGACCAGAAACAGATGACGGCGCTGCAACTCACCCACCAGCCAGCCCATGGCCACCGGCTCAGCGGTCATGCGGCTGCCCATGTGGTTGTTGATGCCGGCGGCGTAGGGGACTTTCAGCAACGCAGCGTTCAGACGCGATTCGAGTTCGGGCAGCGGCAGTTCGGGATGCCAGGCGTACGGCCCGGTCGCCGGATCCATGGGCATGTGCAGCATCACTGTCTTGCCAGCCTTGTGCGCCTGGCGGGCGAAGTCGGTGGCGTGAGGCGTGTCGGGCATGATCGCCAGCGTCACGGGGCCGGGAAGGGCCAGCGCACGACTGTCCCTCTCAGGGTTTTGTCCGAGATCGTCGATGATCAGGCTGAGATAGGCGACCTTCGGCGCTTTGACGACGGTCGCTGAGGATTCGGCGGGCGCTGCGTGTGCAGCACCCGTTGTGACGGCAAGGGCGCAAATGAGCCCGGTCAACCAGACGCGCATCTCAATTGCCGCGCGTGACACTCAAGCCCTTGAGCAAGCTGAGGGCCTGGTTCATCTGGTAGTCATCGTCCTGCGGACGCGCCTTGCCAGCCTTGGCCTTGGTGGTCGGTTTGTCCGCGCCGCCGTTGCCGTTGCCCAAGTGGCCGAGCAGATCAGCCTCTTTGTAGTTGTCGCCATCGGCTTCGGCGGTGAGCTTGGCGCGTTTGACTTCGATGTCCGGGTTGATGCCCTGAGCCTGAATCGAGCGACCGTTCGGCGTGTAATACAGCGCCGTGGTGATCTTCAGCGCGCGGTCGTTGGCCAGCGGCAGAACGGTCTGCACCGAGCCTTTGCCGAACGTATCGGTGCCCATCAGGATGCCGCGCTTCTGGTCTTGCAACGCACCGGCGACGATCTCCGACGCCGAGGCGCTGCCGCCGTTGATCAGCACAACCAGAGGCACGCCCTCGCTGGCGTCGGCCGGGTCTGCCGAGAAGCGAAGTTCGGAGTTGGCGATGCGGCCTTTGGTGTAAACGATCAGGCCCTTGGTCAGGAAGTGGTCAGCCACTTCAACCGCCGCCTGCAACACACCGCCCGGGTTGTTGCGCAGGTCGAGGATCAGGCCGCTCATCTTCTTGCCGTTGTCTTTGCGCAGCTTGGCCAGCGCCTTGCCGACTTCCTCACCGGTCTTGACCTGGAACTGGGTGATGCGGATGTAGCCGTAACCCGGCTCCAGCATCTGCGCCTTCACGCTCTTGACCTGAATGGTCGCGCGCGCCAGCGTCACGTCGAACGGGGTGCCACCGTCACGTACCAGCGTGAGGGTGATTTTCTCGCCGAGCTTGCCGCGCATCTTGTCCACGGCTTCCTGCATCGTCTGGCCCTGGGTCGGCGTGCCGTTGATCTTGACGATCAGGTCACCTGCCTCGATTCCGGCCTTGGACGCAGGGGTGTCATCGATGGGGGAGACGACTTTTACAAAGCCGTCTTCGACGCCCACTTCGATGCCCAGCCCGCCGAACTCGCCGCTAGTGCTTTCCTGCAGCTCCTGGAAATCTTCCGGGCCCAGGTAGGCGGAGTGCGGATCGAGGTTGCTGAGCATGCCCTTGATGGCGTTTTCCAGCAGGGTCTTGTCATCCACGGGTTCGACGTACGCGGCTTTGATCCGGTCCATGACCTCGGCGAAGGTGCGCAGCTCGTCGAGCGGCAGCGGCGCCTTGATGTTCGCGGCATTGGCGGGCGCAGTGGCGGCTGGCGCAGCAGCAGGTGCGGCACCAGCAGCCTGGGCCAGAGGAGCGCCGATAACCACGGCGATAGTCAGGGCCAGCGAGGTGAGGCGGGACGAAAACAGCATGTCTTACGAACTCCTGAGTGAGGTGTCGACTTATCCTTGAGTGCGACACCATTGGGCCGGATCACTAGGGCGACCCTGCTGACGAATAGCGAAATACAACGCCGGAGTGTCCTGACCACCACCACTGTTACCAACAGTGGAGATCGCTTCTCCGGCTTTTACGACGTCACCGGCCTCTTTCAGCAGGCTCTGGTTGTGACCGTACAGACTCAAATAACCATTGCCGTGGTCGAGAATGACCAGAAGCCCGGCGCCGCGCAACCAGTCGGCAAAGACCACCCGACCACCGTGCACCGCGCGGACCTGGCTGCCTGCAGCCGCACTGATCAACACACCGTCCCACTTGGTGCGCTCGTCATCGCCGCGGCTTTCACCGAATCGCGCCAACAATCGACCATCGACAGGCCAAGGAAGTTTTCCCTTTGCTTGCTCAAAAGCGCCGCCGTACGACTGACCGGCACTGGAAACCATCGCGCCGGGCGCTTTGATCGGACGACGCGGCGCTTCATCGCTGTCGTCCTTGCTGTTGTCTTTTTCACGGCTTTTCGCCAGCGCTTCCTGCTCGCGCTGCCGTTTCTCGGCCTCTTGCTGCGCAAGCAAAGCCTTCTGGCGCGCCTCTTCGGCTTCGCGGGCCTGGCGGGCGAGGGTTTCTTCGATGGTCTTGAGAACCTTGGTCAGGTCGGCTTGATCCTGCTGCCGCGACTGCAGCTTCTGGTCGCGAACCTTGTAGTCCTGATTCAGCTTGGCCAGCGCCACCTGACGTTCCTGGCGCACGGTATCAAGCTGGGCTTTCTGGTCATCCAGCGAGCTCTTCTGCACTAGAAGTTGCGCTTGCTGCAGGTCGATGTCTTTCTCGACGCCGGCCAGTTGGCGCAACGTTTCATTGAAGTTGCGCAACTGCTCCAGGCGCGCCTGGCTCAGGTAATCGTAATAAGTGAGGGTGCGGGCGAATTTTTCGGGGTTCTGCTGATTGAGCAGCAGTTTGAGGTATTCCTGGCGGCCGCTCTGATAAGCAGCGCGGGCCTGGATGGCGATTAGTCGTTGCTGTTCAACGCGTGCGCTTTGGAGTTTTTTTTTCTCCTGGTCGAGCCGTTGCAGCTCGCTTTCAGTCTTTTTTAGTTCCTTTTGCAGGGCCTCCACCTGCTTTTCCAGCTTGCCCATCTCAGTTTCAGTGGAGCGCAGGTCTTTCTGGACGCCGGACTTTTCTTCCTGCAACTGGCCCAGCGCTTTCTTCAGTTCGGTGATGTCCTGACGCGTAGCATCCAGCTGTTTCTGCGTTTGTGCGCGATCATCGTCGGCGAAGGCCGGATTGAGCATACAAATCAAAGCGAGGGTGATCAGGGCGCGAAGCATGAGGTTGGGCGATACCAGGAGTGAAGACGGGCCTAGTATGCCCGGCGGTGGCTGCAAAAAAAACGCTCGGACGACGTGGCCGTCAGAGATTTCATACAAAACCGGCCCGCCAGCGACTGGCGGAACGGTTCGAGAGGCTTACTTGGCGACCAGAATCGACGTGCCGGTCATTTCTTGCGGGATTTCCATGCCGAGCAGCGTCAGCATGGTCGGCGCGACGTCCGCCAACACGCCGCCGCCGCGCACCTTCAGGTCACGCTGGCCGACATAAATGAACGGCACCGGCTCGGTGGTGTGAGCGGTATGAGGCTGGTGGGTCTGCTCGTTGGTCATCTGTTCGACGTTGCCGTGGTCGGCCGTAATCAGCGCTTCGCCGCCGACTTTTTCCAGCGCCTGGGTGATGCGCCCGACACAGACGTCCAGGCACTCAACCGCTTTGACTGCTGCTTCCATTATCCCGCTGTGGCCCACCATGTCGCCGTTGGCATAGTTGACGACGATCACGTCGTAACGCTGATGCTCGATGGCGTCGACGATTCGGTCGGTGACTTCCGGCGCGCTCATTTCTGGCTGGAGGTCGTAAGTGGCCACTTTGGGTGAAGGGATCAGAATGCGCTCTTCGCCGGGGAAGGGTTCTTCACGACCGCCGGAGAAGAAGAACGTCACGTGGGCGTACTTCTCGGTCTCGGCGATGCGCAGCTGAGTCTTGCCGTTGTTCGAAAGGTATTCGCCGAGCACGTTGTGCAGGCCGGCCTTTTCGAACGCCGCCGGTGCGTCGATGGTGGCCGCGTACTTGGTCAGCGTGACGAAGCCGGCCAGTCTGGCCTGACGACGACGGGCGAAGTCCGCGAAATCGTCTTCGACGAATACGCGGGTCAGTTCGCGGGCACGGTCGGAACGGAAGTTCATGAACACCACCGCGTCGCCGTCTTCGACTGTCACCGGCGCGCCGATGCTGGTGGCTTTAACGAATTCGTCGTTCTCGCCTCGCTCATAAGCGGCGTCCAGCGCGGCCTTGGCGTTGTCGGCGTGGAATTCCGAGGTGCCGTCGACGATCAGGTTGTAGGCGGCTTCGACACGGTCCCAGCGATTATCGCGGTCCATGGCGAAGTAGCGGCCGATGATCGTGGCAGTGCGACCTTTGCCCAGGCGCGCGTAGGCCGCTTCCATGGTCTCAAGGTATTGATGGGCGCTGCGCGGTGGCGTGTCGCGGCCATCGAGAAAGGCGTGCAGGTAGATCTTGTCGGCGCCGCGCTTGGCGGCCAGCTCGACCATCGCCACCAGGTGATCTTCATGGCTGTGAACGCCGCCGTCGGACAGCAAGCCAAGGATGTGCACGGCCTTGCCGGCGCCCACGGCCTGATCGACTGCTTTGCAGATGGCGGGGTTTTCGAAGAACTCGCCGTCGCGGATCGCTTTGGTCACGCGGGTGAAGTCCTGATACACCACGCGGCCGGCGCCCAGGTTCATGTGGCCGACTTCGGAGTTGCCCATCTGCCCGTCAGGCAGACCGACATCCATGCCGGACCCGGAGATCAAGCCGTTTGGCATGGCCTGGTACAAGCGATCGAAGACCGGCATCTTCGCTGCATAGACCGCATTGCCGTGGTGGCTGTCGCTGTGACCGAAGCCGTCCAGGATGATCAGAACCAAAGGTTTAGGCGTGGTAGTCATGAATCCCACTCTTGGCTAATAGGTGAAGTAGAAAAAAGATCGACAGTTTAGGGACAAGTTCAAATCAGCGACAAGCTAAACGAAGTCACTGCCGTACGGGCTTTGGCCGACCTTGGGTGCTGTGTATACTGGCCGACATTTTAACGCCCTGGAACCTGATGATGGTTGCTCACCTGATTGAATTTGCCACGAATCACTATTTGCTGACGGGTGCTTTCGTCATCCTGCTGGGCCTGCTGATCGCAACGGAGCTTAGCAAAGGTGGCCGCAGCCTGAGCACCGGTGAGCTGACCGCCCTGGTCAACCGCGATGAAGCCGTTGTCATCGACGTCCGCGCCAAGAAAGACTTCACTGCCGGTCACATCGTCGGCGCGGTGAATTTCCCCCAGGACAAAATCCTGACCCGCACTGCGGAGCTGGAGAAATTCAAGCCTAAAACCCTGATCATCGTCGACGCCGCTGGCCAGCACGCCGGCCATACCGCTCGCGAACTGCTGAAAGCGGGCTTCAACGCCGCCAAGCTGTCCGGTGGTATTTCGTCGTGGCGCGGTGACAACCTGCCGCTGGTGAAGTGAAATGACTGACGTCGTCGTCTACTCCAGCGATTACTGCCCTTATTGCTCCCGCGCCAAGTCGTTGCTGGCGGGCAAGGGTGTCGGCTTCCAAGAGATCAAGGTCGACGGCAAGCCACAGATTCGCGCTGAAATGACCAAGAAATCCGGGCGTACCTCGGTTCCGCAGATCTGGATCGGCCCGGTCCATGTTGGCGGTTGCGATGACCTGTTCGCGCTGGAGCGCGCCGGCAAGCTGGATAAGCTGCTGAGCGCCTGAATTCGAACCGGGATGTGGAAACGATGGTTTTTTGCACAGCCCGGAAGCCTACAAGACCCCAATGTAAGGATCTGAGATGACTGATCAACCGAACAACGGCGCCACTTCCAACGAAGAAGAAGCACCGCAGTTTTCCCTGCAACGCATCTACGTCCGCGACCTGTCGTTTGAAGCGCCAAAAAGCCCGGCGATCTTCCGTCAGGAATGGACCCCGAGCGTTAGCTTGGACCTGAACACCCGCCAGAAGCAGCTGGAAAATGACTTCTACGAAGTCGTGCTGACCCTGTCGGTCGAAGTGAAGAACGGCGACGAGATCGCCTTCATCGCTGAAGTCCAGCAAGCCGGTATCTTCCTGATCAAGGGCCTGGATGCCAGCTCGATGAGCCACACCCTGGGCGCGTTCTGCCCGAACATCCTTTTCCCGTACGCTCGCGAAACCATCGACAGCCTGGTTGTCCGTGGCTCGTTCCCTGCGCTGATGCTGGCCCCGGTGAACTTCGACGCCCTGTACGCGCAAGAACTGCAACGCATGCAGGAAAGCGGCGAAACGCCAACGCCTACCGTTCAGTAAGCGTTGTCGCTGCAATAAGAAAGCGCCTGTAATGGGCGCTTTTTTGTGGGCGGCTTTCGACGGTGCTGCGGGTGGGTTACTTGAAACCCAACTGCCGCCAACCCTCATACACCGCAACCGCGACGGTATTCGACAGATTCAGACTGCGGCAGCCTTCGCGCATCGGCAGGCGCAGGCGTTGGTCGCTTGACAGTGGATCCAGCACCTCCGGCGGCAGGCCTCGGCTTTCCGGGCCGAAGAGGAAGGCATCACCCTCCTCGAATTGCGCATCGTGGAAAACTCGCGAGCCCTTTGTGGTAAAAGCAAACAGCCGCGGGTGGCCGATGCTTTCAAGGCAGCTCGGCAGGTCGGCGTGACGATGAAGCGTGGCGTATTCATGGTAATCAAGGCCGGCTCGACGCAGGCGCTTGTCATCCAGCTCGAAGCCCAGCGGCTCGATCAAATGCAGGCTGCAGCCGCTGTTGGCGCAGAGCCTGATGATGTTGCCGGTATTCGGCGGAATTTCTGGTTGAAAAAGGATCACGTGAAACATGCACGGCTCCGAACGAAAGGACGGGATGCATTCTACCCCTGAAGAAGACCCCAGGCCGAAGCTATGGCCCAAGTTTTTGGGCTCGGTGGCGATCGTTGGTGTGATGGTCGGGCTGATGATCGGCCGCGTGACGACCCCGGACCCCATCCAGTTGCAAACCGTCGAAGTGCTGCCGAACGGCGTTGCCGTGTGGTTCAACCGCGAGCCGGAGCTCCATGGTGAGCACATCGACGGCGCGGTGGCGCTGCTGTTCAACGCCCAGGGTCAGGCGCAGAAAGGCGAACTGAAGCTCAACGGCAAAGACGTGCGCTGGAGGGTGCAACGAACTGATAAGGGGTTGTTGCTGAACCTGCTGGCGGCCCGTCCTCTGCACGGCGACTGGCGCGGTGCGACCCAGGACGGGCGCTGGAGACTGGAGGTCAGTCTCCGGGAGGAATAAAAGAGGGGAATCCCCGGCCTGCCTGTACCAAGGTCCCCAAAACTGGTGATGTATAACCTATTGCAGCGTGCGTGCCAGTTTTGGGAAATGTCCGTAGGAATATTCGTAATGTCCTGCAGGCGCCGGGTTTAGGGCCTTCCAGCCCGCGCCTTTTATAGACGGGTATAGGGATGAGGTTCGAATCGACTTTCGGAGTTGGATATTTGGTGAGCGTTTTTGCACGCTATTCGCGCATTTGCCCGTGCTGAGTAACCAAAGTGATGCACGCCCTAAACCAGCGACAAGGTTGCGCATCAACTGCCGGCCTCCAGTACATCTGGGTACTTGGATGGTCTTTGGGCTCGCTGACCCTCAAATTTGTGGGACCGGCTTTAGCCGGGAAGGCGTCAGGCGTTACGCCGCAAATCTATAGGCCCCCTGGCAGCCTCTTCCCGGCTAAAGCCGGTCCCACTAAAAGCGTCAGCGCGCCTGCCGGCGTCTTATTAAAACGGCGCATCACCCAGAATCGTTGCGCGGTGCATCACGCGGCGCTGCGGGCGGTAATCGTCGACTGCGTAATGCTGGGTTACGCGGTTGTCCCACATTGCCACGTCGTTTGCCTGCCAGCGCCAGCGCAGGGTGAACTCTGGTCGCGTGCCGTGGGCGAACAGCAATTTCAGAATTGCCTCACTTTCGGCAGCTTCCAGTTCATTGATCCGGGTGGTGAAGCCGTCGTTCACGAACAATGCTTTACGACCGCTCACCGGGTGCGTGCGAATGACCGGGTGCGACAGCGGCGGGTTCTTGCGGCGGGTCTCCTCCCAACGCGCGAGGTCTTCAGCCGTATTGCCAAAGCGCTCCAGCGGGAATGACCGGGTGAAGTCATGGGTCGCGGTGAGGCCATCGAGCAACATCTGCATCGGCCGGGACAGCGCCTCGAACGCAGCGATGCCGCTCGCCCACAACGTATCTCCACCGTAAGCCGGGACCTGCTTGGCGCTGAGCACCGCACCCAGTGCAGGCGCCGGCAGAAAGGTGACGTCGGTGTGCCAGATGGCGTTGTCGCGCACGTCGGTGACCGCGGTATCGAGGATCAGCACTTCAGGCTGTTCCGGTACGTTGGGGTAGATCGGATGGATGTGCAGGTCACCAAAGTTGGCGGCGAATCACGCTTGTTGTTGCGGCGTGATCGGCTGATCCCGGAAGAACAGCACCTGATGATCAAGCAGCGCTTGCTCGATGGCGTTGCGTTGCTCACCGGTCAGGTCGCGGCTGAGGTCAACGCCGCTGATCTGTGCGCCCAACGCCGGGCTGAGCGGGTGGATGTCAATGCTCATGATGGTCTCGTGTGTTCGGCGCCGAAGTGTCGGCGTAGTCAGTAATAAGGTCTTGGATTCAGTGATTCTGGCCGTGCCAGGGCACGAGCTTGCGTTGCAGTGCGCGCAGGCCCATTTCCAGCGCGAAGGCGATCAGCGCGATGACCAGAATTCCCAGCACCACCACGTCGGTCACCAGAAACTGCGCAGCGGACTGAACCATGAAACCCAGGCCACTGGTGGCGGCGATCAACTCGGCCGCCACCAGCGTCGACCAACCCACGCCGAGGCCGATGCGCACGCCGGTCAGGATGTCGGGCAGGGCGCTGGGCAGGATGACGTGACGGATGAGCTGCCAGCGGCTGGCGCCCAGAGACTGAGCCGCGCGCAGTTTTGCGCTGTCGACCGTGCGCACACCGGTCGCGGTGGCGATAGCGATCGGCGCGAAGATCGCCAGATAAATCAGCAGGACCTTGGAGAGTTCGCCAATGCCGCACCAGATCACGATCAACGGCAGGTAGGCCAGCGGCGGCACCGGGCGATAGAACTCGATCAGCGGGTCGAAAATCCCACGCGCGATTCGGTTATGACCTATGGCGATGCCGACGGGAATGGCCGTTAGCACGGCGAAGAACAGCGCCAGTCCGATGCGTTGCAGACTCGCCCCCAAGTGCTGCCACAGCGTGGAGTCCATGTAGCCTTTGGTCATCAACAGCCAGGCTTTTTCAAGCACAGCGGCAGGCGGCGGAAGAAATAGCGGTTCGACCCACTCAAGGGCTGTGACCAGCCACCAGCTCCCCAGCAAAACGGCGAGGGTCAGCACGCTGATGGCGCGCGTGCTCACATAAAGAGAAGAGGGCTGGCGCGGTGCTGTTTGCACCGCCGCGCGAGTGAGGGCGGGCTCCGGCGATTGATAAAGACTCATGCCCGTTGCTCCCGAATGCTTTGCCGCTGGGAAAATACCCGCGCCAGCACGTGCTCGCGGGTTTCGATGAAGCGAGGGTCGGACTTGATGGCGCGGGCCGATTCACCTGCGCTGTAGCGCTGACCGAAGTCCAGCTTCAGGTGCTCGACGATGTGACCGGGGTTGGGTGCAAGCAGAATCAGATCAGTCGACAGGAACACCGCTTCTTCAATGTCGTGGGTGATCAGGAAGACCGGCTTGGCGCTGCGTTGCCAGACTTGCAGCAGCAGCTCTTGCATCTGTTCCCGGGTGAAGGCGTCGAGGGCGCCGAAAGGTTCGTCCATCAGCAGCACGCGCGGATCGGCCGCCAATGCGCGGGCAAGGCCCACACGTTGTTTCTGCCCTCCGGACAATTCCCAAATACGGCGCTTCTCGAAGCCGGCGAGATCGACCAGCGCCAGCATGTCCCGCGCTTTGGCTTCACGTTTTTCACGGGGGATGCCCGCCAGCTCCAGCCCGAATGCAACGTTGGCCAGTACATCCTGCCAAGGCAGCAGAGCGTCATCCTGAAACACGACGCCGCGCTCGGCGCCGGGGCCGTTCACCGGGACGCCATCAAGGATGATGCGGCCTGCGCTTGGCGCGACGAACCCGGCAATCAGGTTCAACAACGAAGTCTTGCCGCTGCCGGATGGGCCCAGGGCAACCAGCAGTTGCTGCGAACCAAGGGTCAGGGAAATATCCGACAGCACCGGCTCGGCCGCACCGGGATACTGTGCGCTGATGCGCGCCAGCTGTAACAAGGCCATGGCATGGACTCCGTTTCTAATAAATGGGCATGAACGGCATGGCTGTCGAAGCCGGCACGGTATCGGGTGGACGCTTTCGCTTACTGGGTGACGAACTTCGCGCTCACGTAAGGGGTGTAATCAGCCAGCACGGCGTCGACCTTGCCCTGTTCCTTGAGGAACGCTGCGGTCTTGGTGATGGCGTCGGTGGTCGGCGCGCCCAGTTCAGTTACCTGATCAGCCGCCAGCGGGTAGACGTTGCCCTGCAACAAGCCGGGGATATCACCAGGTTTGGCGCCGGAGAGTTTCACCAGCTTGTCGACGTTGCTGGCATCGGCCAGCCAGGCCGCAGGATCCTTGCGGTAGGCGGCGTAGGCGTCGAGCGTGGTTTTGGCGAAGGCTTTGACGACCTCAGGGTGTTTGTCGGCGAAGTCCTTGCGCACGATCCACGCATCAAAGGTCGGCGCGCCGACTTTGGCCAGCTCGCCCGAGGTGATCAGCACTTTGCCTGTCTCCTTGGCAACGCCGAGCGCTGGGTCCCAGACATAGGTGGCGTCGATGTCACCGCGCTTCCATGCCGCCGCAATGGCCGGTGGGGCGAGATTGAGGATGGTCACTTTCGCCGGGTCAATCTTCCAGTATTTCAGGGCGGCGAGCAGGCTGTAGTGGCCGGTCGAAACGAATGGCACGGCGATCTTCTTGCCAATCAGATCCTGTGGGCCGTTGATGCCGGAGCCATTACGCGCAACCAGCGCCTCGGCAGCGCCGATCTGGGTGGCAATCAGGAAAGTTTCCACCGGTACTTCGCGCGTTGCCGCCGCGGTGAGAGGGCTGGAGCCTAGGTAGCCGATCTGGACGTCACCCGACGCGATCGCCGTGATCACGTCCGCGCCGTTATCGAATTTGCGCCATGAAATCTTCGAGCTCGTTGCCTTTTCATAGGCGCCATCAGCCTGAGCGACCTTCGCCGGATCCACGGTGGTCTGGTAGGCGACGGTGAATTCAGCGGCCTGGGCGAAGAGTGCCGAGCCGGCTAGCGACAAGGCAGCCAGGACGCGTAGGGGTTTGAGCAGTTTCATGGGGACGCTCCGTATAAAGGCACACTGCCTTCGAATGGCTCAGAGCGTAAATGATCTAAGAAAGTCGAAATAAATAACCTTTTGGAATTTGCTTAGTGTTAATTCCTATACGCGCGGGCTTGATAGGTGCGCATCGCAAGACGAAAGGCACCGAGCTCAGAGACGATTCATTGAATCGTCACAATTTGTAAATACGATCGCGACGCCTGTTCAGCGATGTACTCGCAGGGATGGGGCATTTCTCACGGACTGATCTGGGGTGGTTGCACGATACGGCGACGAGTTTTGACGTGGCTTCCTCTCCGATGGGTTTTTTTCTGGCTTCGTCAGAAAACAGACGGGGAGCAGGGTGACAACTGCAACGTTTGCGACTACCGGAAAAGAAATTCGATGTATTTCAGTCGGTTGGAGAGGCAATTCTCACCCGAATTCGCAGGATGACCGTGACTTGCCGGTCAAGTTCCGGTTGTACGACGCCCCCAATCGTATCGATCTGACGAACGGTACTGAAATATGTTTTGGGAATTAGGGATTAGGGCCGATACACTCCGCAACGGACGGCTGAAACGGCTTGTGACATATAACTGCTTGGCATAAAAGCAGGTCTAACAAGTCTTTTTAGGTTTAAGGGATTTCCCTTACCTTGCAGCCAGCTGTAACGCGGTCTAGTCAATTAGTCTTGGGGCCATTGACTCGCCGAGTCAGGTCCGGCGCTAATCGCGCATCCTCGGTTTGAGCCTTAGGCTCGGGCCCGGGAACTACAAAAATTAGATTCATGAGGAGCGATACACAATGAAGAAGTCCACCCTGGCCTTGGCCGTATACGCAGGTGTCTTGGCTACTCAGGCTGGTGCAGCCGGTTTCCTGGATGACAGCAAAGCGACACTCAGTTCCCGTACTTTGTATTTCGAACAAGATCCGCGTGAACCTGCCTCGAACGGTGCTAAAGCGCAAGATCAGCGCCAGACCACCCAGGGTTTGCTGTTCAACTTCATCTCCGGCTACACCCCGGGTACCGTTGGTTTCGGTCTCGACGTTCAGGGCATGTGGGGCATCAACCTGGGCGGCGGTATCGACAACCGTGCCGCCAACGGCACTACGGCGAACACCGTTTCCCCGACTACTTCCGACGGTACTCCGGTAGCTGACTGGGCCCGTGCTGGCGCCAACGCCAAGGTCAAAGTTTCCAAGACCGAGCTGAAAGTCGGTAACGCTCTGCAGCCAAACCTGCCGATCCTCGTGGCGAACGACGGTCGTCTGCTGCCGCAGACCTTCCAGGGTGGCATCGTTACTTCCAAGGAACTCGACGGTCTGACGCTGACTGCCGGTAAGCTGACTCAGGCTGCCAGCCGTGCTTCCAGCAACTACGCTGACATGTCCCTGGCCGGTGGTTACAAAGGTTCGAACAACTTCCAGTTCGCAGGCGGCGACTATAAAGTCACCAAAGACCTGACCGTTCAGTACTACTACGCGAACCTGGAAGACTACTACAAGCAGCACTTCCTGGGCCTGGTCCACATCCTGCCGATCGCGGAGGACCAGTCGTTCAAGACCGACCTGCGTTACTTCCACAGCACCTCCGATGGCAAGAACGCCCATCAGGAAGTCAACACCGGCTATCGCTTCTCCAACGGCTACAGCAAAGACGGCCAGGGCGAAGTTGATAACGACACCTGGACTGCCATGTTCACCTACACCCTGGGTGGCAACGCATTCCTGTTGGGTTACCAGTCGGTGAGTGACGACGGCGGCATGCCGGTCATGAGCAACGGCAACGTCACCCGCAACGGCCTGGCCAACGGTCGTAACGAAGGCGAAGGCGGTAACAGCGTTTACCTGTTCACCGACAGCATGATCACCAACTTCACCCGTGCCGGTGAGCAGACCAAGTTCGGTCAGTACTCGTACGACTTCGCACGCCTGGGCGTTCCTGGTCTGAAAGCTGCCATTGCTTACCTGTATGGCGACCAGATTCGTCTGCAGAACGCAGCGCTGGGCCGTGGTTCGGAGTGGGAACGTGACATGCGTGTCGACTACGTGTTCCAGGACGGCTTCATGAAAGGCTTCGGCGTTACAGTTCGTCGCGCGAACCTGCGCTCCGATACCGACCTGTACGCTTCCCAAGCCAACACCGACCAGACTCGTGTGGTCCTCAACTACACCTACGCGTTCAAATAAGCGTGATGTGTTGAAAAGAGCCCCGCTTCGGCGGGGCTTTTTTATGCCTGAAACACTGTCATCCAGCACCAATCGTTCCTTTTGTTTTCAGATGCCGGGATGCACAGTGATTCATAACTCATCCTCCAAGGAGCACGACTGAATGGGCCTTAAACTTGGCGACATCGCACCCGACTTCGAACAGGACTCCAGCGAAGGACCGATCAGGTTTCACGAATGGCTGGACGGCAAATGGGCGGTACTGTTTTCACACCCCGCCGACTTCACGCCCGTCTGCACCACCGAGCTGGGCTTCACCGCAAAACTGAAAGACGAATTCGACAAGCGCAATGTCAAGGCGATTGCCCTGTCCGTGGACTCGGCCGAATCCCACACAAAGTGGATCGGCGACATCAATACCACGCAGAACACCCTTGTGAACTTCCCGATCCTGGCGGACGAGGATCGTAAGGTCTCCGAGCTCTACGACTTGATTCACCCTAATGCCAGCGAAACCCTGACGGTGCGTTCTCTGTTCGTGATCGACCCGAACAAGAAGGTCCGCCTGACCATCACCTACCCGGCCAGCACCGGCCGCAACTTCCACGAGATCCTGCGGGTAATCGATTCGCTGCAGCTGACCGACAACTACAAAGTCGCCACTCCGGCGAATTGGAAGGACGGTGAAGACGTTGTCATCGTGCCGTCGATCAAAGACGAGGCCGAGATCAAAGAGCGCTTCCCTAAAGGCTATACAGCCGTTACGCCGTACCTGCGCCTGACGCCACAACCGAATCGCTGATACACCGGTTTCAACCATGACATTCGGGCCGATTTATCGGCCCTTTTTTTGTGCTGTAAACGCTGAACATGTTGGATATTTACGAGGGTTCTGACACAGCGCTATCGCACAGCCAACACAGCCCCTGTGGGAGTGAGCTTGCTCACGAATGCTGTATTCCAGCCGCCGCGAATTTCAGTGCATGGATCGGCCGATTCGCGAGCAAGCTCGCTCCCACGAGTTTGTTGTCTGCAAAAAGACAACAGATATCTTTATATTCTTTTTGGTGCTAACCAAATGAATAAATATGATTTTAGAGAATAACTGTCCCCTGTTATGGTCTCTCCGTCCTGGCGAGATCGCCGGCAATGAATCCCTTCCCGCCTTACTGGTCCGCCATCGGACGAGCAGGTGCCACCTGTTAGCTACACACCAAAGGAGCGTGCCATGGGCACCGTTATTTTGCGTCGAAGCCTGGTCGCTCTGTTTGTTGCGGCGGTTTCCTTCTGCGTCCTGACTCAGGCCCAAGCCGATACCTTGCGCATCGGTTACCAGAAATACGGCACGCTGGTATTGCTCAAGGCAAAAGGGTCGCTCGAGAAAAAACTCGCCGACCAAGGCGTGCAGGTTCAGTGGACCGAGTTTCCCGGTGGTCCGCAGTTGCTTGAAGGCCTGAACGTGGGTTCGATCGACTTCGGCGTGACGGGCGAAACACCGCCTGTGTTCGCCCAGGCCGCCGGCGCTGATCTGCTGTACGTCGCCTCCGAGCCGCCGGCGCCCACCAGCGAAGCGATTCTGGTGCCCAAGGATTCGCCGATTACCTCGGTCAAAGACCTCAAAGGCAAGAAAGTCGTCCTCAACAAAGGCTCCAACGTGCACTACCTGTTAGTGCGCGCACTGGAAGACGCCGGCCTGAAGTACACCGATATCCAAACTGTTTTCCTGCCGCCCGCCGATGCGCGTGCTGCCTTCGAGCGCGGCAGCGTCGATGCCTGGGTGATCTGGGATCCGTACCAGGCCGCCGCCGAACAGCAGCTGCAGGCAAAGACCCTGCGCGACGGCAAAGGCATCGTCGACAACAACCAGTTCTACCTGGCGACCAAACCCTATGCGCAGCAGCATCCCAAGGTGATTCAGACCCTGGTGGAAGAAGTGCGCGCGGTCGGCGAATGGTCCAAGGCCAACCCGGAAGAAGTGACCAAACAGGTCGCGCCGCTGCTCGGTCTGCCGGAAGACATCACCCGCACATCGGTGAAGCGTCAGGGCTACGGCGCCTCGTTCATCACGCCTGAAACCGTCGCCGCGCAACAGAAAATCGCCGACACCTTCTACCAGCTCAAGCTGATCCCTAAACCGTTGCGCATCGCTGATGTGATCTGGACGCCACCCGCTGCTGTCGCTAAAGCGCAGTAAGCCCGGCAATTGGAAGGAGACAACTCCATGAGTGTGGAAAAAATCATCCACAGACTGGCGCCCTGGTTGCTACCGGTCCTGTTGTTGGCGATATGGCAACTGGCGGTCACCGCGGGCTGGCTGTCGACCCGCATTCTGCCGGCGCCGAGCGCTGTGATTGAGGCCGGCGTCACGCTGGTGCGCAGCGGCGAAATCTGGACCCATCTGGCGATCAGTGGCTGGCGTGCCGGCATCGGCTTTGCCATTGGCGGCGGTATCGGGCTGGCTTTGGGCTTCATCACCGGGCTGTCGAAATGGGGCGAACGCTTGCTGGACAGTTCCGTACAGATGATCCGCAACGTGCCCCACCTGGCGCTTATTCCGCTGGTCATCCTGTGGTTCGGCATCGACGAGACCGCGAAGATATTTCTGGTCGCGCTCGGCACGCTGTTCCCGATTTACCTGAACACGTACCACGGCATTCGCAACATCGACCCGGCGCTGGTGGAGATGTCCCGCAGCTACGGTTTGAGCGGCTTCGGACTGTTCCGCCACGTGATTCTGCCCGGCGCGATGCCTTCGATTCTGGTCGGCGTGCGGTTCGCGCTGGGCTTTATGTGGCTGACCCTGATTGTCGCGGAAACCATCTCGGCCAGCTCCGGCATCGGCTATCTGGCGATGAATGCCCGAGAGTTTCTACAGACCGACGTGGTGGTGCTGGCGATCGTGCTCTACGCCGTACTCGGCAAATTGGCAGACCTCGCGGCGCGTGGTCTGGAACGGGTCTGCCTGCGTTGGCACCCGGCGTATCAAGTGGCTAAAGGTGGCGCGCAATGAGCAATCTCCAACAACCGGCAAACCTGTTGCGCGGGATTCCCTTGCAGGTCCGCAAGCTGAAAAAAACCTTCGGCTCGCGGGAAGTACTGAAAGACATCGATCTGCACATCCCGGCCGGCCAGTTCGTCGCCGTCGTGGGCCGAAGCGGCTGCGGCAAGAGCACCTTGCTGCGCCTGCTGGCGGGCCTCGACCAGCCGTCGAGCGGACAGTTGCTGGCCGGTAACGGCTCATTGGCGGATGCGCGGGAAGACACGCGACTGATGTTCCAGGAAGCACGTTTGCTGCCTTGGAAAAAGATCATCGACAACGTCGGCCTTGGCCTCAGCGGCGACTGGCGTGGTAAAGCGCTGGAAGCGTTGGAAGCCGTGGGTCTGGCCGAGCGCGCCAATGAATGGCCAGCGGCATTATCGGGTGGTCAGAAACAGCGCGTGGCGCTGGCGCGTGCACTGATTCACCAGCCGCGCTTGTTGTTGCTCGATGAGCCCCTTGGCGCGCTGGATGCCCTGACCCGAATCGAGATGCAGCAGCTGATCGAAAACCTGTGGAAGAAGCATGGCTTTACCGTATTGCTGGTGACCCACGACGTCAGCGAAGCGGTCGCCATTGCCGACCGGGTCTTGCTGATTGAAGAGGGCCGCATCGGTCTTGATCTGCAGGTTGATCTGGCCCGGCCAAGGGCGCGCGGCTCCTACCGACTCGCCGCGCTGGAAACCGAAGTGCTGAACCGCGTGTTGTCGCTGCCAGGCAACCCGCCCGACCCCGAACCGACTTCACCGCTGCCCACGCAACTGCGTTGGGCCAATTAACTCCAGAGGCAATCCTGCCCCCGGAACTGATCTCACAAAGGAAGCCTTACCATGACTATCAAAGCCATCAACGTGCGTAACCAGTTCAAAGGCACCATCAAGGAAATCGTCACCGGTGACGTGCTGTCCGAGATCGACGTGCAGACCGCGTCGGGTGTCGTCACTTCCGTTATCACCACTCGCTCCGTGAAAGAGCTGGAGCTGGTGGTCGGCAGCGAAGTGATCGCGTTCGTGAAGTCCACCGAGGTGTCGATCGCCAAGTTGTGATCAATGCTGTATCCCAAGCGATCTCCCACAACTCCAGCGTCTGACTCGGGCTTCGGGCAGGTCGAGGACTTGTGGGAGTGAGCTTGCTCACGAATGCGGTGGGTCAGCAACATTTAAACTTGCTGGTAGAACGCCTTCGCGAGCAAGCTCGCCCCCACAGGTTTGGCGTCTGACTCAGGCTTCGGGCTGGTCGAGGACTTGTGGGAGTGACCGGGGTGGCGCCCCCACAACTGACCTGCGTTATTGCTCGATGGAACGCTTCGGTAAGTACGCCGGCAGGTACAACCCCAGATACGCATCAAATACCCGCAATCCTTCCTCGGCCATGCGCGGGGTAATCGCGTTGTGCAGTTGCACCGAGCGCGCATACACCCGGTCGGCCAGTTCCAGCGCCAGGGCAAATACCTCAACATCATCGGGCAGCGTCGGCAGTTGGAAATGCCGGGCGAACAGCGCATGCATGAGGTTGCCCAGTTCAATGTCGTGCTGACGATCCGCCTGAGTGACTTCGGTCAAACCGTGCTGGGCGAGGATCAACTGCCGCGCCGCAGCGTCGTCGCTGTAGATCGCGAGCATGCGCGACTCCACCACATGGGACAGGTCTCGCCACTGGTTCAATTGATCATGATCGATGGGCTGCTGCAGGCTTTCGCGAAACGCCTCGTGGACATCGGCCGTCAGCGCTTCAAGCAACGCCGGAACGCTGGCGAAGAAGTGATACACAGAAGAGGGCGGTATCTCGGCCCGCTCGGCAACGCTATAGATCGACAAGCTCGCCACGCCGTCCGCGGCCAACAGCGCACGTGCGGCATCAAGGATCGCGTCGATCCGCGCCTGACTGCGTGCACGCGGTTTGCGGGGTGGGGCAAGGCGGGTCATCGGCGCTCTCTCGGTCGGTGGCGCGGGCATTCTACAGTGGCAGCCCGCAGATTGCCTTCCCGGCTGAAGCTGGTCCCACAGGGGGGGGCCGCGCAGCTCATGAATGAAAAACGCCACCGATTCTCTCGAAAAGGTGGCGTTTTCGTAACTCGTGCAGCCATCAAACCGTGTGCAGATACCAGTTGTATTCAAGGTCGGAGATGGAGTGCTCGAACTCCTCCAGCTCACTTTCCTTGCACGCAACGAAGATATCGATGTACTTCGGATCGATGTACTTGGCCATGACTTCGCTGTCGTCCAGCTCGCGCAGTGCATCACGCAGGTTGTTCGGCAAGCTTTGCTCGTTCTGCTCGTAGGAGTTGCCTTCCACGGGCGGACCGGGCTCGATCTGATTAGTCAGGCCGTGGTGAATGCCTGCCAGCACCGAGGCCATCAGCAGATACGGGTTGGCATCCGCACCGGCAACCCGGTGCTCGATACGTACTGAGTCGGCCGTCCCGGTAGGCACGCGCACGGCCACGGTCCGGTTGTCCAGACCCCAGCACGGCGAGTTTGGAACGTAGAACTGAGCACCAAACCTGCGGTACGAATTGACGTTCGGGCAAAGGAACGCCATCTGCGCGGGTAGGGTCTCGAGCACACCGCCGATCGCATGACGCAATGCGGCGTTCTGCTCGGGATCCTCGCTGGTGAAGATGTTTTTGCCATCGCGATCAAGGATCGAAATGTGCACGTGCAGACCGTTACCCGCCTGGCCTGGGTAAGGCTTGGCCATGAAGGTGGTGTCCATCTCATGGTCGTAGGCGATGTTCTTGATCAGGCGTTTGAGCAGTACTGCGTAATCACAGGCTTTCAGCGCGTCAGCAGTGTGGTGCAGGTTCACTTCGAACTGCGCCGGGGCACTTTCCTTGACGATCGCGTCGGCCGGGATGCCTTGCTCTTTCGCACCTTCCAGAATGTCCTGGAGGCAGTCGACGTACTCGTCCAGGTCATCGATCAGGTAAACCTGGGTCGAGTGCGGACGTTTGCCGGAGATCGGCGAGCGCGGTGGTTGCGGACGGCCGTTCACGTTTTCCTGATCGATCAGGTAGAACTCAAGCTCGAACGCAGCGCAGATGGTCAGGCCCATCTCGTCGAACTTGCTGACAACCTGGCGCAGCACTTCGCGCGGATCGGCGAAGAAGGGCGTGCCTTCCAGCTCGTGCATGGTCATCAGGAGTTGTGCGGTAGGACGCTTCTGCCAGGGCTCATTGCAGAGAGTGTCGGGGATTGGATAGCAGATTCGGTCAGCGTCACCGATGTCCAGACCCAGACCGGTGCTTTCCACCGTCGAGCCGTTGATATCCAGTGCGAATAGGGAAGCTGGGAGGTTGATGCCTTTTTCGTAAACCTTATGAAGGCTGGTGCGTTCGATGCGCTTGCCGCGCACCACTCCATTCATATCTGCAATCAGAAGGTCAACGTATAGAACCTCAGGATGTTCCTTAAGGAACGCGTTCGCTTCGTTGAGCTGAACGGCACGCGGGGGTACCGACATGATGCAACACCTTTGTTGTTGAAAATATCAATCATCGAGCATTACGGGTTTCAGTCAATCCGAAAGGCCAGACGAAGTCAAGGGAGCCCTGATTTGCCCTAAAAGGGCGCCAAAGAGCCATTTTCGCCGCACTTTAGGGCAAATGTTATGCGCCGAAGGTCATGCAAACTGCGAGTTTGAGCAGGGCGTGTTTTATTTTTTACGGGCGTGTTGTGGAAAAAAATGAACAACGCTAAGCTCGATTGCAACCCATAACAGCAATAATACCGGGGGTCTCATGCTTCGCCTTCCGCTGATCGGCCTCACCGCCTGCACTCAGCCATTCGGGCAACTGCTTTTTCACATCACACGCTTTCAGTGTAGCGGCCCAGTCAGCGCGCCGGGCACTGCGCATGCCTCTGCGCGGCACCTCGACACCTTACCCTTTATCCGCGCAGCGGTTCCAGCGGGCGCGTCTTTTGCTTCCGCTGACGTATCCGGCCCTGACTTTCCGCGGCATCCGCCGCCGCGCTTTTTGCACAAGCACGACTATCTTTGAGTCTTCCAGGCAATTGGCGATGCCTGTGGAAAACGAGCAGCACCGTAACGCCAGCGCTTCAAAGAACGCCTGACCGCCATGACGGCGACCAGGAATTAAAACCCTGAGGTATTTATGAGTACCAACCTCGACCAGCTCACCGATTGGTTGAAAGAACACAGGATTACCGAAGTCGAATGCATGATCGCCGACCTCACCGGTATCACACGGGGCAAGATTTCACCGACCAACAAGTTCATTGCCGAAAAGGGCATGCGCTTGCCGGAAAGCGTACTGCTCCAGACCGTGACGGGCGATTACGTCGAAGACGACATCTACTACGAATTGCTGGACCCCGCAGACATCGACATGTTCTGCCGTCCTGACCAGAGCGCGGTGTTTCTGGTGCCCTGGGCCATCGAGCCGACCGCGCAGGTGATTCACGACACCTACGACAAGCAAGGCAACCCCATCGAGCTGTCCCCGCGCAACGTCCTCAAGAAAGTCCTCAAGCTCTATGCCGACCAGGGCTGGCAGCCGATTGTGGCGCCGGAGATGGAGTTCTATCTGACCAAGCGCAGCGACGACCCCGATTACCCGCTGCAGCCACCGGTCGGTCGCTCGGGTCGTCCGGAAACCGGTCGGCAGTCGTTCTCAATCGAAGCCGCCAACGAATTCGACCCGCTGTTCGAAGACGTCTACGACTGGTGCGAGCTGCAGAACCTCGACCTGGACACGCTGATTCACGAAGACGGCACCGCGCAGATGGAGATCAACTTCCGTCACGGCGACGCGCTGTCTCTGGCGGATCAGATTCTGGTGTTCAAGCGCACCATGCGCGAAGCTGCCCTCAAGCACGATGTGGCCGCAACCTTCATGGCCAAACCCATGACCGGCGAGCCCGGCAGCGCGATGCACCTGCACCAGAGCATCATCGATATCGAAACCGGCAAGAACATCTTCTCCAATGAAGACGGCACGATGAGTCAGCTGTTCCTGCAGCACATCGGCGGCCTGCAAAAGCTGATTCCCGAGCTGTTGCCGCTGTTCGCGCCCAACGTCAACTCGTTCCGCCGCTTCCTGCCGGACACCTCCGCGCCGGTGAACGTGGAGTGGGGCGAAGAAAACCGCACCGTTGGCCTGCGCGTACCGGATGCCGGCCCGCAGAACCGCCGTGTGGAAAACCGTCTGCCCGGCGCCGATGCCAATCCGTATCTGGCCATCGCCGCCAGCCTGTTGTGCGGTTTCATCGGCATGGTCGAGGGCCTGAATCCCAGCGCCCCAGTGGTCGGCCGTGGTTACGAACGCCGCAACCTGCGCCTGCCGTTGACCATCGAAGACGCGCTGGAGCGCATGGAAAACAGCAAGACGGTCGAAAAGTACCTCGGCAAGAAATTCATCACCGGCTACGTCGCAGTCAAGCGCGCCGAGCACGAAAACTTCAAGCGTGTGATCAGTTCGTGGGAGCGGGAATTCCTGCTCTTCGCCGTCTGACGTTCCGGGGCGTCGCCTGATTCGAGTGGATTCCGAGTGAATGCCAAGCGGATCGACGGCGCCCCACACGCGATACCACAATGGAGTGATTCATGAGTTCCAACAACCCGCAAACCCGCGAATGGCAAGCCCTCAGCAGTGATCATCACCTGGCGCCGTTCAGCGATTTCAAGCAGTTGAAAGAGAAAGGGCCGCGCATCATCACTAACGCCAAGGGCGTTTACCTCTGGGACAGCGAAGGCAACAAGATCCTCGACGGCATGGCCGGGCTCTGGTGTGTCGCCATTGGTTATGGTCGTGAAGAGCTGGCGGACGCTGCCAGCAAACAGATGCGTGAGCTGCCCTATTACAACCTGTTCTTCCAGACGGCTCACCCGCCGGCACTTCAGTTGGCGAAGGCCATTTCCGACATCGCCCCCGAGGGCATGAACCACGTGTTCTTCACCGGTTCCGGCTCGGAAGGCAACGACACGGTGCTGCGCCTGGTTCGCCATTACTGGGCGATCAAAGGCCAGCCGAGCAAGAAAGTCATCATCAGCCGCGTCAACGGTTACCACGGTTCGACCGTCGCCGGCGCGAGCCTGGGCGGCATGACCTACATGCACGAGCAGGGCGATTTGCCGATTCCGGGCATCGTGCACATTCCGCAGCCTTACTGGTTCGGTGAAGGCGGTGACATGACGCCCGACGAGTTCGGCGTCTGGGCGGCCGAACAGTTGGAGAAGAAGATTCTCGAACTGGGCGTGAACAACGTCGGCGCGTTCATCGCCGAGCCGATTCAGGGCGCCGGCGGTGTCATCGTTCCGCCCGACACCTACTGGCCGAAGATCAAAGAGATCCTCGTCAAATACGACATCCTCTTTGTGGCCGACGAAGTGATCTGTGGCTTTGGCCGCACCGGGGAGTGGTTCGGCAGCGACTTCTACGACCTCAAGCCGGATTTAATGACCATCGCCAAGGGGCTGACCTCGGGCTACATCCCCATGGGCGGCGTCATCGTGCGCGACGACGTGGTCAAGGTGTTGAACGAGGGTGGCGACTTCAACCACGGCTTCACTTACTCCGGTCACCCGGTGGCGGCGGCAGTGGGGCTGGAGAACATCCGCATTCTGAGTGAAGAAAAGATCGTCGAACGGGTGAAGTCTGAAACGGCACCCTATTTGCAAAAGCGTCTGCGCGAGCTGAGCGATCACCCGCTGGTGGGTGAAGTGCGGGGCGTCGGCATGCTGGGCGCAATCGAACTGGTGAAAGACAAGGCCACTCGGGAGCGCTATGTCGGCAAAGGCGCAGGCATGATCTGTCGCACTTTTTGCTTCAATAACGGCCTGATCATGCGGGCCGTGGGCGACACCATGATCATCTCGCCGCCGCTGGTGATTACCTTCGCCGAGATCGACGAGCTGATCGAAAAGGCGCGCAAGTGCCTGGACCTGACGCTTGAGTCATTGCAAGGCTGAATTTTTTTCGGGAAATTGCCAGACTGTCCGCCGTCTAGACGCCGCTTACATAAAAACACTGGAGCCGTACGCATGAAGAAATTTGGCAAAACCCTCCTGGCCTTGTCCCTCATGGGCGCAGTGGCCGCCGCTGCACACGCCGATGACAAAGTCCTCCACGTCTATAACTGGTCCGATTACATCGCACCGAACACCATCGCCGACTTCGAAAAAGAGTCGGGCATCAAAGTGGTGTACGACGTGTTCGACAGCAACGAGACCCTTGAAGCCAAGCTGTTGGCCGGTAAATCGGGTTACGACATTGTCGTTCCGTCGAACAACTTCCTGGCCAAGCAGATCAAGGCCGGCGTCTACCAGGAGCTGGACAAGTCCAAGCTGCCAAATTACAAAAACCTCGATCCTGCCTTGTTGAAAGCCGTGTCCATCAGCGACCCGGACAACAAGCACGCGTTCCCGTACATGTGGGGCTCGATCGGCATCGGCTTCAACGCCGAGAAGGTCAAAGCCGCATTGGGCGCTGATGCACCGGTCAATTCCTGGGATCTGCTGTTCAAGCCAGAGAACGCCGCCAAGCTGAAAGGCTGCGGTATCAGCTTCCTCGACTCGCCGACCGAAATGCTGCCAGTGGCGCTGCATTACCTGGGCCTGCCGACCGACAGCCAGAAGAAGGAAGACATCCAGAAGGCCGAGGATCTGTTCAAGAAGATTCGTCCTTCGATCACCTACTTCCACTCGTCCAAGTACATCTCGGACCTGGCCAACGGCAACATCTGCGTAGCCGTGGGTTACTCGGGTGACGTCTACCAGGCCAAGGCGCGTGCTGAAGAAGCAGGCGGCAAGGTCAAAGTCAGTTACAACATTCCGAAAGAAGGTGCAGGCAGCTTCTACGACATGGTCGCCATCCCGAAAGATGCCGAAAACGTTGAAGGCGCCTACAAGTTCATGAACTTCATCCTGCAACCGAAGGTGATGGCTGAAATCACCAACTCCGTGCACTTCCCGAACGGCAACAAGGCGGCAACCGAGTTCGTCGACAAGGACATCACGTCTGACCCGGGCGTTTACCCGCCGGCGGACGTTCTGGCCAAGTTGTATGCGATCGCCGACTTGCCGGCGGCGACTCAACGCCTGATGACACGCAGCTGGACCAACATCAAATCGGGTAAATAAGCCTGACCGGGTGCGTCGTTTCGTACGGCGCACCTGTGGGAGCGAGCTTGCTCGCGAATGCGGTTTGCCTGAGCCGGATGCATGACTGACACACCGCAATCGCGAGCAGGCGCACTCCTGCAGGTTTGGCGTCAGCCGTCATGACACCCGCGTCACAAAAAGTTTTTTTGCGAGAAGGGTTTATCGAAGGTAAGTTGCGCGCCGGATGGGTCACAGGCAGTCGTTACTGTCATCGGTACGGGCAACAGGCCCACCTACTAAAAAAGGACTGCACACGTGTCTATTTCTTTATTTTCAAAAGGCTTGCTGCTCGGCGCCGGGCTGACGCTCGCGGCCGGTGCCTACGCGGATTCCACCGTTCGCATTTATAACTGGTCCGATTACATCGGCACCACGACGCTGGAGGACTTCACGTCCACCACCGGGATCAAGACCAAGTACGACGTGTTCGATTCCAACGAAACCCTGGAAGGCAAGCTGCTGGCCGGTCATACCGGGTATGACGTGGTCGTGCCGTCCAACCATTTCCTCGGCAAACAGATCAAGGCCGGGGCGTTTCAAAAGCTCGACAAATCACAGCTGCCGAACTACTCCAATCTCGACCCCGAACTGCTCAAGCGCCTGGAAAAAAACGACCCGGGCAACCAGTACGCCGTGCCTTATCTGTGGGGCACCAACGGCATCGGCTACAACGTCGACAAGATCAAGGAAGTCTTGGGCGTCGACACTATCGATTCGTGGGCCATTCTGTTCGAGCCTGAGAACATCAAGAAGCTGCAGAAGTGCGGCGTCGCGTTCCTCGACTCGGCTGACGAGATGATCCCCGCAGTCCTCAATTACATGAAGCTGAGTCCGAACAGCACCGACGAGAAAGACTACAAGGCCGCCGAAGCCAAGCTGCTCAAAGTCCGCCCTTACGTGACCTATTTCAACTCGTCCAAATACATCACTGACCTGGCCAACGGCGACATCTGTATCGCTGCCGGTTTCTCCGGTGACGTCTTCCAGGCCAAGGCCCGTGCCGCAGAAGCCGGCAAAGGCGTCAACATCGCCTACTCGATCCCGAAAGAGGGCGGCAACCTGTGGTTCGACATGCTCGCCATCCCTTCGGATGCGCCGGACGTGAAGGCCGCTCACGCGTTCATCAACTACATCCTCAAGCCCGACGTGATCGCCAAGGTCAGTGATCAGGTGGGTTACGCCAACCCGAACCCGGCTTCGGGCGAGCTGATGGATCAGGAAATTCGCAACGATGAGGCGGTTTACCCTTCGAAGGAGATACAGGAGCGCCTGTACGTCAACTCCGAGCTGCCTCCCAAGATCCAGCGTGTCATGACGCGCAGCTGGACGAAGATCAAAACCGGTAAATAAAGACCTTGGCGCCCGGCCCCATTGGCCGGGCGCAAAAACAGTTGGGAGTTTCACCCATGGCAGTTGCCTCCGGCGCCTACAAGAAATCCCTTGAGGGTGGTCAGCAACCGAAACAGGTGCTGGTCAAAATCGATCGGGTCACGAAAAAGTTCGATGAGACGATTGCTGTGGACGACGTGTCTCTGCAGATCAACAAGGGTGAAATCTTTGCCCTGCTCGGCGGCTCCGGCTCGGGGAAATCCACCCTGCTGCGCATGCTTGCCGGCTTTGAACGCCCGACCGAAGGCCGCATTTACCTCGACGGCGTCGACATCACCGACATGCCGCCGTACGAACGTCCGATCAACATGATGTTCCAGTCCTACGCGCTGTTTCCGCACATGACCGTGGCGGACAACATCGCTTTTGGCCTCAAGCAGGACAAGCTGCCCAAGGCCGAAGTCGAAGCCCGCGTGGCCGAGATGCTCAAGCTGGTCCAAATGACCCAGTACGCCAAGCGCAAGCCGCACCAGCTGTCGGGCGGACAACGCCAGCGTGTGGCACTGGCGCGTTCGCTGGCCAAGAAGCCGAAACTGCTGCTGCTCGACGAACCCATGGGCGCACTGGATAAAAAGCTGCGTTCGCAGATGCAACTGGAGCTGGTGGAAATCATCGAGCGCGTTGGCGTGACCTGTGTGATGGTGACCCACGACCAGGAAGAGGCCATGACCATGGCCGAGCGCATTGCGATCATGCACCTGGGCTGGATCGCGCAGATCGGCAGCCCGATCGATATCTACGAAACGCCCACCAGCCGCCTGGTGTGCGAGTTCATCGGCAACGTCAACCTGTTCGATGGCGAAGTCATCGAAGACATGGAAGGCCATGCGCTGATCAGCAGCCCTGAGCTGGAACGCAAAATCTATGTCGGCCATGGCGTCACCACGTCGGTGGAAGACAAGCGGATTACCTACGCGCTGCGTCCTGAAAAGCTGCTGGTGACCACCGAACAGCCGACGTTCGAACACAACTGGTCGCGGGGCAAGGTTCACGACATCGCCTATCTGGGCGGTCACTCGGTGTTCTACGTGAAACTGCCGTCGGGCAAGCTGGTGCAGTCGTTCGTCGCCAACGCCGAACGTCAGGGCACACGTCCGACCTGGGACGATGAAGTCTTCGTCTGGTGGGAAGACGACAGCGGCGTGGTATTGCGCTCATGAAAATCCGAAAAATAAAACGGGCTTTCAATCGAATAAAACCCACCGGGCGCCAGGCCGTTATTGGCGTGCCGTTCCTGTGGCTGTTTCTGTTTTTCGCGCTGCCGTTTCTGATCGTCATCAAGATCAGCTTCGCTGAAGCGGACGTGGCGATTCCGCCGTACACCGAGATCTTCACCTACGTCGAGCAGAAGCTCGACATCGTGCTCAACTTCGCCAACTACGCCCTGCTGACCAGTGACGATTTGTACATCTCGGCGTATCTCGGCTCGTTGAAGATGGCGTTCATCAGCACCGTGCTGTGCCTGTTGATCGGCTATCCGATGGCCTATGGGATCTCCATCGCCCGCAAAGAGATGCAGACGGTGCTGTTGCTGCTGATCATGATGCCGACCTGGACCGCGATCCTGATCCGCGTTTACGCGTGGATGGGCATCCTCAGCAACAACGGCCTGCTCAACGCGTTTCTGATGTGGCTGGGTGTGATCAGCGAGCCGTTGCAGATCCTCAACACCAACCTCGCGGTGTACATCGGCGTGGTGTACTCGTATCTGCCGTTCATGATCCTGCCGCTGTACGCGAATCTGGTGAAGCACGATCAGAGCCTGCTGGAAGCCGCATCGGACCTGGGTTCGAGCACGTTTAACAGCTTCTGGAAAATCACCGTGCCGCTGTCCAAGAACGGCATCATCGCTGGCTGCATGCTGGTGTTCATTCCGGTGGTGGGCGAGTTCGTCATCCCGGAACTGCTGGGCGGCCCCGAGACGCTGATGATCGGTAAAGTGCTCTGGCAGGAATTCTTCAACAACCGTGACTGGCCGGTAGCGTCGTCGCTGGCAGTGGTCATGCTGTTGATCCTCATCGTACCGATCATTCTGTTCAACCGCAGTCAGGCCAAAGAGCTGGAGGGCAAGGCATGAGAGGCTTCCGATTCTCGAACCTGATGTTGGTACTGGGCCTGATCTTCATCTACGCGCCCATGGTCATTCTAGTGATCTACTCGTTCAACGCCTCCAAGCTGGTAACGGTCTGGGGCGGCTGGTCGGTGAAGTGGTACGTCGGGCTGCTCGACAACACCCAACTGATGAGCGCGGTCATGCGCTCGCTGGAAATCGCCCTCTACACGTCGATCGCTGCAGTGGCGCTGGGTACGATGGCGGCGTTCGTGCTGACGCGGATCACCCGGTTCAAGGGCAAGACGTTCTTTGGCGGTCTGGTCACGGCGCCACTGGTGATGCCGGAAGTGATCACCGGTCTGTCGCTGCTGCTGCTGTTCGTGGCGATGGCGCAGCTGCTCGGCTGGCCGGAGGAGCGCGGCATCGTCACCATCTGGATCGCCCACACGACGTTCTGTGCGGCGTATGTGGCGGTAGTGGTGTCGGCGCGTCTGCGTGAGCTGGACATGTCCATCGAAGAAGCAGCAATGGACCTGGGTGCGCGGCCGTGGAAGGTGTTCTTCCTGATCACCATCCCGATGATCGCGCCATCGCTGGCGGCGGGGGCGATGATGTCCTTCGCGCTGTCGCTGGACGACCTGGTGCTGGCGAGCTTCGTCTCCGGCCCGGGGTCGACGACCCTGCCGATGGAAGTGTTCTCGGCGGTGCGCCTGGGCGTGAAGCCTGAGATCAACGCGATTGCCAGTCTGATTCTGTTGGCGGTGTCGATTGCGACCTTCCTGGTCTGGTTCTTCAGCCGCCGCGCGGAAAACAACCGCAAACGCGCCATCCAGCTAGCCATCGAAGAAGCTGCGGCAGACGGTTGGAAACAGCCGGACCTGCGTCGTGCAAAGGTGGTTGAGTCGGTTTGATCCCGATCACTGCTCCAGTGAGATGTTCCCACTGGATGCACGCGATGCTGTTAGTGGGACCGGCTTTAGCCGGGAAGAGGCCGGTGTGTGCGCTATAGATTTGCGGCGTAACGCACTACGCCTTCCCGGCTAAAGCCGGTCCCACAAGTTGGGACTCCAGCCAGCCCCACTGGATGCACGCGATGCTGTTAGTGGGACCGGCTTTAGCCGGGAAGAGGCCAGTGCGTGCGCTATAGATTTGCGGTGATGGGTTAATGCCCCGGCACTAACCGCAACGCCTCTTTGCTGTTCCCCGCCACATCTCCTTCGCTGAACCGCTCCGGCGCGTACTCGCCGTTGACGTAGCGCTGCGCCTGATCGGCGTAGTGCTTGTCGAACAGCACGCCGCTCTGGCCCACCGGGTTGATCCCCAGGGCGTGGGCCGGGTCGGCGAAGTCGATAAGGCGGCGCGTCGATGGGCCGTAAGTCACCGGCCATGGCGCGGGGCCTATGCTTGCTGACAGGTTGTTCGGCACCTCATGGGTACCCGGCGCCGCGAATGGCCCGACGTTGAACAGCATGTCCAGCGGCGGTTGTTTGCCCAGCGGATGCTCGTGGGTCAGCGTGTGCGCCTTGCCCCAGGTCCATTCATCCGGGTTCTGCCCGTACAGCGATTTCAAATGTGAGACCGCTGCGTGCCAGGCGACCTTCACCGTGTTGCCGCGGCTCTCGGGCTCTCGAGAATGGCGATTGTTCCACCACGGCGAATCGGCGTCGGCAGCCAGTCGCGGCAGGGCCAGGTCAATGAGTCGTGTCGACAGCAGCGTCGTGAACATCCCGTCGCTCAGCTCGTCATGGAACACCTGATCGGTCAGATTGAACAGGAACTGATTGAACAGCGTCGCCCCCACCGAATCCACGGAGTAGTCACCGTTCCAGGCGGCCAGGCGCTCCAGCAGATCGTGCTCCTCCGGCTCGCTCACCACGCGGCGCAGCACCGGAATCAACGGCGTCAGAATCTGCTCGGCGTAGTCAGTCCGCGTGCCGAGCTGCAGCGCCTTGCTGTTCTCCAGATTCCATTTCACCTTGTCGTCGCTCAACTGGTTATTCAGCTGGCGACCGCGCTCGGGGAGATTGTAGTAGCCCGGAATCTCCATCCCCGTGGGCGACACCGGCTGGAAGTTCGCCGAGACGATATAACCCCGCGCCGGGTTTTCTTCCTGCGGGTTGTCGCTGATAGGGTAGAAACCGTTCTTGTCAGCCTGCTCGGAGCTGCCGTCGAGAATGAACGTCGGATTGACCCCCGCAGGCCGCTTCGGCAACTGCGCCGCCGCCCACCAGCCGATATCGCCCTTGGCGTTGGCGTAGACGATGTTCAGGCCCGGCGACTGAATCTTCTCGGCGGCGCTGCGCATCTTCTCCAGCGTGTCGGCGCGGTTGGCTTCGTAGAAGCCCTGCAGGATCGGGTTGTCCGACTCGAGAAACGACCACCACATCGCAATCGGCGTGTCGCTCGGCTGTTGCGCCCCATTGGCGCCCAGCGCGTCATTGACGATCGGGCCGTGGGGTGACTGACGCAAGGTGATCGTGACGGGGGCTTGACCCTTGACGTCGATCTGCTCGGTGCGTGAGGTCATGTCCACCCAGGCGCCGTGGTACCAGACTTGGTTGGGGTTATCGGGGTTGGTCTTTTCACCGATCAGGTCCAGGTCATCGTTCTGGAACATCGTCAGGCTCCAGCCGAAATCCAGATTATGGCCGAGCAGCGCGAAGGGGTTGAGCGCCTGAAAATGCCCGTACAGCTCGAAACCTGGCGCGGTCAGCTGGGCTTCGTACCAGACCGCCGGCACCGAGAAACGAATGTGCGGATCACCCGCCAGGAGCGGTTTGCCACTCTGGGTGCGGCTGCCGGACACCGCCCAGGCATTGCTGCCCTCGAACTGCGGCAGGCCAGCTTTCTCAAGCGCCTGCTGGCTGAGCAGTGCCAAGTCATTGAGGCCTTTCCAGTCGTTGCCGGTCAGCGCGGGCGTTTGACTGCCCCCGGAAGATTGTCCAAGCGCGCCTTTCGGCTGCCAGTCCAGATCAAAGATTTTCAGGTATTCCGGGCCCAGTTGATCCCGCACGTAGGTCATCAAAGGCTCGGTGCGAAACGCCGCCGCAAAGCTGTACGCCAGATACCCGCCGACGCTAAGGGTGTCTTGCGCCGTGAACGGCCGCTCGCGAATGCCCAGGACGTCGAACTCGATCGGCTTGGAATGCGTCGCCTGATATTGATTGATGCCGTCCAGATACGCTTGAAGCGCCTTCCACGCCGGCGTGTTTTTGTCCTGGCGCGCGACATAGGCATCGGCGTGCTCGCGGATGCGCAGGCTACGGAACAGCTTGTCGGTGTTGACCAGCTTGGGACCGAGGACTTCAGCCAGCTCGCCGCGCGCCAGCCTGCGCAGGATTTCCATCTGGAACAGGCGGTCCTGAGCGTGGACATAGCCCAGAGCGCGGTACAAATCGTCCTGGTTGTCGGCACGAATATGCGGCACGCCGCGCTCGTCGTAACGCACGGTGACCGGGGCCTGGAGGCCTGTCAGGGTCATCTCGCCATCGCGGACCGGCTGCTTGCCGTGGATGTACCAGGCGCCCGCGCCCCCGATGAGCACCAACACTGCGACGACGAAATAAAGGCTGCGTTTCATCCGGGGGCTCAAATGAGAATCGTGAAGGTTTTGCAGGCTACAGATTTGTCTCGCGACTGGGTAGACAGCCCGCTCACGGATTTAGGTCGCGTAACTTGCCACGCCGCAGCGGACAGATGACACTTCCGTGCGGCCGCTTCCCACACACACCTCATCTGGTATTCCGATGTCTGACACGTTCGATCCCGATCACCTGCGTGCTGAGCTGTTGCCGCTAAGCGTGTCGCAAGCGCCATCTGAAGAGGCCCAGGCTTATCAGCGTTTCTACGGCCTAAACGCGCTTGGCCCGAATGGCTTGATCAGCAGCCGGATTGGGCGCGTTGAAGTGGGCGGTTACGACATCGTCACTCAGCTGTGGATGCCCGAACAGCCGGTCGGCACGCTGGTGCTGATGCATGGGTTTTACGATCACATCGGCTTGTATCGTCACGTCATCGACTGGGCATTGGAGCTTGGGCTGGCGGTGATAGCCTGCGACCTGCCGGGCCATGGACTGTCCAGTGGGGCGCGGGCAAGCATTACCGACTTCGCGGAGTATCAGGCCGTGCTGGATCGGCTGTTTATCGAAGCCGAAAGCCTCAACCTGCCGCAGCCGTGGCACCTGTGCGGGCAAAGCACCGGCGGCGCGATTGTCATCGATCACTTGCTGCATCACGGCGACGCCAGCCCGGCGCAGGGTCAGACCATCTTGCTGGCGCCGCTGGTGCGGCCGCGCGGCTGGGCCTTGTCGAAACTCAGCTACTACCTGCTGCGCGGCTTCGTCAAAGCCATCGACCGGCGCTTCAGCGAAAACTCCAACGCCCCGACCTTTCTGCCGTTCCTGCTGGCGGATCCGTTGCAGCCCCGGCGCTTGCCGACCGTCTGGGTGGGCGCGCTGGCCAAATGGATCGAGCGCATAGAGCGCGCGCCGCGCAGCCGCCGCAGCCCGCTGATCATACAGGGCGAGTCGGACATGACCGTGGACTGGAGACATAATCTGCCAGTGCTCAAGGATAAGTTCGCCGAGCCGCAGATCTTCATGCTGCCCGAAGCGCGGCATCACCTGGTGAACGAGTCACCCGCGCTGCGGGCGCGGTTTTTTGAGTTTCTGACGCAGCGGATGGGGTAGGGCTCGGAGGGCGGGTTTCCCGACTGAAGTCGATCCCACTGACGTTATTTGACAGTCTGCCCGACCGCCAATCCCGCGCGAACGGCGGCCAGCGCGGCCTTGTAGTAGGCCTTGCCCTCGTTGGACTCGGCGAAGGTCGCGAACTCGTCCAGCTCGCCGTCCGACAGGTCGCGGTACACGTAAAGCAGCGTGTTGTTCACGTCTTTGCCGATCTGCCCCATGAGCCGCTGACGCTGACTGTCGAGCATCGCCTGGGTCGTTCCGCCGCCCATCAGGCCTGGAATCATTGAACTCAGGCTGTCGGCGGCGACGCCAGCAATCGCCATGCTGACCTCGGCGCCGGCTTCCTTGGCGGGGAGCGCGTTGGCCAGGTGGCCGATGATCAGCAGGCGGTTGTCGTCGGCCTGGATGTGCGGCAGGCCTTGGGCGTTTTTGGCCAGTTGGTCCGGGCGCGTCGCGGTGAGCTCGGCGTTGACGATCTTGCGGCCCAGGGGCGACTGGAAAAACTGCAGTGCAGGGTTCGGGTCTTGCAACGTCTGGCGCAGCATTTGCTCCCCGCGCTGGTCCATCGCCTGGGGCGCGAAACGCTGATTGCTGTTGCTCACCAGAGCGTCGAACACGGCCGGTGGAAGGCTGTTGCGGTAACGCTGCTGAGCGGCTTTCAAGGCATCGACAAAATGAGCGCGTTGTTCCGGCCAGCCGGCGAGCGTGTACAGCTGATCGTGGCCGTCTGCCCAAGCGGGCAAAGTGCAGAACATCAACAGCAGGAAAAACAGACGGCGCATTAGAGACTCCTGTCGGCAGGCCGCCATTCTCGGTGGGGCAGCGGGGATTTGTCGAGTTAACACTTGCCAGACCCCGCTAAAAACCGTGGGTTCGATCAGCAGTGGGGCAAAACCGCCGGGCGTATTCAACCCCGCAAAAATATTCCTCATTCGCCGGACTGCAGGCTCTGTCGGATTAATCGGCGTATGGATACTATGCGCGCCATGCGCATATCCCCTGATCACCCGCTGCTGTTGCGAATCGTCGACGACCTGGCCGAGCGTGGCTGGTCGCAGCAGAACATCTTCCTGCCCGACACCCTGACCCGCGAGCTGGCGCTTGAGTGCCGCACGCGTGCCGTTCAGGGCGAGCTCGCACCTGCTGCGGTGGGGCGCGGGCCGGCGCAGGAGGTTCGGGAGGGGATTCGCGGCGATCACATTCAGTGGCTGGAAGCGGGGCAGGCCGAGCCGTGCGATCGCTATCTGGACCTGATGGAGAGCCTGCGTCAGGCGCTGAACCGGGGCCTGTTTCTGGGCCTTGAGGATTACGAAAGCCACTTCGCGCTCTATCCGCCAGGGGCCTTCTACCTCAAGCACGTGGACCGTTTTCGCGATGACGACAAACGCATGGTCTCGGCGGTCGTCTACCTCAATGACGGCTGGTTGCCAGAGCATGGCGGCCAGTTGCGGATGTACCTGAAGGGCGGCGTCGAGTATGACGTGCAGCCCTCCGGCGGCTGCCTGGTGGTGTTCCTCTCGGGCGACATGCCCCACGAAGTCATGCCGTCGACCCGCGAGCGACTGTCGCTGACCGGCTGGTTCAGGCGGCGCGGGAACGAGCCGTTCGAGCTGTAGCGAAACGCGCTTGACCTTGCGGCAGCCGGAAATTGCAAGCCGACCCCCGATCCCGTGGGAGCGAGCTTGCTCGCGAAGAGGCCCAGACATCCGCTACATATTTAGCGTCAGAAATGCCGCCTTCGTGAGCAAGCTCACTCCCACATGGACGGTGTTTGCTGCGCGACAGAGGCGTGACGGCTCCCGCAGCGGTTGTGGTTGCTGTGTGACTCCCCATCGGCTCAACATGAAATCTTCTACATCAAATCACTCACCGAGACACTTGGCCGCCAACCGCAGCTAAGGTAAAGGTCGGTCCCGAGCGGTTGTCTGTCGGGGTGAAGAGGCTTCGACTCCCGAACCCGCCAGCCGCACATCGATAAAAACGGAGAGATCATGAAGACGTTATTCGCTAGAACTGCCCTCACCGGACTGCTGCTGGGGGCGAGCTTGCTGGCCCAGGCCGCCGACATCCCTCGCACGGCATCGCCCGCAGGCGCCGAGGTTTACATCATCTCGCCCAAAGACGGCGCGACCGTCAATGGCGCCTTCAAGGTGCAGTTCGGCCTCAAGGGCATGGGCGTTGCCCCGGCCGGCGTTGACGTGCCGGACACCGGTCATCACCACCTGCTGATCGACGTCAAGGATCAGCCCGACATGACCGCGCCGCTGCCGACCACCGACAACATCCGCCACTTCGGCAAGGGCCAGACCGAAACCGAGCTGAACCTCACGCCGGGCCAGCACACTCTGCAACTGCTTGTGGGCGACAAGAACCACGTCCCGCTGAACCCGCCGGTCGAGTCGCAGAAGATCACCATTACGGTCAAATAACGCGTATCCGCAGAGGCCATGGATGGCGTTCTACAGGTTGGTACGCCGCATACTCAAGACCGGAAAAAGGTAGAGGGGATCGCGCGCATAGCCTCAGACAGTAAAAAGAGCAGCAATGATCTAAGCGGGAATAGGGAAGATCAGGCTGAATGTTGTGACATCCCCAGGTTTGCTTTCAACCGCTACGCGTCCTTCGTGCAAGCTCATGATTGAGCGCACGATGGCAAGTCCTAACCCTGTCCCACCTTGCTGCCGGGAGCGGCTTGCATGAACCCTGTAGAAGCGATCAAACAGGCGAGGAAGGTGTTCCGCTTCAATCCCTTCGCCTGTATTGCGTACCGCCAGCGAAACTTCCTCTTTCAGGGTTGAAAGGCTGAGCGTAACGGGAGTGCCGGCTGTCCCGTGTCTGATGGCATTCGAAAGTAGATTTGAAATGGCGCGCTGGATCATCAGACGATCACCGGAGACCTTTGCATCTCCCTGCACCACAACGGACATCTTCTTTTCTTCCGCTGACATCGCAAAAAGCTCCGCGACCTTTTCTGCTTCTTCTCGCAGATCAATTGAACTGAACGTCAGCGGCGCAGACGGTTGGCTGACGCTGGCTAAAAACAGCATCTGGGAGACCATACGAGACAGTCGCTCAAGCTCTTCGGTACACGATTCGAGTACTTGCTTGTATTCCGCCGGAGGCCTCTCCCTGGACAGAGTCACTTGAGCCGTGCCCATTAGATTATTCATCGGCGAGCGCAGTTCATGTGCCAGATCGTCCGAGAACTGGGCGAGCTGCTGAACGTCGCCGTCCAAGCGGTGCAGCATGAAATTGACCGCATGGGCCAGGTCGCTCAGCTCTTCAGGCAGACCGTGTACCTTCATCCTGTGCGAGAGGTCGCGGGCGGATACCCTCTCTGCAACCTTGCGCAATGCCCTGAGCGGTTTGAGTCCGCGATGAACTACCCACCATGCGCAGCCACCCACCAGGAGCAAAATAAAAGGCAATGCGATCAGCGTGGACTTCACATAAGCGTTGAGTAAGGTGACATCACTTTTTCTATCGAGGGTCAGCATGACCAGAATCTGTTGGTCATTTTTGAGTCGAATCAGCTTATGCGCCATCAACAAGTCATGGCCATCGGAGGAATCCAGTCGCTGGAACTCCAGTGATCGGCTCCCTGTTTTGGGTATCGGTAACTCGACCGCGTCATCGTTTCCAAGGATCAGCAGCTGCTTTCGTGGAATGCTCGAGTCCATGATGGTGAGGGTCAAATTGTCGTGACCGACGATTTGATCACGCAGGTTATGGGGATGAAGCACGATGTCCGCTGCCGTTGCGGAGCTTTCGGCGAGACTGTGTTCAACCTGCGCTAACTTCTCTGTCAGCCCATCTTTTGCCTGGACATCCAACTGGCGCGAAATAGATGCATAGGCGAACGTCGCCATGACCAATGCCAATACAGCACTCATCGCTGTGACAGTGATGCCGAGCTTCGTCGAGAGTCGCGTGGGTCTCATTCGCGAGCTTCCAACACGTAGCCAACCCCGCGAAGGGTATGAATCAACTTCTGATCAAAAGGATCGTCTATTTTGGCCCTCAGTCGCCTGATCGATACCTCGACAACATTGGTATCGCAGTCAAAATTCATGTCCCACACCAGGGAGATGATCTGAGTCCGCGACATCACCTCTCCGCTGTGTCTCATGAGCACGTGCAGGAGGGCGAATTCTTTAGTCGTCAGATCGATGCGCCGAGTGCCCCTGAACGCTCTATGCCTGCCTTGATCCAGTTCAAGGTCGCCGACGCGCAGCACTTCGGGCAGTCCCGCTTGTTCACTCCGGCGCATCAAGGTTCGAACCCGTGCAAGCAGTTCTGGAAACTCGAAAGGTTTGACCAGATAGTCGTCAGCTCCCATTTCCAGGCCTCGGACTTTTTCATCGAGCCGCCCGCGAGCGGTCACCATCATCACTCTGGTATTACTTGTTTCTCGCAGCCGGGCCAGTACCTCCCAACCCTCCATTTCTGGCAAGTTTACATCCAGTATCACAATATCGTATGCCTGGTGCTGAGCGAGACAAAGACCATCGAGGCCGGTGTTTGCGACATCAACTACATAGCCGCTCTCCGTGAGTCCCTGATGCATATACTCGGCAGTTTTGGGCTCGTCCTCTACAACAAGGATTCGCATGGCAGGATTTCCTGTTTGAATTAAGTAGTCAGTTGCCAAATAGGTCGTTGGGTTAACTATTTTTCTATAGTTTTATTGACGAATTTTTCACAACCCTTTGGATGCAAAGCAAATTCTTATCCCTGTAGTCGCTACAGGGTCAAGCGTGACCAGCCGAAAGGCTCAGGTTTTCGGGGTATGGCGACGTTATGTCGCATCTCCCTGACAGCGCTGACTTCAGTCATTCACCACTCACGAGATCTCGCAAAATAGTGCAAGGGTGCACATGTTGCAGCACGTTTCAGCCAAGGCTAAAACACATCGGCTCGAGATTGTAGTTTCAAAAGGTTTTTCGTTTTTGTAGATAACGTAATTGTAATTTTCCAGTCATCCCTCTGATAACTCCTATTACATAAAGTCCGCCCATCAAACCCTGGCTTCAGAGCTGGCGTTATACCTGTTTATTTTTAATTGGGTGGTTTATGCAACTGGAGAAGTGCGACTGTGCTCGGACATAGACGATTATCCATGACCTCTTCGATGAGGCTGGGTGCATTTTGCGTGTTGTTGCTGCCTCTCGCCGCACCTGGTGTTGTCGTTGCTCAGAGTCTGAGCTTGCCCCAAGCCATTGAGTCGGCATTTGCTGAAAACCCTGATCTTGCTGCCGCTCGAAGGGAGATAGGGATCGCCGAAGGTGATAGACAGCAGGCTGGGCTCATGCCGAACCCGGTGGTTTCCTGGGAAGCGGAAGACACCCGTCGTAGTACCAGCACCACGACCGTCATGCTGAGTCAGGCATTGGAGCTCGGCGGCAAGAGAGGAGCGCGTATCGATGTCGCGAGCCGTGGCCAGGACGCTGCTCAAATCGAGCTGGAGCGTCGCGGGAACGAGCTACGTGCCGAAGTGGTTCAGACGTTTTACGCCGCCGTTCGAGCTCAAACGGGGCTGGATCTGGCGCAACAATCTCACTCCCTGGCTGAGCGCGGGCTTGAGATCGCCGAGGGCCGTGTGCGTGCCGGTAAATCATCGCCGGTAGAGGCTACCCGTGCGCAAGTCCAGTTGTCCGAGACCAACCTGCTGGTTCGACGCGCACAAACGTTGAAAGCTAATAGCTATCGCGACCTCGCCCGTGCAACCGGCTCCGCATCGGCGACCTTCGATAGCCTGGAATACGCCGATCTGTCCCCGGGCAAGGCGCCACTCGCTGCGAAAATACTCACCGCAATCGATCGGTCTGCCGAGCTGCGCCTGGCCCAGGCTCAGATTGAACAGCGAGACGCATCATTGGGTTCGGAGCGTGCGCAGCGCATCCCGGACCTCACGGTCAGCATTGGCAGCCAATACACCCGCGAGGATCGCGAGCGTGTCAACGTGGTTGGTTTTTCGATGCCCCTTCCGCTTTTCAACAGGAATCAGGGAAACGTGCTTGCGGCTTCGCGTCGCGCTGATCAAGCCCGCGACCTGCGTAATGCGGTGGAGCTGAGACTGCGTACCACCACTCAATCTGCCCTTGCCCAATGGGTAACGGCCACACTCGATGTGGAGGCTTTCAATCAGGTCATCTTGCCGTCCGCCAAAAGCGCGGTCGATGCGGCGACCCGAGGCTTTGAGATGGGCAAGTTCGGCTTCCTCGAAGTTCTCGATGCTCAGCGCACGCTGATCGATGCCCGAAGCCAATATCTGGAGTCGTTGGCCAACGCCACTGACGCCAGGGTCACTGTCGAGCGGATCTACGGCGATCTCAGCCCATTCAGCACTCATCCTTAAAGCTATTTTTACGCACTTATTGAGCGCATCGCACTGTGTGCAAGCGCATGATCGCCGGGAGCATTCATGAACAAAAAACGGAGCATTACCGCCGCACTGGTGGTGATAGCCATCATCGGTTTGAGCAGTCTGACGGTCACCCGTCAAGGACTCCCCGTTGCTGCAGAGTCCCAGCCTTCCGGCAAGGATCATGGCAAAGAAGGCAATGAGGCGCACGCCGAAGGCGATGGTCACGGTGGAGAAGATTCTGACGAGGGCAAGGGTGAATCCCATGAAGAGGAAGGCCAGCTTGAACTGACCCCGGAGCAAATAAACGCAGCCGGCATCGAGCTTGCCCTGGCGGGGCCGAGGTTGATGAATACGTCGGTCACTTTTCCAGGGGAGATCAGATTCGACGAAGACCGCACGACCCATGTAGTCCCACGGGTGAGTGGCGTCGTTGATGAAGTCAGAGTCGAGTTGGGCCAATCGGTAAAGAAGGGGCAGGTACTCGCTGTGATCGCAAGCCAGCAAATCACGGACATGCGCAGCGAACTGAATGCCGCGCAGAGAAGAACCGAGCTGGCTCGCTTGACCATGCAGCGCGAAAAAAAACTGTGGGAGGACAAGATTTCCGCCGAGCAGGACTACTTGCTTGCGCGCCAGTCTTTCCAGGAGGCAGATATCAGCCGGTCGAACGCTCGGCAAAAACTGAGCGCGATTGGTGCCAGTGTCAACGCAGCCGCCGGCAATCGCTATGAGTTGATTGCCCCATTTGACTCTGTGGTTGTGGAGAAGCATCTCGGCATTGGCGAAGTGGTGAACGAAGCCACTGCAGCCTTCACGCTTTCTGACTTGTCGCGTGTCTGGGCAACCTTTGGTGCGACGCCAAAGGATTTGCAGCGCGTGGTAGTCGGGCGAGCCGTGACGGTCAGCGCACCTGATCTTAACGCTCAGGTCGAAGGCCGGATCAGTTACGTGGGAAGTCTGCTTGGCGAGCAAACCAGGGCTGCCGCTGTGCGGGTGATCCTGAATAACCCCGAGGGCGCATGGCGTCCCGGACTGTTCGTCTCCGTTGATGTGGCGGCGGATAAAGCCAATGCCTCGGTCAGCCTCCCCGAGTCGGCCATTCAGACAGTGGAAGATAAGCCGTCAGTGTTTGTTCGCAATGCTGAAGGTTTCCAGCTGCGTGCCGTGGAGGTCGGTCGCCGAGATGGTGGCTTCGTGGAAATCGTCCAAGGCCTGGACGCCGGCGCCCAAGTGGCCTCTGCCGGCAGCTTCATCCTCAAGTCCGAGCTGGGTAAGAGCTCTGCCGAGCATGCCCATTGACCTGCGTCGCAAGAGTAAAACGCCATGTTTGAACGGTTGATTCAATTCGCGATTGAGCAGCGCATTGTCGTGATGCTCGCTGTCTTGCTGATGGCGGGGCTCGGTATTGCCAGTTATCAGAAACTGCCTATTGATGCGGTACCTGACATCACAAACGTTCAGGTTCAAATCAATACCGCCGCTCCAGGCTTTTCACCCCTGGAAACGGAGCAACGGGTTACCTTTTCCATCGAAACGAGTATGGCCGGGTTGCCCGGTCTGAAGCAGACCCGTTCGCTATCGCGTTCTGGTCTATCCCAAGTGACGGTCATTTTCGAAGACGGCACCGATCTGTTCTTCGCCCGTCAGTTGGTGAGTGAGCGTCTCCAGACTGCCAAGGAGCAATTACCTGAAGGAGTTGAGGCCGTCATGGGGCCCATTTCAACGGGCCTGGGCGAGATCTTTCTCTGGACTGTCGAGGCTGAAGAAGGCGCCAGGAAGGAGGATGGAAGCGCCTATACACCCACCGATCTTCGAGTCATTCAGGATTGGATCATCAAGCCACAGTTGCGCAACGTTCCCGGCGTTGCCGAGATCAACACGATCGGCGGTTTCGCCAAGCAGTACCAGATCGCGCCTGATCCCAAAAAGCTTGCTGCTTATAAGCTGACGCTGAACGATCTCGTCGCCGCGCTTGAGCGTAACAACGCCAATGTCGGGGCCGGCTACATTGAACGTGGGGGCGAGCAGCTGTTGATTCGAGCACCTGGCCAGCTCGGCACGGTGAAGGACATCGCGAACATCGTCATCGCGAACGTCCAGGGCACGCCGATCAGGGTCAGCAGCGTCGCTGATGTGGGTATCGGACAGGAACTGCGTTCGGGAGCCGCTACCGAGAACGGGCGTGAGGTTGTCCTGGGCACGGTTTTCATGCTGATCGGAGAAAACAGCCGAACGGTCTCGCAAGCAGTGGCTGCGAAACTGGCTGATATCAACCGCTCGCTGCCTCAGGGTATCCACGCGGTGACGGTGTTTGACCGTACCAATCTCGTTGAAAAGGCCATCGCGACCGTCAAGAAGAACCTGATTGAAGGCGCCATTCTCGTCATCGCAATTTTGTTCCTGTTTCTGGGTAATATCCGCGCCGCTTTGATCACCGCCATGGTGATCCCGCTCGCTATGTTGTTCACGTTTACCGGCATGTTTGCCAACAAGGTCAGCGCAAACCTGATGAGCCTGGGGGCGCTCGACTTTGGCATCATCGTGGACGGGGCTGTGGTGATCGTTGAAAACGCGATTCGAAGGCTTGCTCATGCGCAGCACAAGTACGGCCGGATGCTGACGCGCACCGAGCGTTTTCACGAAGTGTTTGCCGCCGCTAAAGAAGCTCGCAGACCGCTCATTTTCGGCCAGTTGATCATCATGGTCGTTTATCTGCCGATCTTTGCCCTCACCGGTGTGGAAGGCAAAATGTTCCATCCCATGGCGTTTACCGTGGTCATCGCATTGTTGGGCGCCATGATCCTTTCCGTCACCTTTGTACCTGCCGCGATCGCGATGTTCGTGACTGGCAAAGTGAAGGAAGAAGAAGGTTTCGTCATGCGCACGGCTCGGGTGCGTTACGCACCGGTTCTGGCGTGGGTGCTGCAGCATCGTGCGATCGCTTTCAGCATGGCCTTTGTGCTGATCGTCTTGTCCGGCTTCACCGCCAGCCGAATGGGCAGTGAGTTCGTACCCAGCCTGAGCGAGGGTGACTTTGCGCTGCAAGCCCTTAGGGTGCCGGGCACGAGCCTCACTCAGTCTGTAGAAATGCAGAAGCGCCTTGAAAAAGCCATCGTTGAAAAGGTGCCTGAAGTAGAACGAATGTTTGCTCGAACAGGTACCGCAGAGATTGCTGCCGACCCGATGCCGCCAAACATTTCCGATAGCTACGTCATGCTGAAACCACAAAGCCAATGGCCAGATCCGGGCAAATCTCGTGAGTCGCTCATTGCAGAGTTGCAGCAGGCGGCAGCGGGCGTGCCAGGGAGTAACTACGAGTTCTCCCAGCCTATCCAACTGCGCTTCAACGAGCTTGTTTCAGGGGTACGAAGCGACGTTGCGGTGAAGGTGTTCGGCGACGACATGGACGTGCTGAATCAAACGGCAAGTCAGATCGCGGCCACTCTGCAAAAAGTGCCGGGCGCGTCTGAGGTCAAAGTCGAGCAGACGACGGGCTTGCCTGTGTTGACCATCAACATCGATCGGGACAAAGCCGCACGTTACGGTCTGAACGTGGGCGACGTGCAGGACGCTATTGCTACGGGTGTGGGAGGTCGTCGGGCCGGCACTCTTTATGAAGGGGACCGCCGGTTCGATATGGTTGTGCGGCTGTCGGATGAGATGCGAACCGATGTCGCCGGGCTTTCCAGTTTGCTGATTCCGGTTCCGGCTACCGCGGGCAGTAGCGATCAGCAAATCAACTTCATCCCGTTGTCGCAAGTGGCGACGCTGGATCTGATACTCGGGCCTAATCAGATCAGTCGCGAAAACGGGAAGCGTCTGGTGATCGTAAGCGCCAACGTTCGCGGACGTGACCTCGGTTCGTTCGTTCAGGAAGCAGGTGTAAGCATCGACAGCGCAGTGAAAATCCCGCCTGGCTATTGGACCGATTGGGGCGGTCAGTTTGAACAGCTTCAATCGGCTGCCAAACGTCTCCAGATTGTGGTGCCGGTGGCTTTGCTGATGGTTCTCGCATTGCTGTTCATGATGTTCAACAACCTGAAAGATGGGTTGCTGGTTTTCACAGGCATTCCATTTGCTTTGACGGGGGGCGTGCTTGCACTTTGGCTACGGGACATCCCGTTGTCGATTTCGGCCGGGGTTGGATTTATTGCCTTGTCCGGCGTGGCTGTACTGAACGGCCTGGTAATGATCGCCTTCATTCGCAACTTGCGTGAAGAGGGACGCTCACTGGGCGACGCGATCAATGAGGGTGCGCTCACTCGTTTGAGGCCAGTGTTGATGACTGCGTTAGTCGCGTCACTGGGGTTCATCCCGATGGCCTTGGCAACGGGGACAGGCGCTGAGGTTCAACGACCGTTGGCAACCGTGGTCATTGGAGGAATCCTTTCCTCCACAGCGCTGACGCTGCTCGTCCTGCCAGCGCTTTATCAATGGGCCCACAGGAAAGAAGAGGACTAACCGTTCTTTCCGTTCCTCCGTTGAAGAGCTCGCGCCGGGAGACTGGCGCGAGCTTTTTCACGCGTGGTGTTCATGCCCTTCTGCGCTGTGCTCGTCATCATGGAAACCATCATGTTCGAGTTGAATGGTGCAGTGGTCGATTTCGAAGCCCTGGCTCACGGAGGTGGTCACGTTGGCCAGGATTTCCTGTCCGTTCAGGGACGCCTGCGCTATCACCACATGCACGCTCATGACGTTCTTTCCGCTGGTGACTGACCACACATGGAGATCATGGATCGCCTTGACACCCTCGACCGCCAGAATGGTCTGCTCAACCTCTTTGAGCTCAATGCCATTGGGCACACCCTCCAAAAGTACGTTCATGCTTTCACGCAAAAGCGTCCAGGTTCTTGGCAGCACCCAGAGTCCGATACCGGCTGCCACGAGGGAGTCCACCCAAGCCCACCCGGTGAACCAGATGACGACTGCCGCAACAATTACGCCTATCGAGCCGAGCATGTCGCTCCAGACCTCCAGATAGGCTCCCTTTACATTCAGGCTTTCTCCGCTGGCACTTCCCAGCATCCGCATGGAAATCAGGTTCACGACGAGCCCCAGCGTGGCAATGACCAGCATGCCGACCGACTGGATGGGAGCAGGCGTGAGGAGTCTTTCGTAGGCCTCGTACAAGATGTAGATGGCCACGAAGAACAGCAGAATGGCATTGACTGAAGAGGCGAGGATTTCAAACCTCGCGTAGCCAAATGTTCGATTTCGGTCGGCGGGTCGCTTGGCAATCTGGAAGGCTAACAGCGAGATACCCAAGGCAGCCGAGTCAGTGAACATGTGTGCGGCATCAGACAAGAGTGCGAGGCTTCCCGTGATCCAGGCGCCTATGACCTCGGCGATCATGAAACCTGTCGTGAGAAGAAGCGCCATGAAAAGCATTTTTTCATGGCCTGCGCGCACTTGGCCGTGGCTGTGACCTGAGCTCATCGAGAGATCCTTGGGATTCATGGACAGGGAGAGGTAATGGTTGAACTGACTATGACATGCAGTCTGGCAGGGCCGTTCATCCTTGGGCCGTCGAAAAACAAGCAAAAAAAAGCGCCCAATGGGCGCTTAAAGATTCACCTTAACCAAAGGAGCTCGGGAGCTTCCAAAGGTGAATAGGGTTGCCGGAGGGTATTAGCCTTCGGACTTTTTCACGTCGTCAGCGCGGGATTTTTCCTCAACGCGGACATATTCAGTGGCAGCCTTTTTATCGTTGAATCGTACTTCTTGCGCGATTCGCATTTTTTGAGCTGCATGATTTGAGCGCTCACTGCCGTCTTGGGCGAACAGAGAAGTGCTAGAGAGAGCGGCGACCGTCAGAACCAACGATTTGATGAGATTCATGGTTGTTACCGTATGGAGTGGAATGGCAGTACCTGATCAGCGTCTGGGCTCATCAGGAGTTGAGGCAATAGTAAGTCGCGGTGGCTAACAGGAACGTGAGGGAACAATTACAATTCTGTCAGGAAAGAGCAGCGCCGCTAAATCCCATGCCCGCGACAAGATTTCCAAATGGTAATTCTCGCGCAACGTTCCAGTAAGTGCTGATTGGTTAAGTTAGGTCATCACTTAAACGGAGACAAAACATGCGCATTGCCAAATCCTTTATTTTTGCCCTTGCAATCCTTTCGCCCGTCGCTTCTTACGCCTTTGCAAGCGATGACTCGGTGGCGAACAACATCATCAAAGAACATCAGGAAGTGGTCATTCAGTATGCGGCCCGAGAAAATAAACCTGTACCAGCTATTGTTGAATATAAATATGGGATGAAGCTGGATATTGCGAAGGTCGTCCGAGTCTCCCCGGAGACGAGGGTCTGTAAAGTGATGACTAAACTAATGACCTACGAAGACGCCAAGGGTGAGTTAAACACGTTGCAATACCAGGTCATGAGCGGTTGCCGAGGCAAAAATTGACACTGTTTGCTGATGCATCATTACCCTGTTTGAATTCAGCATCGGAGCGGCCTTCATGGCCGCTTTTTTTTCCTCAAAAAAGCCGTACTGTCGGGATAAATGGCGCCTTTGTTGCGGCACAAAAAAGGTGCCCATCAGGGCACCTAAAGACGCTTTGGCTGGGGCTGCCCGTTAGCCCTCAGAGGACGCTGATGGGGTATTCGACGATCAGCCTCACCTCGTCAAGGTCCGACTCAAACGCAGTAGCCCTTGTGGTCGCCTGGCGCAGGCGCAGCGACAGATCTTTCAACGTGCCGGTCTGGACGACGTATTTCGCTTCGATATCCCGCTCCCAGCGTTTTTGATCTTTGAGCGGATTACCGTCTGAGTCTCGACGCATGTACGTGCTGTTGGCGTTGGAATAGTCCGCGTCTGTACCCTTGCCATACCGGGTCATGAACGAGAGACCTGGCACTCCAAAGTTGCTCATGTCCAGGTTGTAGGTCGCCATCCAAGACCGTTCCTTCGGCGAGTTGAAGTCGCTGTATTGAATGGAGTTGGCGACGTAGATCGAGTCCGACTGTCTCAGGTAGTCAAAGTCGTCATCGCCCTGGTTGCGCTGGTGCGACAATGCGAAGGTGTGAGAGCCATATTTCAGGGCGACCTTCACGCTCCAGATATCATTGTCGAACTTGCCGAGAAGCTTCTTGCCTTCATCGGTTGCGTTGTAGTAGTTGACGCTACCGGTCAGAGCCATTTGATCGGAAAGGGGAAGTACGTAGGAGGCAGAGGCGTACTTCTGGTCCCACGCGTCTTTCAGGCGGCTTCCGTACAGGCCCAGGGTCAGCCGATCGGTTGCATCGTAGTCACCACCGAAGTAACCAATCCATGGAGAGTTGACCGGACCCGCGTAGAACGTAGCGAAGTTGTCGCGGATTGAAGTTGACTGGGGCTGACTCATCGAATGAAGTCGACCGCCCTGAACGGTCAACCCGCTGATGCTTTTGTTCGTGGCTGTGACACCCCGAAAGCTTTCGGGAAGAACACGCGAATCACCAAAGGATACGACTGGGGTCGACGGGAATACGTCGCCGACGTTGACGACCGTATCGAATGCCCGTGCCTTCACGGAGCCACCCAGCTTGGTGTATTCGTCCTCGGCCTCGCCGTCGTTATCGACAGGCAAGACGTCGAAAGAGCTCTGAAATCCGTTCCGGCCTCCGCCGGTATCAAGCTTGATCCCCATCAAGGCAAAAGCATCCACCCCCACGCCGAATGTACCTTGTGTGAAACCGGATTCGAATTTGGCGATAAAGCCTTGCGCCGTTGCTTCGGAATAGCCGTTCCCGGTAGCAGTCGACTGCCCTTTACGGTTATCACGGTTCATATAAAAGGTGCGGCTTAGAACGTTGAACGTACTGCCTTCGATAAACCCTTCTTTTTGCTCCTCTGCAAAACCGGCAACAGGCGTGACGCTCGCGAGCGTTGAGAAAACCGCGAGGGACATTTTTCTAAGGTGAGTCATGTGCGCTCCGTACGAATCGGCAGATTGCTTTTAGACGTGTCGACCTGGCTTATATTTTTAAATCCGAGAGCTGCCAGTGGGCGCAATCTTGACGACTGGAAGATAACGACGGGATGATTTGAACATTACAAATCTGCAATGAAGTATCTGAGGACGCTCCGTACTTGCCCGGCTTCTAACTCAAGGCATGAGGGTGAGCTGTTGGCGGGCAAAAAAAAGCCCTCTTTTCAGAGGGCTAATTGTTTATTCAGGATAGAAAAGTGCAGTTAAAGAACCGAAGGTCTCTTTTCCACCACCCTGAAACCGCGTTTTAGAACAGAACACGGCTACGAATGGTGCCTTTGATGTGCTGCAGTTTCTCTTGCGCCAGATCGGAGTACTCGGCGTCGACGTCGATGACCACGTAGCCGACTTTCTCGTTGGTCTGCAGGAACTGACCGGAGATGTTGATACCGTTTTCGGCGAAGACCTTGTTGATCTCCATCAGCACGCCCGGGATGTTCTCGTGGATGTGCAGCAGGCGGTGCTTGCCAGGGTGAGCCGGCAGGGCCACTTCCGGGAAGTTGACGGAAGAAACCGACGTACCGTTGTCGCTGTACTTGACCAGTTTCTCTGCCACTTCCAGCCCGATGTTGGCCTGGGCTTCAGCGGTCGAGCCGCCGATGTGCGGGGTCAGGATCACGTTGTCCAGGCCGCGCAGCGGGCTTTCGAACACGTCGTCGTTGGAGCGTGGCTCAACCGGGAACACGTCGATGGCCGCGCCGATCAGGTGCTGATCCTTGATCGCGTCAGCCAGTGCGTCGAGTTCGACCACCGTGCCGCGCGCCGCGTTGATCAGGATGGCGCCCTTCTTCATCGTGCGAATTTCTTTCTCGCCGATCATCCACTGGGTTTCGTTGGTTTCCGGAACGTGCAGGGTGACGATGTCGGACATGCCTAGCAGCTCGTTCAGGCTCGATACCTGAGTGGCGTTGCCCAGCGGCAGCTTGGTCAGGGTGTCGTAGAAGTACACCTGCATGCCCAGGCCTTCAGCCAGGACCGACAACTGAGTGCCGATCGAGCCGTAGCCGACGATGCCGAGCTTCTTGCCACGAATCTCGAACGAGTTGGCCGCGCTCTTGATCCAGCCACCACGGTGGCAGGAAGCGTTCTTCTCCGGGATACCGCGCAGCAGCAGGATGGCCTCGGCCAGCACCAGCTCCGCCACCGAACGGGTGTTGGAGTAGGGGGCGTTGAACACAGCGATGCCGCGTTCGCGGGCTGCGTTCAGGTCAACCTGGTTGGTACCGATGCAGAAGCAGCCGACCGCGACCAGTTTCTTGGCGCTGTCGAACAGTTCTTCAGTCAGTTGGGTGCGGGAACGAATACCGATGAAATGAGCGTCGGCAATCTTTTCCTTCAGTTCGGCTTCCGGCAGAGACTTGGTGTGGTACTCAATGCTGGTGTAACCGGCGGCCTTGAGGACGTCGACCGCGGACTGGTGGACGCCTTCGAGAAGAAGGAACTTGATCTTGCTCTTGTCGAGGGAAGTCTTGCTCATCTGCGTAAACCTGTGTCCCGGAGAGAATGGCAGTAAGTGAAGCGCGCGCAAATCGGCCGAAAGCTCGATTGGCGGGGGGCGTATGCTAGCATATGCACCCCGCGAAACACCCCATTCCTGGACGTGAGCCGTTCTCAGGATGACCATGAATTGTTCGAGAGTTCTGTTGATGACCCATCCTGCGCTGATAGATGAGCTGAAGACCCTGGTTGAGCCCGGCAAGGTCCTGACCGACGCCGATTCCCTCGAAGCCTACGGCAAGGACTGGACCAAACATTTCGCCCCGGCGCCCACCGCCATCGTCTTTCCCAAGACCACCGAACAGGTGCAGGCCATCGTCCGCTGGGCCAACGAACGCAAGGTGGCGCTGGTCCCGTCGGGCGGCCGCACCGGATTGTCCGCCGCCGCTGTTGCCGCCAACGGTGAGGTGGTCGTCAACTTCGATTACATGAATCAGGTGCTCGAACTTAACCTGACGGATCGCACTGCCATCTGCCAGCCAGGCGTGGTCACCAAACAGCTGCAGAATCTCGCGGAAGAAAACGGCCTGTATTACCCGGTGGACTTCGCGTCGTCAGGCTCGAGCAATATCGGCGGCAACATCGGCACCAACGCCGGCGGAATCAAGGTGATCCGCTACGGCATGACCCGCAACTGGGTCGCGGGCCTCAAGGTGGTCACCGGCAAGGGCGACCTGCTCGAACTGAACAAAGACCTCATCAAAAACGCCACCGGCTACGACATGCGTCAGCTGTTCATTGGCGCCGAAGGCACGCTGGGGTTCGTGGTCGAGGCGACGATGCGACTGGACCGCGCGCCGAAAAACCTCACCGCGATGGTGCTCGGTACCACCGATTTCAACGCCATCATGCCGGTGCTGCACGCGTTCCAGAGCAAGCTGGACCTGACCGCATTCGAGTTCTTCTCGGACAAGGCGCTGGCCAAGGTCATGGCGCGCGGTGACGTGCCGTCCCCGTTCGACACCGAATGCCCGTTTTACGCACTCCTGGAATTCGAAGCGACTACCGAAGAAGTGGCCAACCACGCGCTGGAAACCTTCGAGCACTGTGTCGAGCAGGGCTGGGTGCTGGATGGCGTGATGAGCCAGAGCGAACAGCAACTGCAGAACCTGTGGAAACTGCGCGAATACATTTCTGAAACTATTTCCCACTTCACGCCGTACAAGAACGACATCTCGGTCACCGTTTCGAAGGTCCCGGCGTTCCTTGCTGAAGTGGACGCAATCGTTGGTCAGCACTACCCGGATTTCGAAATCGTCTGGTTCGGTCACATCGGCGACGGCAACCTGCACCTGAACATCCTCAAGCCGGAAAACCTGAGCAATGACGAGTTCTTTGCCAAGTGCGCAACGGTGAACAAGTGGGTGTTCGAAATCGTGCAGAATTACAACGGCTCGATCTCCGCAGAACACGGCGTCGGCATGACCAAGCGTGATTACCTGCACTACAGCCGGTCGCCGGTGGAAATCGAATACATGAAAGCCGTTAAGGCGGTGTTCGACCCGAACGGCATCATGAACCCCGGCAAAATTTTCGCGGTGTAAGCGGTTCCCCATTACAACAAGTTCTCAGGAGCGCTCATGAGCTATCAGCACAAGTACGTCGACGGCACCAAGGTTCACTTTCCACTCGGTAAAGTTGTCTGCATCGGCCGCAACTACGCCGAGCACGCCAAGGAGCTGGACAACCCGGTCCCCACTGAACCGCTGCTGTTCATCAAGCCGGGCAGCTGCGTGGTCGGGATCGAGGGTGGCTTCAGCATTCCTCAGGACCGGGGTTCGGTGCACTACGAAGCCGAAATCGTCGTGCTGATCGGCAAGCCGCTGAGCAAGAGCCCGAGCCGCGAAGAAGTCCTCGACGCGATCTCCGGCTTCGCGCCGGGCCTGGACCTGACGCTGCGCGACGTGCAGTCGAAGCTGAAAGAGAAAGGCCTGCCGTGGGAAATCGCCAAGTCCTTCGACGGCGCGGCGGTCATTGCGCCGTTCGTATCCGCTGACGCCTACCCCGATCTGACTGACATCGCCATCCGCCTGACCATCAACGGCGAAGTCCGCCAGGACGGCAACAGCAGCCACATGCTCAACCCGATCGTGCCGATGATCCAGCACATGGCCTCGCAGTTCTCGCTGCAGGCCGGCGACCTGATCATGACCGGCACGCCCGCTGGTGTGGGGCCTTTCAACGTGGGCGATGAGATTGTGCTCGAGCTGACAGGCCAGAGCCGCTTCGAAAGCGACGTACGCTGATGTGACCCGGTAAGAACATTCAGGCCGCCCCTAAGAAGGTGGCCTTTTTCTTGTGTGAAAGCCTGACCGGTTTGCGCGGGTTGCCGTTTTTTTCACATGGGATCTGGATAATCCCCCGCCGACCGCAGCGCCTTGCCGCTGTGCCGATAGTTGCCTTTCAGGATTGCCTCGATGGTCGATAACGCCCCACCGCTGACACACCGCAAAAGCCGTCTGCGTTTCCGTTGGTGGTGGCTGCTCATCGCGGCGTTGGTGATCCTCGCCGGTCTGACCCTGGCCTGGCACTGGGACGATCGCGGCCTGTTATGGCTGCGCGAACGCAATGTCACGCCGGCCGAGCGCGCGGCGGGCATATGGCTGCCGGATTACAAGGTCGACATCGACGCCAAGCCGCTGGCCGGCATGGAAAAGGACGAGGCCTCGGACCTGTCCTACGACCCGGTGAGTAAGACCCTGTATTCGGTGATGGGCAAAAACCCCTTTCTTTCCGAGATCACCCTGACCGGGGACGTCATTCGCAAGATCCCGCTCCAGGGCTGGGGCAACCCCGAGGGCGTCGCCGTTCTGGGCAACGGGCTGATTGCCATCGTCGATGAGCGCCAGCACCTGATGACCATCGTTCACGTTACCCCTGAAACCAAAACCCTGAACATTGCCGACTTCCCCAAGTACGACCTCGGTCCGTCGAAGGATCAGAACAAAGCCTTCGAAGGCATCGCCTGGGACCCGCGGGATCAGCAGTTCCTGTTTGGCGAAGAGCGTCCGCCGGCGCTGTACAGCTGGAAGGCCGATGGCAGCAGCGAGGTGAAGGGCGAGAAGCGCAAGCTGATCAATGACAACCTGATCGTGCGCAATCTGTCGTCCCTGTACGCGGACCAGAAGACCGGGCATTTGCTGGTGCTGTCCGCCGAGTCGCATATGCTGCTGGAGCTGGACGGCAAGGGAAATCAGGTCAGCTTCATGACGCTGTTGCATGGGTTCAATGGCCTGAGCGAGACCATCCCGCGCGCCGAAGGGGTAGCGATGGACGAAAACGGCACCATTTACATGGTCAGCGAGCCCAACCTGTTTTACACCTTCAAGCGGCAGTAACGCCGGGCCGGTATCGGCCTGATCGTCTGCCCGCTCTCGCTTGAGCTCTGTAAGGCCGAAACGAGATGTCATATGGCTTTCAGTTTGGCTTCAGAATACGGTGCTATTAAAACCGCCCCACTGAAGTCGAGCCCCCTGCATGCGTCGTGTTTCCCCGTTCCAGAGCGTCGTGCTCACGTTACTTGTCCTGTTGCTGCTGACCGCGTCGTTTTTCGTGGCGCGCGAGTACCGGGTCATCGAGCGGCTCTGGTTCAACTGGTACGTGTTCTGGCAGTCCAGCGACGCCCAGGCGCTTGGTCTCGACGCTTACGAAGTCGAGATTGAAGCGCAGGCCATCGACGGCCTGAAGGCCAACGTCTCCGCCCTTAGCTTTGATCCGCAGCGCAAAACCCTGTTCACCGTCACCAACAAAGACCCTGAGCTGGTCGAGTTGAGCCTGGAAGGGCGGATTCTCAGGCGAATCCCCCTGACCGGATTCGGTGATGCCGAAGCGGTCGAGTACATCAGCCCCGGGATCTACGTCATCAGTGACGAGCACAGTCAGCGGCTGATCAAGGTTCACGTGGATGACGACACGACATTCCTCGACGCCGCCGATGCTGAGCAGCTGACGCTTGGCATCGACGCCGGCGGCAACAACGGTTTTGAGGGCCTGGCCTACGATAATCAGGGCCGTCGGCTGTTCGTCGCCAAAGAGCGGCGGCCGGTGCAGATCATCGAAGTGCGCGGCTTTCCTGACGCAGGAACCCATTCCCCGAATATCCTGGAAGTAACGTCCAGCAAGCAGCGGGATGCGGGCCTGTTCGTGCGCGACCTGTCTAGCCTGCAATTCGATGAGCGCAGCGGGCATCTGCTGGCGCTGTCGGATGAGTCGCGGCAGATTCTCGAACTGGACACGGAAGGCAAGCCGGTCGCCAACGTGTCACTGACCAAGGGCAGCATGGGCCTGAGCAAAAGCGTGCCCCAGGCCGAGGGCATCGCCATGGGGGACGACGGCACCTTGTACGTCGTGAGCGAGCCGAACCTGTTTTATGTGTTCAAGAAGCGCTGATCCGGCCGTATCTGGCGAGGATCGAGCGAGCGACGAATGACTTGTGGGAGCGAGCTTGCTCGCGAAGGGGTAGTACATCCGCTGAATTTTCAGCGGCTGCACTGCAGTCTTCGTGAGCAAGCTCACTCCCACAGTAACGAGCACGGCAGGGTTATCTCGGTGGTCGGGAAGTCCTCTTCAACCGGATCAACCTTGCCCCGCAACCTTTAGCGCTTGAGGGTTTTCACGCCTTCCTGAGTACCCAGTAGCAGCAGATCCGCCGGGCGCTCGGCGAACAGGCCGTTGGTGACGACGCCGACGATGTTGTTGATCTGCGCTTCCACTTCCGCCGGGTTGGTGATGTTCATGTTATGCACATCGAGGATGATGTTGCCGTTGTCCGTCAGCACGCCGTCGCGGTAGACCGGGTCGCCGCCCAGCTTCACCAGCTCGCGGGCCACGTGGCTGCGGGCCATCGGGATCACCTCGACAGGCAGGGGGAAGGCGCCCAGCACCGGCACCAGCTTGCTGGCGTCAGCGATGCAGATGAAGGTTTTGGCCACGGCGGCCACGATCTTCTCGCGGGTCAGGGCTGCGCCGCCGCCTTTGATCAGGTTCAGGTGCTCGTCGCTTTCATCGGCGCCGTCGACGTAAAACTCCAGATCGCTGACCGTGTTCAGCTCATACACCGGAATCCCGTGACCCTTGAGGCGTGCGGCCGTTGCGTCGGAGCTTGCGACTGCGCCGTCGAACGCACCTTTGTGCAGGGCCAGTGCGTCGATGAAGCAATTGGCGGTAGAGCCGGTGCCCACGCCCACGACACTTTTGTCGTCGAGTTTCGGAAGGATGAAATCGACGGCGGCCTGGGCAACGGCCTGTTTGAGTTGATCCTGGGTCATGCGAGGTGGGCTCCGGTTACAGGGAATAGCGATAGGTCCGAGGGCCGGCAGTATAACGACATGCCGTCGTCAAAGCCTGAGTCTTGATGTGGTCGTGCGCCGGGGCGAGGGGTAGACTTCCGGGTCTTGCCCCTTCGCCAGCGATTCTTCTCCGATGCTCGAGCACTACGTCAAAAAGATTCTCAACTCCCGCGTGTACGACGTTGCCGTGGAAACCCCGCTGCACGCCGCCCGCCAGCTGTCTCAACGCCTGGGCAATAACGTGCTGCTCAAGCGCGAAGACTTGCAGCCGGTGTACTCCTTCAAGATTCGCGGCGCGTACAACAAGCTGGCGCAGTTGAGTCCGGAGGAACTGGCGCGGGGCGTGGTGACGGCGTCGGCGGGCAATCATGCGCAGGGCCTGGCGCTGGCAGCAAAGACGCTGGGCGTGTCCGCCACCATCGTCATGCCCAAGACCACCCCGGAGATCAAGGTCAAAGGCGTGCGCTCCCGGGGCGGAAAAGTCGTACTTCATGGCGACTCGTTTCCCGAAGCGCTGGCGTATTCGCTGAAGCTGGTCGAGGAACACGGCTACGTCTACGTCCACCCGTATGACGACCCTGACACCATTGCCGGGCAAGGCACCGTGGCGATGGAAATCCTGCGTCAGCATCAGGGCCCGCTGGACGCGATCTTCGTCCCGGTGGGCGGCGGCGGGTTGATTGCCGGCATCGCCGCGTACGTGAAATACCTGCGCCCCGAAATCAAAGTGATCGGCGTCGAGCCGGACGATTCCAACTGCCTGCAACAGGCCATGGCCTACGGCGAGCGCGTGGTACTTCAGCAGGTCGGGCTGTTCGCCGATGGCGTGGCGGTGGCGCAGATTGGGCAGTACACCTTCGAGATCTGCAAGGATTACGTCGACGAAGTGATCACGGTCAGCACCGATGAAATCTGCGCGGCGATCAAGGACATCTACGACGACACCCGCTCGATCACCGAGCCTGCTGGCGCTCTGGGCGTGGCCGGGATCAAGAAGTACACCGAACAGTACGAAGTCACCGGGCAAACGTTCGTCGCCATCGACTCCGGCGCCAACGTCAACTTCGACCGCTTGCGCCATGTCGCCGAGCGCGCTGAGCTGGGCGAAGGCCGGGAGGCGATCATCGCCGTGACCATCCCGGAACAGCCGGGCAGTTTCAAAGCGTTCTGCGAGGCCATCGGCAAACGGCAGATCACCGAATTCAACTACCGCTACCACACCGACCGCGAGGCGCACATCTTCGTCGGCGTGCAGACCCATCCGGACACAGACCCTCGCAAAGCCCTGATCGCAAGCCTGACGGAGCAGGGTTTTCCTGTGCTCGACCTGACCGACAACGAACTGGCCAAGCTGCACCTGCGGCACATGGTCGGCGGGCATTCGGAGAGGGTCAGCGACGAAGTGGTGCTGCGTTTCGAATTCCCCGAGCGGCCGGGCGCGTTGTTCAACTTCCTGAACAAGCTGGGCGGGAAATGGAATATTTCGATGTTCCACTACCGCAACCATGGTGCGGCAGATGGGCGTGTGGTGGCCGGACTGGTGGTGCCGGAGGATGAACGGCATCTGGTGCCGCAGGCGCTGGCGGAGATTGGATATCCGTACTGGGATGAAACCAAGAACCCGGCGTACAAGCTGTTTTTGGGATAACGGCAGCGGCATGCGACAGGCTGCTACGCTTCAAACACCGCCGGACACAGGGACACGAACACCATGGAACACTTCGCTGCACTGAAAATCCTGCACGTCGTCAGTACGGTGCTGCTGTTCATCTGCGCGCTGGGGTTGATCGTGTGGATTGTGCGCGGCCGTCGGGCCGGCGATGCGACCGTGCAGAACCGCGCCATGCAACGACCGTGGGCATTTGCCTGGGTGCTGATGGGCGTGTGTTTACTGACCCTGCCGATCAGCGGCTGGTGGCTGGTGCACTACGTCGGCTGGCCGCTGGGGCAGACCTGGCTGCTGGCGGCGAGCGTGCTGTATCTCTTCGGTGCCTTGAGCTGGGCCTGGCTGGCGGTGCGGGTCAATCGTCTGCGCCGGCCAGTCATCGTGGGTAATTCCCGCTTCACCCTGGCGCTGGCCATCTTCAGCGTCGTCTGCTTCGTGGCGATTGCCGGTCTCATGGGCGCCAAACCGGTCTAAACCTCAGTCATCCAAACTGACGCCAACGTAGATGCCCCTGCCGACAAAGAACGGTGGGAGCGAGCTTGCTAGCGAAGGCTTTCAATCGCGCAGTGAAATCACCGGCCAGCCGCGACGGGTGGCCTCGGCGCGCAGCTTCTCATCAGGATCGACTGCGACCGGATTAGCCACCTGCTCCAGCAATGGCAAATCGTTCATCGAATCGCTGTAGAACCAGCTGTCATCGAGATTGAAGCCATTCTCTTCGATCCAGCGATTCAGGCGGGTCACTTTGCCCTCGCGGAAGCACGGCACGTCAGTGGTGCGCCCGGTGTAGCGGCCGTCGACGATCTCGCACTCGGTCGCCAGCAAGGTGTCGATGCCCAGCCGGGCCACGATCGGCGCGGTGACAAAACGGTTGGTCGCTGTGATTACCACCAGTTTGTCGCCAGCGTCCCGGTGCTTGGCGATGAGGGCCATGGCCTTTGGCAGAATCAGCGGCTCGATGCAGTCGCGCATGAATTCCCGGTGCCATTCGTCGAGCTGCGCTGTGTCGGTGCGCCCCAGAATCTCCAGGCTGAAATTCAGGTAGTCGGTCAGGTTCAGCGTGCCGGCCAGATAGTCCTGATAAAAAGCATCGTTGCGCGCCTTGTAGGCAGCGCCGTCGAGGATGCCCCGCTCGCACAGGTAATCGCCCCAGGCATGGTCGCTGTCGCCGCCGAGAAGGGTGTTGTCGAGGTCGAACAGGGCCAGACGCATAAGCTTTACTCGCTGAAATATCAGAAAAAAGAGCACAAGAATACGAGGTTTGCCCGAGAGATCGCATCTATTAATGCAGTTGTCACGATAAGCTGTCGCAGCCTCGTTGCTGCCTTCACGATCTTTGTGGAACAATGCGGCGACATGCGTTTGCGAGGTTGTAGCCGTGATCGACCCCGATGGTTTTCGCCCTAATGTCGGGATAATTCTGACAAATGATGCTGGCCAGGTCTTATGGGCTCGGCGCATCAATCAAGACGCCTGGCAGTTTCCGCAGGGGGGGATCAACCCTCAGGAGACCCCGGAAGACGCGCTTTACCGTGAATTGAATGAAGAAGTCGGGCTGGAACGGCATGATGTTGAAATTCTTGCCTGCACCCGGGGTTGGTTGCGCTATCGTCTGCCGCAACGATTGGTCCGTACCCACAGCCAGCCGCTGTGCATCGGCCAGAAGCAAAAATGGTTTCTCCTGCGCCTGATCTCCAACGAGCAGCGGGTGCGGATGGATTTGACCGGCAAACCGGAATTCGATGGCTGGCGTTGGGTCAGTTATTGGTACCCGTTGGGCCAGGTGGTGACATTCAAGCGCGAGGTATATCGCCGCGCACTCAAAGAGCTTGCCCCGCGCCTGTTGGCGCGCGACTGACACGGAGTTCGACCCCGAGCCATGCTCAATACGCTGCGCAAGATCGTCCAGGAAGTTAACTCCGCCAAGGATCTCAAGGCGGCGTTGGGCATTATTGTGTTACGCGTCAAAGAGGCCATGAGCAGCCAGGTCTGCTCAGTCTATCTGCTCGATCCTGAAGCGAACCGCTTCGTGCTGATGGCCACCGAAGGCCTGAACAAACGCTCGATCGGCAAAGTGAGCATGGCCCCGAACGAGGGCCTCGTGGGTCTGGTCGGTACGCGTGAAGAACCGCTGAACCTCGAAAATGCTGCCGATCACCCTCGTTATCGCTACTTTGCTGAGACCGGCGAAGAGCGTTACGCGTCGTTCCTCGGCGCGCCGATCATCCACCACCGCCGGGTTGTGGGCGTTCTGGTCATCCAGCAAAAGGAGCGCCGTCAGTTCGACGAGGGCGAAGAAGCCTTCCTGGTGACGATGAGCGCGCAACTCGCAGGCGTCATCGCCCACGCGGAAGCCACCGGCTCTATCCGCGGGCTGGGCCGTCAGGGCAAAGGCATTCAGGAAGCCCGATTCGTCGGCGTGCCAGGCTCGCCGGGTGCAGCCGTTGGTACCGCGCTGGTCATGTTGCCGCCGGCCGACCTCGAAGTCGTCCCCGACAAAACCGTCTCCGATATCACCGCTGAACTCAAGCTGTTTCAGACTGCGCTTGAAGGCGTGCGCAACGACATGCGTACCCTTTCGGCGAAGTTGGCGACGCAATTGCGCCCGGAAGAGCGCGCGTTGTTCGATGTGTATCTGATGATGCTCGACGATGCGTCGCTGGGCAGTGAAGTGACCAACGTCATCAAGACCGGCCAGTGGGCCCAGGGCGCGTTGCGCTCGGTGGTCAACGAGCACGTCAAACGCTTCGAACTGATGGATGACGCCTACTTGCGTGAGCGCGCATCGGACGTCAAAGACCTCGGTCGCCGCCTGCTCGCCTACCTTCAGGAAGCGCGTCAACAAACCCTGGTCTACCCCGACAACACCATTCTGGTCAGCGAAGAGCTGTCGCCCGCCATGCTTGGCGAGGTGCCGGAAGGCAAGTTGGTGGGGCTGATTTCGGTACTCGGCTCGGGTAACTCCCATGTCGCCATTCTGGCCCGGGCCATGGGCATTCCCACGGTCATGGGCGTGGTGGACCTGCCGTACTCGAAGGTCGACGGCATCCAGCTGATCGTCGACGGCTACCACGGCGAGGTATTCACCAACCCCTCCGAGATCCTGATCAAGCAGTATTCCGTCGTCGTCGAAGAGGAGCGACAGCTCTCTCAAGGCCTTGACGCGCTGCGTGAATTGCCCTGCGTGACCCTCGACGGCCACCGCATGCCGCTGTGGGTCAACACCGGTCTGCTGGCAGACGTGGCCCGCGCGCAGCAGCGTGGCGCGGAAGGCGTTGGCCTGTACCGCACCGAAGTGCCGTTCATGATTCAGCAGCGGTTCCCGAGCGAGAAGGAACAGCTCGCCATCTACCGTGAGCAACTGGCGGCATTCCACCCGCTGCCGGTGACAATGCGAACGCTGGACATCGGCGGCGACAAGTCGCTTTCGTACTTCCCGATCAAGGAAGACAACCCGTTCCTCGGCTGGCGTGGCATTCGCGTGACGCTCGACCACCCGGAAATCTTTCTGGTGCAGACCCGCGCCATGCTCAAGGCCAGCGAAGGCTTGAACAACCTGCGGATTCTGCTGCCGATGATTTCCGGCACCCACGAGACCGAAGAGGCGCTGCACCTGATCCACCGGGCGTGGGGCGAAGTGCGCGATGAAGGCACCGACGTGCCGATGCCGCCGGTGGGCGTGATGATCGAAGTCCCGGCGGCGGTCTATCAGACCCGAGAGCTGGCGCGTCAGGTGGATTTCCTGTCTGTCGGTTCCAACGACCTGACTCAGTATCTGCTGGCGGTCGACCGTAACAACCCGCGGGTGGCGGATTTGTACGACTATCTGCACCCGGCTGTGCTCCAGGCCTTGCAGAGCGTGGTGCGCGATGCCCACGCCGAAGGCAAGCCGGTGAGCATCTGCGGCGAAATGGCGGGTGATCCTGCGGCGGCGGTGCTGCTGATGGCGATGGGCTTCGACAGCCTGTCGATGAACGCCACCAACCTGCCGAAAGTGAAGTGGATGCTGCGTCAGATCAACCTGAGCATGGCCAAGGACCTGTTGGCCCAGCTGATGAAGAACGACAACCCGCAAGTGATCAGCAGCTCGTTGCAGCTGGCGCTGAGGAATCTGGGCCTGTCGCGGATGATCAATCCGGGGTCTGTGAAAGGGCATTGAGGGTCGGTTGGCTTAGCACCGCACTTTCCTGGTAGGACCGGCTTCAGCCGGGAAGAGGTGGAGTCAAATCTCCAGATCCACCTCACCCAATCTCCCGCCATACGGCCCGAAGCTGCGCTCGATCAGACGCCTGCTGCCGTCCGCATTAACCAGCAGCACCGTGCTCGCCCGCGTGCCGTAATTGGGGCTGGCGATGAACACGCTCGACAGTAATTTCTCCGTCGCAAGGCCTACGCCGGTGCTCGGCAGTTCAGCCTCTGGCGCAGGCGCGTGATCGATGAGAAAGCCAAACAGCGCTTCAGGATCCGGATTCTCCAAGTGTTCAGACAGCGCCGCTTTGGCTTTCACCAGTTTCGGCCACCGCGTATCGAGCCCTGCGTTGGACACCCCGTAAACGCCCGCTTCCAGACGGCGGGGTATCGGATCGTTCGCATTGAGAAAATGCAACTGCTGACGATCACCCACCAGCAGGTTGAACCCACCGTACTCGGGCGACCGCGTCGCGATCTCACTCAAATATTCATCCATGGAGACATCGCTGGTCAAAAAACGAGCAACCAGTTCGCCCCGCGAACGGCGGCCAGGCGGTTTGCCCGGCTCGCGGATATTGGTGAGCGCCGCAAAGCGTCCGTCAGCATTGATCCCCAGCCATGTCCCGCCCGCTTCAAGATCGCGCCCGGCGTAGACCCGCGGCGCGTCTTCCCACTGGGCCAGCGGCAGAGTAGGGCGCGCGTAAAACTCGTCACGATTGGCCGCCAGAATCAGCGGCTGAGCGTGCGTCGGCCGCCAGGCGAAGACGATAAGGCACATGGATGACTCCTTTTTGCGCCACTTTACCCACCCCGCACGCCGACATCCATCGCACGCTGCTAGAGCGGATCGGCGCGGTCCGGTAACATGCCGCACTGTTTTGAGAGATGTCCGTGCCAGGCGTGGCGACATCGTCGGCGTGCGAGGCTTTCATCGCGGTCGCTCTTACACCAGATTTCATGATTATTGGGTGGCACGACCTGCTACCGCCGCCGCATAGTTCTGCTTCGTCGCTCAATGAGCGCTTCTATTTCAAGGAGTCGCAATGCTGCCTTACCCGCAGATTGACCCGGTAGCCGTGGCCATCGGTCCGCTGCAAATTCACTGGTACGGCCTGATGTACCTGGTCGGTATTGGCAGTGCCTGGTACCTGGCATCCCGTCGCCTGAATCGCTTTGACCCGACGTGGACCAAAGAAAAGCTCTCGGACATGATTTTCTGGGTCGCCATGGGCGTCATCGTCGGTGGGCGTCTGGGCTACGTGCTGTTCTACGACCTGCCCAACTACATCGCCAACCCGCTGCTGATCTTTGAAGTGTGGAAGGGCGGCATGGCGTTCCACGGCGGCTTCATCGGCGTGATGATCGCTACGTACTGGTTCGGCAAGCGCAACGGTAAGTCGTTCTTCCAGCTCATGGATTTCATCGCGCCCATGGTGCCGATTGGTCTGGGTGCCGGGCGCATCGGCAACTTCATCAACGCCGAACTGTGGGGCAAGCCGACTGATCTGCCCTGGGCCATGGTGTTCCCCACCGACCCTGCGCAACTGCCGCGCCACCCGTCACAGCTCTACCAGTTCGCGCTGGAAGGCGTGGCACTGTTCGTCATTCTCTATTTCTACTCGCGCAAGCCGCGTCCGACCATGGCTGTTTCCGGCATGTTCGCGCTGTTTTACGGCATCTTCCGCTTCGTGGTGGAGTTCGTCCGCGTGCCGGACGCCCAGCTCGGTTATCTGGCCTGGGGCTGGGTCACCATGGGGCAGATCCTCAGCCTGCCGATGATCATTGGCGGCCTGGTGCTGATCTGGCTTGCCTACCACCGCGCGCCCGCTGCCAACAACGCTGCGGCGTGACGCGCCGGGTACATTTGCTGAACGCCGGGCCTGATGGGTGCGGCGGATCCGCCGAAACAGAGGGCCTCTGGTCATGAAGCAATACCTTGAACTGCTGCAGGACGTCATCAACAACGGAACCCGCAAGGGCGACCGCACCGGTACCGGCACCACTGCCGTGTTCGGTCGGCAGATTCGCCACAACCTGGCCGATGGCTTCCCGCTGCTGACCACCAAGAAGCTGCACTTCAAGAGCATCGCCAACGAGCTGATCTGGATGCTCAGCGGCAACACCAACACCAAATGGCTCAACGAAAACGGCGTGACCATCTGGGACGAGTGGGCCACTGAAGACGGCGACTTGGGCCCGGTGTACGGCGCGCAGTGGACCGGCTGGCCGACCAAGGATGGCGGCAAGATCAACCAGATCGACTACATGGTCGACTGCCTGAAGAACAACCCGAACAGCCGCCGCATTCTGTTCCATGGCTGGAATACCGAATACCTGCCGGACGAGAAGCTGTCGCCGCAGGAGAACGTCAAGGCCGGGCGCCAGGCCCTTGCGGTGTGCCATTTGCTGTACCAAGCCTTCGTGGCGGACGGCAAGCTGTCGATGCAGTTGTATATTCGCAGTTCCGATGTCTTCCTCGGCCTGCCCTACAACATCGCCGCGCTGGCGCTGCTGACCCATATGCTGGCTCAGCAATGCGACCTGATCCCCCACGAGATTATCGTCAGCCTGGGCGACACCCACGCTTATTCCAACCACGAAGAGCAGATCGCGACGCAGCTGACTCGCACGCCTCGACAGCTGCCGCAGCTGAACATCAAGTGCCGCCCGGAGAGCATCTACGACTATCGCTTCGAAGACTTCGAGATTGTGGGTTATGACGCGGATCCGAGCATCAAGGCGCCGGTAGCGGTGTAATTCTGCTGCGCCCATGAGCGGAGGCTATTGATCAATCGGCAATCGATTGAAAACCTCTATCCGTCCAGTGCGCAGTGACAATGAGCTTAAACGCGTCGATTTCCCTATCGTTCTCCCCATCGGACAGACACAGGGCGGCCTCAACAGAGGTCGCCAGCCAGTATCCTTGGTGGAGAAACACGCATGAGCAACAAACTGACGACCGCTTTCGGCGCCCCTGTAGTCGATAACCAGAATATCCAGACCGCCGGCCCCCATGGCCCGGCGCTGCTGCAGGATGTGTGGTTCCTCGAGAAGCTCGCCCATTTCGATCGTGAAGTCATCCCCGAGCGTCGCATGCACGCCAAGGGTTCCGGCGCGTTTGGCACCTTCACCGTCACCCACGACATCACTCGCTACACCCGCGCGAAAATCTTTTCTGAAATCGGCAAGACCACCGAAATGTTCGCCCGTTTCTCCACCGTTGCCGGTGAGCGTGGTGCAGCCGATGCCGAGCGGGATATTCGCGGTTTCGCGTTCAAGTTCTACACCGAGGAAGGCAACTGGGACATGGTCGGCAACAACACGCCGGTGTTCTTCCTGCGCGACCCGATGAAGTTTCCCGACCTGAACCACGCCGTCAAACGCGACCCACGCACCGGCATGCGCAGTGCCGAGAACAACTGGGATTTCTGGACTCAACTGCCGGAAGCGCTGCACCAGGTGACTGTCGTGATGAGCGAGCGCGGCATTCCCCGCAGCTACCGCGAGATGCACGGTTTCGGCAGCCACACCTACAGTTTCCTCAACGCACAGCACGAGCGGTTCTGGGTGAAATTTCACTTCGTCTCGCAACAAGGCATCGCCAACCTGACCGACGCCGAAGCGCAGGAACTGGTCGGCCGTGACCGCGAGTCCCATCACCGGGATCTGTACGAAAACATCGAGCAGGGCAACTTCCCGCGCTGGAAGCTGTTCGTGCAGATCATGCCGGAGAAGGAGGCGGGCTCGTACCCCATCAACCCGTTCGACCTGACCAAGGTGTGGCCGAAGGGCGACTACCCGCTGATCGAAGTGGGCGTGGTCGAGCTGAACCGTAACCCGGAGAACAACTTCGCTGACGTCGAGCAGGCGGCATTCGCGCCTTCCAACGTGGTGCCGGGCATCAGCTTCTCGCCGGACAAGATGCTGCAGGGTCGGCTGTTTTCCTACGGCGATGCCCAGCGCTACCGCTTGAGCGTCAACCACCACCAGATCCCGGTGAATTCGCCACGGGCGGCGCTGCACGTGAACAGCTACCACCGCGACGGCTTGATGCGCATTGACGGTAATCGTGGCGGCATGACTTCTTATGAGCCGAACACCAAGGGCGCCTTTCAGGAGCAGCCGGATTTCAGAGAGCCGCCGTTGTCGATAGAAGGCGCAGCCGCTCACTGGAACCACCGCGTGGATGGCGACTACTACTCGCAGCCGGGCAACCTGTTCCGTCTGATGAACGCCCGGGAGAAACAGTCGCTGTTCGACAACACCGCGCGCTCGCTGCGCGGCGTGTCGGCACCGATCATTCAGCTGCACATCGAACACTGCTCGATGGCTGATCCCGAGTACGGGATTGGCGTGGCGGCGGCGGTGGAGCGCATTCACAACGCTTGATCCCTGTGGGACCGCCTATCCCCTGTGGGACCGGCTTCAGCCGGGAAGGCGCCGGATGCCACACCGCAAAAGTGATGGTGCGCAGACTGGCCTCTTCCCGGCTGAAGCCGGTCCCATTAAGGCATTCGCGTGCACTCAATGGGATTGGCAGGAACGCCTACTTGTGGGACCGGCTTTAGCCGGGAAAGCGTCGGATGCCACACCGCGAAAGTGATGTTGCCCCCAATGGCCTCTTCCCGGCTGAAGCCGGTCCTACTAAAAGCCGCATTTAGCCTGTCAATGCCCGTGGCTGCGGCCTACGTGGGAGTGTTCGACATCCGCAGCCACGACACTCCCACTGATTTCCAGTCGATCAAGAATCCCGCAGTGATCCGGCGCCCCTTCGCTGCAGCGTTGGCGCAGGTCGACCAGTTGCTCCTGCAGCGCTTGCAGGCTCGCGACGCGGGCGTTTACGTGCTGGATGTGTTCATCGATCAGCGCGTTGACGTTCTCGCACTGGTCCCGCGGACTGTCGCGCAACGCCAGCAGGCTGCGGATCTCGTCCAGCGTCATGTCCAGGCTGCGGCAGTTGCGGATGAAGGTCAGCCGCTCGACGTGCTCTTGGGTATACAGCCGATAGTTGCCGTCGCTGCGTGCAGGCTCGCTGAGCAGGCCTTCGCGCTCGTAATAGCGGATGGTTTCCACCGGGCAGTCCGTGAGTTTTGCCAGTTCGCCGATTTTAAATGAAGGGTTCATGTGCAAGATCTCGATAAGGACGCTTGACCCTATAGTGGCTACAGGGTGTTCACTTGGCAACACGCACATTTAGAGACTCAATCCATGAGTGACTCTGTACCCACATCTTCATCGCAAAAGCCTGCCCACGACTCGCACAACCATGCCGAGCACGATCACGCAGGGCATGACCATTCTGCCCATGATCACGCAGGGCATGACCATTCCGCCCACGATCACGCCGGTCATCAACACGAGCCAACCAAACTCACGCCCGTGCACGACCACGACCATGCCGCCCACGCCTGCTGCTCCCACGACAGCGCGCCCGCCGTCGTGACCATCGATGGCGCGTCAAACGCTGATGGAAAACTGAGCAGCTTCCGCATCGAAGCCATGGACTGCCCCACCGAGCAGACGCTGATCCAGAACAAGCTCGGCAAGATGAAAGGCATTCAAAAGCTCGAGTTCAACCTGATCAATCGCGTGCTGGGCGTGTGGCATGAGTTGCCGTCCACCGATCCCATTCGCGACGCCATTGGCTCGCTGGGCATGCAGGCGGACTTGATCGAGCAGGGCGCCGACAAGGAAACCGCGTCGCTGCCGCCCGCCAACAAGCCTTGGTGGCCGCTGGCGCTGTCGGGTGTCGCTGCGTTGACGGCGGAAGTCATCCATTTCACCAACGCCGCGCCGACGTGGGTCGTTGCCATCGTCGCGCTGATTGCCATTTTCAGTGGCGGTCTGACCACCTACAAAAAGGGCTGGATCGCCCTGAAAAACTTCAACCTCAACATCAATGCGCTGATGAGCATCGCCGTCACCGGTGCGGTGCTGATCGGGCAGTGGCCGGAAGCGGCGATGGTGATGTTTCTGTTCACCGTCGCCGAGCTGATCGAAGCCAAATCCCTGGACCGTGCCCGCAACGCCATTGGCGGCCTGATGCAGCTGACGCCGGAAACAGCGACCGTGCAGCAGAACGGCGAGTGGCTTGAGATTGAGGTCAAAGATATTGCGCTGGGCAGCGTCGTTCGGGTCAAGCCAGGCGAGCGCATCGGGCTGGACGGTGAAGTGGTTTCCGGCCAGTCGAGCATCGATCAGGCGCCGATCACGGGCGAAAGCCTGCCGGTCGAGAAAACCGTGGGCGACAAGGTCTTTGCCGGCACGATCAATCAGGCCGGCTCGCTGGAATACAAAGTGACCGCCGCCGCCAGCAACTCAACGCTGGCGCGGATCATCCATGCTGTCGAGGTGGCCCAGGGTGCGCGCGCGCCGACCCAGCGTTTCGTTGACAGCTTTTCAAAGATCTACACGCCGGCAGTGTTCGCGCTGGCGCTGGCGATCGCGATCATCCCCCCGCTGTTCATGGGCGCGGTGTGGTTTGACTGGATCTACCGCGCCCTGGTGCTGCTGGTGGTCGCGTGCCCGTGTGCGCTGGTGATTTCCACGCCGGTGACGATCGTCAGCGGTCTGGCGGCGGCGGCGCGCAAAGGAATCCTGGTCAAAGGCGGCGTGTACCTGGAAATGGGCCACAAGCTCGATTACCTGGCCCTCGACAAGACTGGCACCATCACCCACGGCAAGCCGGTGCAGACCGACTACATATTGCTCGATGCCTCACTGGGCGAGCAGGCGCTGGCGATCTCGGCGAGCCTGGCCGGTCGCTCGGATCACCCCGTGTCTCAAGCCATCGCCAAGGCCGCGCAGGAAGGCGCTCGGTTGCCGGTCGAGGCGTTCGAAGCCCTTGCCGGACTTGGCGTGAAAGGCGAAGTGCAAGGGCGTTTGTACCATCTGGGCAACCACCGTCTGGTGCATGACGCCGGGTATTGCTCGCCGGAACTGGAATCGCAACTTGAAGCGCTGGAAAGCCAGGGCAAAACCGTGGTGCTACTGTTCGACGCCTCCGGCCCGCTGGCGTTGTTTGCGGTCGCCGACACGGTCAAGGACAGCAGCCGCGAAGCCATCGAGCAACTGCATGCGCTGGGCGTGAAGACGATGATGCTGACGGGCGACAACCCGCACACGGCCAAGGCCATCGCCGCTCAGGTGGGCATCGATCAGGCTCAGGGCAATCTGATGCCGACCGACAAGCTGCAAGCCATCGAAGCCCTGTACGCGAAGAACCACCGGGTGGGCATGGTCGGCGACGGCATCAACGATGCGCCAGCGCTGGCCCGGGCGGAGATCGGTTTTGCCATGGCAGCGGCGGGTACGGACACCGCCATCGAAACCGCCGATGTGGCGCTGATGGACGATGATCTGCGCAAGATCCCGACCTTTATTCGCCTGTCGCGGGACACGGCGGCGGTGCTGAAGCAGAACATTGCGCTGGCGCTGGTGATCAAACTGATCTTTCTGGCGGTGACCTTCGCAGGGATGGCGACCATGTGGATGGCAGTATTTGCCGACATGGGCGTCAGTCTGTTGGTGGTGGCCAACGGATTGCGTTTGTTGAAGAAGTAACGCTCCCCATCAGGAGACTGATGGTGCCCAGACAGGCCTCTTCCCGGCTAAAGGCGGTCCCACTAACGCCGCGTGCGCATCCAGTGGGACTGGTTTTAGCCGGGAAGGCGTCAGGTGCAATGCCGCAAAACTGATGGCGCTCAAACTGGCCTCTTCCCGGCTGAAGCCGGTCCCACCATGAGAATCATCAAGCCGGGTCTACTTCCCGTACTTCTCACGCCCCCAGGCGATCATCTCTTCCAGCAATCCTTTCAACACCACCTGCGTCGGCTCAGCCAGGTCAGGGCGGTAGTGGAACGGCACGAACTCGTCCATGTACGTGCTCTGCGCCAGTTCCAGTTGCACGGCGTGGATGTGGTTGGCCGGGTCGCCATAGTGGCGGGTGATGTGGCCGCCCTTGAAGCGCCCGTTGAGCACATGGCTGTAGTTCTTCGCGGCAGCGCACGCGCTATCCAGACGCTGGGCCAGCGCTTCATCACAGCTGGCGCCATTGAAGGTGCCGAGGTTGAAGTCCGGCAGCCGACCGTCAAACAGGTGCGGAATGTGCCCACGAATGGAATGCGCGTCGAACAGCAGCGCATAACCGAACTCGGCGCGCAGGCGTTCTAGCTCGCCGCGTAGCGTCTCGTGATACGGCGTCCAGATCTTCTCCAGATAGGTCGCGCGTTCTTCCTTGCTCGGCGCCTGACCCTCTTTGAACAGCGGATCGCCCTCGAACAGCGTCAACGGGAACAGTCCGGTGGTCGCGCCGGCGTACAGCGGCGTGTCGTCGGACGGACGATTGAGGTCGATGACGAAGCGCGAATATTCCGCCGACAGCACGCTTGCGCCCAGGTCATCGGCGAAATCGTACAGACGCGGAATGTGCCAGTCGGTGTCCGGCAGGCTCACCGCCTCATCCACCAGACCGTCCCGCACGGCGGGCGTCAGGTGCAGTCCCGGGTGCGGCATGCTGATCAGCAGCGGTACGCGACCGCGAGTGAAACTCAGAACCTTGTCCACAGTATTCCCCTGATTAGAGAGTGCGTTCCACGCCATGACGCACGACGCGTTTGTCCAGATCGCCGCCCAGCCAGTAGGCGAGGTCGGCGGGCCGTTCGATGTGCCAGGCGACGAAATCCGCCGTTTTGCCAACTTCCAGCGAGCCATGGGTCTCAGCCATGCCCAGCGCCTGTGCTGCGTGGACAGTTGCGCCGGCCAGGGCTTCTTCCGGCGTCATGCGGAACAGCGTGCAGGCCATGTTCAGCATCAGCCGCAGCGACAGACCCGGCGAAGTCCCCGGATTGAGATCGGTGGAAATGGCGATCTTCACCCCGTGTTTGCGCAGGGCCTCCATCGGCGGCAATTGAGTTTCGCGCAGGAAGTAGAACGCCCCCGGCAGCAGTACCGCGACCGTGCCTGAGGCCGCCATCGCAATGGCGTCTTCTTCGGTCATGAACTCCAGATGGTCAGCCGACAGCGCTTGATAACGCGCCGCCAGACTCGAGCCGTGCAGCGAAGACAACTGCTCGGCGTGCAGCTTGACCGGCAGCCCCAACTGGCCGGCGGTGATGAACACCTGCTCGACCTGGGCCGGCGAGAACGCCAGGTATTCGCAGAACGCATCGACGGCATCTACCAGATTTTCCGCCGCCAGCGCCGGCAGCATTTCGCTGCAGATGTGGGCGATGTAGTCGTCGGCGCGGTCTTTGTACTCCGGCGGCAAGGCGTGGGCGGCGAGGCAGGTGCTGCGCACGGTGACCGGCAGGTTTTCACCCAGTTGGCGAATCACCCGCAGAATTTTGCGTTCGCTGGCGAGGTCCAGGCCGTAGCCGGATTTCATCTCGATCGTAGTCACGCCGTCCCTGAGCAGGTGCAGCAGACGACGTTCGGCGCTGGCGTAAAGTTCTTCTTCGCTGGCGGCGCGGGTGGCGCGCACGGTGCTGGCAATGCCGCCGCCGGCTGCGGCGATCTCCGCGTAGCTGACGCCCTGCAGACGCTGCTCGAACTCGCCGCTGCGGTTACCGCCGAACACCGTGTGCGTGTGGCAATCGATCAGGCCGGGCGTCACCCACGCGCCATTCAGATCGACGCGCTTGATGTCGCCCTGGTCAGGCAGCGCGTGGAGAGGACCGATCCAGACGATCTGCGCTGCATCGGTCACGATGGCGGCGTCCTCGATGATCGAGTACGTGCCGTTCGCCATGGTTGCTGCGTGACAGTGGTGCCAGAGCGTTTTCATCGATCTCTCCAAGAGTGGGCGAATTAATCAGCTGTTCGACGTGGTTTTTATCAGGTTCTGCTTCGGCTTTACCCAAATCCAGTACGCAACCACCAGCAACCCGATCCACACCGCCCCAACGACCAACGCGGCCTGGCTGTCCGGGAAATAACCCAGCACGCCGAACACAAACACCATGAACAACGTGGCAACAATCGGCGCGACGGGCCAGAACGGCACCGGGAATTTCAGCTGGGCGACTTCTTCTGCGCTCATCGAGCGGCGCATGGCGATCTGCGTGACCAGAATCATCAGCCACACCCAGACCGTCGCGAAGGTCGCAATCGAGGCGATCAGCAGGAACACGTTTTCAGGGATCAGGTAATTCAGCACAACGCCGCAGAGCAGCGCGACGCCCATCACCAGTACGGTCATCCACGGCACGCCCTGGGCGGACAACTGAGCAAAACCCTCGGGCGCCTGACCTTGTATCGCCAGGCCGTACATCATGCGTCCGGCGCCGAAGATGTCGCTGTTGATCGCCGAAACGGCTGCAGTGATCACCACGATGTTGAGGACGGTCGCCGCGGAGGAAATCCCCAGATGATCGAAGATCTGGACGAACGGGCTGCCCTGGCTGCCGATCTGTTGCCACGGGTACAGCGACATCAGGACGAACAGCGTGAGCACGTAAAACAGCAGAATCCGCAGCGGCACCGCGTTGATCGCGCGGGGAATTACGCGCTCTGGGTTGCGCGCTTCGCCGGCGGTGATGCCGATGATTTCGATGCCGCCGAAAGCGAACATCACCACCGCCAGCGAGGCCACGAGACCGCCGATGCCGTTGGGCATGAAGCCGCCGTAGGCCCACAGATTACTCACGCTGCTGACGCCGCCGCCTGAGACCGAGCCGAGGCCGAACAGCATGATGCCGAAGCCGGCGAGGATCATCGCGATGATCGCGCCGACCTTCAGCAGCGACAGCCAGAACTCTGTTTCACCAAAGACTTTGACGCTGCACAGGTTGAGCGCGCCGATCAGAAAGACGATGCCGAGCACCCAGATCCAGCGTGGCACCTCGGGAAACCAGAAGCCCATGTAGATGCCGAACGCAGTGACATCGGCCAGGCAGACGATGACCATTTCGAAGGCGTAGGTCCAGCCGAGGACAAACCCGGCGAGCGGACCCAGATACGTGGTGGCGTACTCGCCGAACGAGCCGGACACCGGGTTGCGCACGGCCATCTCGCCGAGCGCGCGCATGACCATGTAAACCGCAGCGCCGGCGATGATGTACACCAGCAAAACGGCGGGACCGGCCAGTTTGATGGCCGACGCGGAACCGTAGAACAACCCGGTGCCAATGGCCGAGCCCAGCGCCATGAAGCGAATGTGACGCGCGCTGAGCCCGCGTTTCAGATCTGTAGCGTTTTGCGATGTCATTTCACACGTTCCTAGTCTTACTTTTTGCTGCGAAACGAGAGGCTTTTGTAGGAGTGAGCTTGCTCGCGATTGCGGTGTGTCAGACGGCAAATGCGTTTCTGACCGATTGCATCGCGAGCAAGCTCACTCCTACAGGGGGTAACCCCCCACTCATTTCAACGACAGGCCATCCCTGGCCTGTCCCGATCAGAAGCTCGGCAGCAGGTCAGCAGAAACCAGGTCGCTCAGGCAGTTGGAAGCCAGCAGCTCGATGGCGGCCTCGATATCAGGGGCGAAAAAGCGGTCTTTCTCGTAGAACGGGACTTTGCCGCGCAGCGTGGTGCGGGCGATTTCCAGTTTTTCGGAGGTCTTCAGACCGTTGCGCAAGTCCAGACCCTGACACGCAGCCAGCCATTCTACAGCCAGCACGCCGCGAGTGTTCTCCGCCATTTCCCACAAGCGCTTGCCGGCGGCAGGCGCCATCGATACGTGGTCTTCCTGGTTGGCGGACGTCGGCAGGCTGTCGACGCTGTGCGGGTGGGACAGGGCCTTGTTTTCACTGGCCAGCGCCGCTGCTGTCACCTGGGCGATCATGAAACCGGAGTTCACGCCGCCGTTGGCCACCAGGAACGGCGGCAGCTGCGACATGTGCTTGTCCATCATCAGCGAAATGCGGCGTTCGCTGAGGGAGCCTATTTCGGCGATGGCCAGGGCGATGTTGTCGGCGGCCATGGCAACCGGTTCGGCGTGGAAGTTACCGCCGGAAATCACCTCGCCTTCGGCCGCGAACACCAGCGGGTTGTCCGACACCGCGTTGGATTCGATCGCCAGCACTTCGGCCGCTTGACGCAGTTGGGTCAGGCAGGCGCCCATGACCTGTGGCTGGCAGCGCAGGGAGTAGGGGTCCTGAACCTTATCGCAGTCGCGGTGGGAGTCGGAGACCTGACTGCCGTCGCCGAGCAGATCGCGATAGGCCGCAGCTGAATCGATCTGGCCGCGCTGACCGCGGGCCGCATGAATGCGTGCGTCGAACGGTGCGCGTGAGCCGAGCACCGCCTCAACGGTCAGCGCGCCACAGCTCAAGGCACCGGCGAACAGGTCCTCGGCTTCGAACAGGCCGCGCAACGCGTACGCCGTCGACACTTGCGTGCCGTTGAGCAGCGCGAGGCCTTCTTTGGCCGCCAGCGTCAGCGGCGTGAGACCGGCAATCGCCAGCGCTTCCACCGCATTCAGCCATTCGCCCTTGTAGCGGGCCTTGCCTTCGCCCAGCAGCACCAGCGACATGTGCGCCAATGGCGCGAGGTCGCCGGAGGCGCCAACCGAGCCCTTGAGCGGGATGTGCGGGTAAACCTCGGCGTTGATCAGAGCAATCAGCGCGTCGATGACCTGACGGCGAATCCCGGAGAAGCCCCGGCTCAGGCTGTTGACCTTGAGCACCATGATCAAGCGGACCAGCTCATCGCTGATCGGCCCGCCAACGCCCGCAGCGTGAGACAGCACCAGCGAACGCTGCAGGTTTTCCAGGTCGGCGCTGGCGATGCGAGTAGAGGCCAGCAGGCCGAAACCGGTGTTGATACCGTAGGCGGTGCGATTTTCGGCGAGGATCTGCTCGACGCAGGCCACGCTGTCTTCGATCTGCCGATTGGCGCTGGCGTCGAGGGTCAGCGTGACGGGTCGCTGATAAATCGCGCGCAGCTGAGCGAGGCTCAATTGGCCGGGGATCAGATTCAGCGGGGTCGCCTGTTGGGTGTCGGTCACGATGCTGCTACTCCTGATTGGGTATCGGTCGTCTGCGCTGAACCGGCTCCTGCCTGTCCTGCGCGGTGGGCGCTTGCGCTGCGACCGTTGTTGTCGGTGTCGGGTTTGGCGTCTGCCGCGTAATCGCGGCAGCGCTGGAATACGGTTTCCAATGACTCTTCGTTCTTGAGCAGCGTCACGCTGCTGGCGATGTCCGGGGCCAGCCAGCGGTCTTCGTCATAGGCCGGCACGCGCTCGCGCAACAGACGCCACGCCGCTTCTGTGCCGACGCCAAAGCGCGGGCCCTTGAAGAACTCGAACGCCTGGGCGGCCAGCAGATACTCGATGGCGAGGATCTGCGTCACGTTCTCCAGCACCTTGTGCAGCTTCAACGCGGCGCTGGTGCCCATGCTCAGATGATCCTCCTGCAGGCCGGATGTCACGTAGTTATCGATGACCGCCGGTTGTGCCAGCTGGCGGTTTTCCGCGCACAGCGAGGCGGCGACGTATTGGGTGATCATCATCCCGGAGTTGACCCCCGGCTGGCTGACCAGAAACGCCGGCAGCCCGCTGACCGTCGGATTGATCAGCCGATCCAGCCGTCGCTCGGCAATCGAGCCCAGTTCGGCCATGGCAATCGCCAGCAGATCGGCCGCCATCGCCACGGATTGGCCGTGGGGGTTGGCCTGGGAAACCACCCGATAAGCCTCGGGCGTGCCGAGCAGCAGTGGGTTGTCGGTGGCGGAGTTGAGCTCGATTTCGATCTGCCGTGTGGCGTGGGCCAACTGGTCGCGGGTGGCGCCGTGGACCTGCGGGATCGAGCGGATGCTCAAGGCGTCCTGGGTGCGGATACCCTGACTGTTGGCGAGCACCTCGCTGCCAGCGAGCAGGCCGCGCAGGTTTTTGCCGACCTGCTGCATGCCGGGGTGCGGCTTGAGCGCGATGATGGTTTCGTCGAAAGCGTCGAGCTGGCCGCGCAGGCCCTCGAAGGTCATGGCGCTGATCACGTCCGCCCACTGCATCAGGCGATTCACGTCGGCAATCGCCAGGCAGCTCAGTCCGGTCATGCACGGCGTGCCGTTGACCAGACACAAACCGTCTTTGGCCCCCAGTTCCACCGGCGACAGGCCCTCTTCGCTGAGCGCCTGCAACGCCGACATCACCTGCCCGCGATAACTGACCTGACCCACGCCGAGCAGCGCGACGCCGATGTGCGCCATGTGCGTGAGGTATCCTACCGAGCCCTGGGACGGCACTTGCGGCGTGATGCGTCGATTGAGCAGGGCGAGCAAGGCTTCGACCACCTGACGGTGAATCCCGGACTTGCCCTGGCTGTAGTTGATGATCGCGGCGCAGGTGATCGCGCGGGTCTGCTCGTCCGGTAACGCCGGGCCGACGCCGCAGGCATGGCTGAGCAGGGTGTTGCGCGACAGCCGGCCCAGTTGCTCGCCCGCCAGCGACACATTGCACAGCGCGCCGAGGCCGGTGTTCACGCCATAGGCGCGTTCGCCGCTGGCAACGATGCGCTGCACGATCGCCTGGGCATTGTCGATCCGCGCCCAGGCGGCTTCCGACAGCGACAGCGTCGCGCCATGACGGGCAACCGCGGTCACGTCCCGCCAACTGAGCGGGCCGTCGCCGATGATGATCTGTTCTGCTCGCGACATGACCACAGCGTCCTTAGAGAGTCGCCACGCGCCGCTGCACGAAGCGATCAACGTAATCGTCGGCAGGCGAGTAGAGGATTTCTTTCGGTGTCCCGACTTGAATCAGCCGACCGTCCTTGAGAATGGCGATGCGGTTGCCGATGCGCACGGCTTCGTCGAGGTCGTGGGTGATGAACACGATGGTTTTCTTCAGGCTCGATTGCAGCTCCAGCAACTGGTCCTGCATCTCGGCGCGGATCAGCGGATCGAGTGCGCTGAACGCTTCGTCCATCAGGATGATGTCGGTGTCAGCCGCCAGCGCCCGAGCCAGGCCGACGCGCTGACGCATGCCGCCGGAGAGCTGATGGGGGTACTTTTTCTCGTAGCCCTTCAGGCCCACCGTGGTAATCCAGTGCTGCGCGCGCTCGGCGCATTGCGCTTTGCTCTCGCCACGAACGGTCAGGCCGTAGGCGACGTTGTCGATCACGGTCTTGTGCGGCAGCAGGCCGAAGCTTTGGAACACCATGCTGATCTTGTGCCGACGGAAGTTGCGCAGCGCTTCCATGTCGTAGGTCAGGATGTTCTCGCCATCGACCAGGATCTCGCCGCTGGTGGGGTCGATCAAGCGATTGAAGTGCCGCACCAACGTGGATTTGCCGGAACCCGACAGGCCCATGATCACGAAAATCTCGCCGCTGGAGATGGACAGCGACAGGTCGTTCACGCCGACCACGCATCCGGTCTGCGCCAGGACCTGATCCTTGCTCTGGTTGTTCTGAACCATCGCCAGTGCATCCTTGGCGCGGTTGCCGAAGATCTTGTACACGTTCTTGACGACGATTTTGCCGCCCGTGTTCTCTGGAACGCCCGCGCTCAGTGGATTGCCCGAGCTCGCTGGGTTAATAGTCTCGACGCTCATTTGTTCGCCTCATGCCGTGGACGGCCGTAGGCCTGCGTGATGCGGTCGATCACGACCGCCAGAATGACGATGGCCAAACCTGCTTCCAGGCCGCGTCCGACGTTGAGGGTCTGGATGCCGACCAACACGTCTTCGCCCAGACCGCGGGCACCGATCATCGAAGCGATCACCACCATCGACAGCGCCATCATCGTCGTCTGGTTGATCCCGGCCATGATGCTCGGCAGGGCCAGCGGCAGTTGCACGCCAAACAGTTGCTGCCAGCGGTTGGCGCCGAATGCGTTGATCGCTTCCATGACCTCGCCATCGACCTGACGAATGCCCAGATCGGTCAGGCGAATCAGCGGCGGCGCGGCATAGATGACCGTGGCGAAGATCGCCGGGACCTTGCCAAGACCGAACAGCATCAGCACCGGAATCAGGTACACGAAGCTGGGCATGGTCTGCATGATGTCCAGCAGCGGCATCAGCACCGAGCGCAGGCGATTGCTGCGCGCCGACAGAATGCCGAGCGGTATGCCGATGATCACCGAAATCAGCGTGGCGACCAGCATCAGCGCCAGGGTCTGCATCAGCTTGTCCCACAGGCCCACGGCACCGACCAGGAACAGCAGGCCGACGATGACCAACGTGGTGGTGATCTTGCGGGTCGCGTGCCAGGCGATCAGGCCGACGATGGCCAGCAACAGCCACCACGGTGCAACGCGCAACAGGCCTTCCAGCTTGACGATGGCCCACAGCAGCGTGTCGGAGATGTGCCGGAACACGTCGCCGTAGTTGGTGACCAGCTTGTCGACCCAGTCATTGACCCAGTCGGCGATGGAGAACGTGAAGCTTTCGGGGAACATATCGTTATCTCATTCAAATGCTGGGTGCGGATCCGTGCTCTGGTAATGCCTGGGGGCGGTGCTTGACGCCGAATCTGTGGGAGCGAGCTTGCTCGCGAAGTTCTTGTATTCACCACATTTTCGACATCTGATCATCCCCCATTCGCGAGCAAGCGAAGGCCTACAGGTTCGGTGTACCGCCGTAGCGCGGCACCCGGATCAAGGTTTACAACGAAGCATCCACCTTCTTCGCCGCATCCTCGCTCACCCACTGATGCCACACTTCCGGGTGTTCCTTGAGGAAGATCTTCGCCAGCTTCGGCGACTCGATGCGTTCCTTGGTCATGCGCGCCAGATTCTGGTTGAGCAGGTCGATCGGGATGTTGACCTTCTCCATCACCGCCACCAGTTCAGGCGCCTGTTCGTGGAACGCCTTGGACAGGCCGACCTTGATCTCGATGGTCTTGTTCACGCCGTCCTTCTCTTCCAGACGCACCATGTCCACCTGCCCCATCAGCGGTGTTGGCGACCAGTAGTAGGCCAGAATCGGCTCGCCACGTTTGTAGCTGGACAGAATCGCCGCATCCAGCGCCGGGCCGGTGCCTGGGCGGAAGTTGGTGTACTTGCTTTCCAGGCCATAGCTTTTCAGCATTTCGCTGTTTTCCAGCTCGCAGGTCCAGCCGGCCGGGCAGTTATAGAAACGGCCTTTCTCCGGCTCTTCGGCGTCCTTGAACAGCGCTGCGTATTTGCCCAGGTCGGCGATCGACTTCAGGTCCGGTGCCTTGGCTTCCAGCTTGCGCTTGGCGTCGCCTTCGATCACGTAACGCGGCACGTACCAGCCTTCCACCGCGCCCTTCACCGGGGACCCGACGCCGACCACTTTGCCGGCGGCTTCAGCCTTGTTCCAGACTTCGCTGCGCCCCACCCACTCTTCGGCAAACACTTGAATATCGTTGGTGCTCAGGGCGTTTTCCATGGTGATGGAGTTGCCCGGCAGGCTGTCCGTTTCGCAGCCATAGCCCTTGTTCAGCACAACTTGCAGCACGTCGGTCAGCAGCATTGCGCTTTCCCAGTTCAGGCCGGCGAATTTCACCGGTTTGCCGGACTCGCACCATCCCGCAGCCTGACTGGCGCCACTGGCGAGCACGCCCGCGGTGAGCAACGTGGATAGCAGGGCCTTTTTCGTGTTCATTGAGTGACGCTCCGGTCTTGTAGTGGATGACGGCAGTAACGAAAACAGACGGCTTCCAGCCAAGGGGAGAGGCACTTGTCGGCCTCCTCCCGCTTCTCTCTCCAGCATGCCCCCTGCAACAGACGTGCATGACGAACGGTCAGTTCACCGCGACGTGCGCAGGGGCCACGGTGCAACTTGCATGAGGCGCCTCGGAATCCGTCGGCAGGATCAGGCGATCGGCCACGTTGTCCTGCCACCTCTTCGCCGCCACGTAGTACAGCACAGCCGGCACGATGAGGCCGATGATCCACGAGATGTCGGTGTCATCGAGGCTCGCCACCAGCGGCCCGGTGTAAAAATGCGTGGAAATGAACGGCATCTGAATCAGCACGCCCAGCACGTAAATCCCGATGCCCATCCCGTTCCAGCGGCCATAGCGACCGTTCGGGTCCGACAGCGCGGGAATGTCGTAGCGCTCTTTGGTGATGCAGTAGAAATCCACAAGGTTGATCGCGCTCCACGGCGTGAAAAACGCCAGCAGAAACAGGATGAAGGCCGAGAAGTCCTTGAGGAACGAGTCCTTGCCCAGCAGCGCCAGGGCTGTCGCGATGCCGACCATGGCGAAGATGTACGTCAGCCGCAGCGCGCTGGAGATGTGCCGGTTGCCGCGAAAGCCGCTGACGATGGTGGCGATGGACATGAAGCTGCCGTAGGCGTTGAGCGTGGTGATGGTCACCTTGCCGAACGCGATACTGAAATACAGCGCTGCCGCGACCGCGCCTGTCCCGCCAAGGCCGACGATGAACGAGACCTCGTGGTGGGCGAAGTTCTTGCCGGCCAGCGCCGCCGCGAACACGCCGAAGACCATGGACGCCTGTGCGCCGATCACCGAACCCAGGCCTACCGCCCAGAATGTTTTGCCAGCCGACGTGCTGCGCGGCAGGTAGCGCGAGTAGTCCGCGACGTAAGGGCCGAAAGCGATCTGCCAGGACGCCGACAGGGAAATCGCCAGCAGGAAACTGCTCAGCGAGAAGTGCTTGTTGCCCAACAGCGCGCCGACGTCGTTGCCCGCCAGCAGCGCGGCGAACAGGTAGACGAAGGCGATCACGCCGATGAGGCTGGCGACCCGGCCGATCATGTGGATGACCCGGTAGCCCAGAATGGTCAGTACCACGATGGCGGCAGCGAAGATCACCACGCCTTGCCAGTCCGGCACGTTGATCAGTTGCGCCACCGCTTGACCGGCAAGCAACGAGCCGCTGGCGGAGAAGCCGATGTACATCAGGCACACCAGCACCAGCGGGATCACCGCGCCGTAGACGCCGAATTGCACCCGGCTGGAAATCATCTGCGGCAGACCGAGCTTCGGCCCTTGCGCCGCATGCAGCGCCATCACGCCGCCGCCGATGAGCTGACCGATGAACAGCCCGATCAGCGACCAGAACACATCGCCGCCCAGCACCACGGCCAGGGCCCCGGTGACAATCGCGGTGATTTGCAGGTTGGCGCCCAGCCACAGCGTGAACTGACTGAACAGACGACCGTGTCGTTCGGCATCAGGGATGTAATCGATCGAACGCCGCTCGATCACGGAAGCAGGTGCAGCACGATCATCTGGAACAGCCATCTCAAACATCCCCTCAAGCGAGTGTCGGCACGCGTAACTGCAGAATGCATCCCTCTGTGTAGGAGTGAGCTTGCTCGCAATTGCGTAATGTCGGGCGCTATCAATGTTGAATGGTCCGACGCTATCGCGAGCAAGGTGGAGCGCCACCCCGGTCACTCCTACAGATAAGTGCTTTTAGCCGTTGATCATCGGCAGGTTCAGACCCTGCTCTTTGGCGCAGTCGATCGCGATCTGATAACCCGCATCGGCATGACGCATCACGCCGGTGGCCGGGTCGTTGTGCAGGACGCGGGCGATGCGCTCGGCGGCTTCATCGGTGCCGTCGCAGACGATGACCATGCCCGAGTGCTGCGAGAAGCCCATGCCGACGCCGCCGCCATGGTGCAGCGAGACCCAGGTCGCGCCGCTCGCGGTGTTGAGCAGGGCGTTGAGCAGTGGCCAGTCGGACACGGCGTCGGAGCCGTCCTGCATCGATTCGGTCTCGCGGTTCGGGCTGGCGACGGAGCCAGAGTCCAAGTGATCGCGACCGATCACCACTGGCGCCGACAGCTCGCCGCTGCGGACCATTTCGTTGAAGGCCAGGCCCAGCTTGGCGCGCTGGCCCAGGCCGACCCAGCAGATACGTGCCGGCAGGCCCTGGAAGCTGATCCGCTCACGGGCCATGTCCAGCCAGTTGTGCAGGTGCGCGTCGTCCGGGATCAGCTCTTTGACTTTGGCGTCGGTCTTGTAGATGTCTTCAGGGTTGCCCGACAGCGCGGCCCAGCGGAAAGGACCGACACCACGGCAGAACAGCGGACGAATGTAAGCGGGTACGAAGCCGGGGAAATCGAAGGCGTGGGTGACGCCGACTTCCTTCGCCATCTGCCGGATGTTGTTACCGTAGTCGAACGTTGGCACGCCCATTTTCTGGAACGCCAGCATGGCTTCGACGTGCTCGGCCATGGACTGCTTGGCGGCCTTGACCACTGCAGCAGGCTCGCTGGCGGCGCGCTCGCGGTACTGCTCCCAGGTCCAGCCTTTTGGCAGGTAGCCGTTAAGCGGGTCGTGGGCGCTGGTCTGGTCGGTGACCATGTCCGGGCGCACGCCACGGCGGACCATTTCCGGGAGGATCTCGGCGGCGTTGCCGCACAGGGCGATGGAGATCGCCTTGCCTTCGGCGGTGTATTTGGCGATGCGGGCGAGGGCGTCGTCGAGGTCAGTGGCTTGCTCGTCGACGTAACGGGTTTTCAGGCGGAAATCGATGCGGCTCTGCTGGCACTCGATGTTCAGAGAGCAGGCGCCGGCCATGCCTGCGGCCAATGGCTGCGCGCCACCCATGCCGCCCAGTCCTGCGGTCAGCACCCAGCGGCCTTTGAGGTTGCCGTCGTAATGCTGGCGACCGGCTTCGACGAAGGTTTCGTACGTGCCTTGAACGATGCCCTGGCTGCCGATGTAGATCCAGCTGCCGGCGGTCATCTGGCCGTACATCGCCAGGCCTTTTGCATCCAGTTCGTTGAAGTGTTCCCAGCTGGCCCAGTGCGGCACCAGGTTGGAGTTGGCGATCAGCACGCGGGGCGCGTTGCTGTGGGTCTTGAACACGCCGACCGGTTTGCCGGATTGCACCAGCAGGGTTTCGTCGTCATTCAGGTTGGTCAGGCTTTCGACGATCTTGTCGTAGCACTCCCAGTTGCGCGCTGCACGACCGATACCGCCGTAGACCACCAGTTCGTTCGGGTTCTCGGCGACTTCGGGGTCCAGGTTGTTCATCAACATCCGCAACGGCGCCTCGGTCATCCAGCTCTTGGCCGTCAGTTGCGTGCCACGGGCGGCGCGGATTTCTACATCGCGGCGTTTGGTCCATTGCTGAGCAGGGGTGGTGTGGTCAGTAGTCACTTAACAATCCTCGATGATCAATCCGGCCGGGACGCGGGGTCCGTGACGAACGTGGGAATAAGGGTCTGCATGAGCGTCGCCGTTGTGATCCGAACCGGGCGTGGACGCCTTTTATCGACTCATGCTTACTTGTACATACAAGCATATGCAACCAAGGGGCCAATGTTGGTTTTGCGGGCGCAGAAATCCCGTCGGGCCGCTCTGCGTCGGGCTTGCCGAGATTTCAGGTGTAAGGAGGGTTACGGATGCAAAGAAGATGAAACGAAGGAAATTGTTACTTTTCGGTGCGAACGCCCCAGCTCAGTGCGCGAATTGGGTAACAGAACGTCGTGTGCAGATATCGCTGCCGACACCTGACCTGTGGGAGCGAGCTTGCTCGCGAAGAGGCCCGTACATCCGCCAAATTCTCTGCGGCTAATACACGGTCTTCGTGAGCAAGCTCACTCCCACATGATCGGTAGCGCTGGGTATATCAGGGTAGTCTCAGTACTAATCAGTGCCGGGCCAGCTTGCTGCGCAACAGCCACACCCCGGCAAGCGCCGACGCGATCGAACCCAGCAACACGCCCACTTTCACTTCATCGATCAGATGCGCAGCGCCCGGGAAAGCCAGGTTGCCGATGAACAGGCTCATGGTGAACCCGATCCCGCAGAGCAGGGCCACGCCATACAGCTGCGGCCAGTTGCTGCCTTCCGGCAGGGTTGCCAGGCCGGATCGGATCGCCAGCACGGCTGCAAGAAACACGCCGATCTGCTTGCCGACAAACAACCCCAGTGCCACGCCTAGCGGCACCGGATCGACCAGATTGCCGAGGGTGATGCCCGACAGGGACACGCCCGCATTGGCGAAGCCGAAAATCGGCACCACCGCGAACGCCACCCAGTAGTGCATTTTTTCTTCAAGGAACAGCAGCGGCGAGCGGGCTTCTTCCTTGCGCGTTCCCAGCGGAATGCACAGCGCCAGCGCCACACCGGCCAAGGTCGCGTGCACCCCGGATTGCAACACGAAGAACCACAACAACAGACCGAGCAGCAGGTACGGCAGCAATCGCTGCACGCCCATGCGGTTCATGATCACCAGCACCGCCAGCGTCGCGAAGGAGGCACCGAGCATCGGCATGTTCAGGCCGCTGCTGTAGAACAGCGCGATGATGGTAACAGCGCCCAGGTCATCGAGAATGGCCAGTGCGGCCAGAAACACCTTCAACGACGTCGGCACCCGCTTGCCCAGCAAAGACAGCACGCCGAGGGCGAAAGCGATATCGGTGGCCGCAGGAATCGCCCAGCCGCTCAGGGTTTCGGCGTTGCCCATGTTGATGCCGATGTAGATCAGCGCCGGCACCAGCATGCCGCCCGCTGCCGCAAAACCGGGGAGCGCGCGCTGACCCCATGTGGCGAGACCGCCGGCCAGTACTTCCCGTTTGATTTCCAGACCGACCATGAGAAAGAAGATCGCCATCAAGCCGTCGTTGATCCACAACTCGATGGACAGCCCGCCCCACACACTGTGCAGTGCAGCGAAATAAGAAGGGGCGAGGGGGGAGTTGGCAACGATGATCGCCGCGAGGGCAGCGCCCATCAGCACAAGGCCGCCTGCCGACTCCGATGAAAGAAAACTGGCAAGAATGGCGAGGGCTCGAGGGCTTTCTTTATTGTCGTTGAGCGTCGTCATGGTCGTCCCTGTGCTGGCGAAAAAAACGCAATCTACCACAGGGACGGCGGGACTCAGACGCGGGACAACTCGATCACGCACACGCGACTGGCGCGAGGAGCGTAGAGCACAACCTCCAGCAGCTCGCCTGCAGCGTTGTCCAATTGCAGGCAATCGTGTTTTTCCAGCCGTTGCGGCGGATGCTCGCCGACATTGGCGGCCATCTGCTCGGCCGCGCTGAACACCACGAACACGTCGGCCGAACTGAAAAACCGCTGCGGCTGCATCACGTCGATCCACTGCAGGCGCGCGCGGTAGCGGGCGGGCGAGTAGATCAGGTTGAAGTCGCGTATCGGGCCGTCGAGTAGCGTGCATGACACTGCGCTGTCGCCGCTGAACGCGAACGGATCGGACGGCAGCAGTGGTTCGCTGTCCTGGCCATCGATGTTCAGCGTCATGCCTGCGCCTTGCAGCACCGTGATGATGCGCTGATAACCGGCGAACACCGAAAAGCCGCCCGACTCGCCGATGTCGGCAATCGACAGCCGCCAGCCGAAACCCTCCAGGCCTTCGCCGGCATCGCGAGTGATTTCCTCGGTGCTGCCGCCGCCGTTTTTCCAGGGCATGCGCGGGTAGTCAGCGGCGCGCAGAACAGTCAGTTGAGTCATTTGCTGAAGCGTCCTTCCAGGCGATGGCGTGAACCGGGATGAATCAGGCGCGCGGCGGTCACCGGTTGGCGCCCGGACCAGGTGCGCCGACGCACCAGCAGGCACGGCTCGCCCTTCTCGATCTGCAGCAACTTGCATTCGTCGGGCTCGGCGAGAATCGCCTCAACCACGTGCTCGCCTTCCGTCAGCGGCGCGACCTGGGACAGATAGGCGTAGGGCGTTTGTTGGGTGAAATCCTGCTGCAGGTAGTCCGGTGCGACGAGGGCGTTGACGAAACGGTCCTCGATTTGCACGGGAATATCGTTTTCGAAATGCACGATCAGCGAATGAAACACTCGCTGGCCTTCACGCATGTCCAGCGCCAGCGCACGTTCGGAACCAGCGGCTTCTTCGGTGAGGATGATCACCTGGCAGGTGTGGGTATGTCCGCGGGCGGCGATCTCATCGGCGATGTTATGCACTTCGAACAGTGCCGATTGCGTCTTGGGCTCGGCGACGAAGGTACCGACGCCTTGCATGCGCACCAGCAGCCCTTCGGCGGTCATCTCGCGCAGGGCGCGGTTGATGGTCATGCGGCTGAAGCCCAGCTGCGTCACCAGTTCGCTCTCGGACGGCACGCGGTGGTGCGGCGGCCAGGTGCCGTTCTGAATCTGCTGGGTGATCATGTGCTTCACCCTGGCGTACAGCGGCGCCGGACTGACACCCATCTGGGAGGCCAGCGGCAAAATGGCAGGCGGAGTCGGCACAGAGAAATCCTTGTTATGGCGTTATTCAGGCGAAAGAGGTTACAGCGTCCACGCTAACCATTAACACGTGTGCCGACAAGCGCGGCGCAGTTTACCGGCCGTATAAACGTCTGTATATGTATAGACAATTTCACGCAAGGGGTGCCGAGTCATGTCCGTTTTCTTTGCCGAACGCGCGTTATTGCCCACCGGCTGGGCCACTAACGTACGTTTCGAGGTCAGCGCCGATGGCCTGCTGAGCCAGGTTCAGGCCGATGCCAAACGCGCTGGCGCCGAGCTGCTCAATGGGCCGGTCGTGCCGGGCATGCCCAATCTGCACTCCCACGCCTTTCAGCGTGCCATGGCGGGCCTCGCGGAAGTGGCCGGCAATCCCAATGACAGTTTCTGGACTTGGCGTGACCTGATGTATCGCCTCGTCGGGCAGATCAGTCCGCAGCAGCTCGGCGTCATCGCGCGGCAGCTGTACATCGAAATGCTCAAGGGCGGTTTTACTTCGGTTGCGGAATTTCACTACGTCCATCAGGACACCACCGGCAAGCCCTACGCCGACCCCGCCGAATTGGCGTTACAGGTCAGCCAGGCGGCGAGTTCGGTCGGCATCGGCATGACCCTGTTGCCGGTGCTCTACAGCCACTCCGGTTTCGGCGGCCTGACCCCGAACGAAGGGCAGCGCCGGTTCATCAACAGCACCGACAGTTACCTGGACCTGCAAGCACGTCTTAAGCCCATCATCGCCGCGCAACCCGCCCAGGCGCTGGGGCTTTGCTTTCACTCGCTGCGTGCCGTGACCCCGCAGCAGATCAGTGACGTGACGGCCGCCAGCGACCCCCATTGCCCGATCCACATTCATATCGCCGAGCAGCAAAAGGAAGTCGACGATTGCCTGAGCTGGAGCGGTCGTCGGCCATTGCAGTGGCTGTATGAAAACGTCGACGTCGATGGGCGCTGGTGCCTGGTTCATGCGACCCATGCCGAGCCGGATGAAGTGGCGTTGATGGCGAAAAGTCGTGCGATCGCGGGACTGTGCCTGACCACCGAAGCGAACTTGGGCGACGGGATTTTCCCGGCGGTGGATTACATCGCTCAGGGCGGTCGCTGGGGCATCGGTTCTGATAGCCATGTGTCGCTGAGCGTGGTCGAGGAGTTGCGCTGGCTCGAATACGGTCAGCGTCTGCGCGATCAGCGTCGTAACCGCCTGTACCGGCCGGATCAGCCAATGGTCGGACGCACGCTATACGACGCGGCGCTGGTGGGCGGTGCCCAAGCGATGGGCCAACCGGTAGGTGCGCTGGAAGTGGGCAAACGGGCCGACTGGCTGGTGCTGGACGGTAACGACGCTTATCTGGGGACGGCGTCCGGTGATGCCATTCTCAATCGCTGGCTGTTCGCCGGGAGTGATCGTCAGATCAAGGATGTGATGGTCAATGGCCGCTGGGTGATCCGCGACGGCCACCATGCCGATGAAGGGCAGAGCAGCCGTGCGTTTGCCCAGGTGCTGAGGGAATTGCTGGGCTGAACATGTGTGCAGAGGCAAAGGGCCCCTTCGCGAGCAAGCTCGCTCCCACGTGGTGCATGCCCATCCTGAATGTGCATGGCGCACACGGGCATGCGGGCCTACTTTTGGAGCAATCCTGCACGTCCAGGCGACGCGCTGTCTCGCATCAAACACAACCCTTGTGGGAGTGAGCTTGCTCACGAAGGCGGCGATTCAGGCGCTAGAGATGCAGCGGGTGTCTCGACCTCTTCGCGAGCAAGCTCGCTCCCACAATTTTTGTGTCCACAGGTAGAGCTGCGGCGCTGTCATGTTTCATGAGAGTGAGCTTGTTCACGAATGACCGAACGGGTCAGTCCGCAGCCTTGCCCACCTTCGAATCCGCCACCCGCCAGATCAGCTTGGTGGTGTCGTAGCCCTGTTGCTGCGCTCTCATCAGCAGGTCGTTGCGCACTGCATCCGGCACATGAGGCGTGCGCGACAGCAGCCACAGGAACTTGCGGTTCGGGCTGCCCACTAGCGCCACTTTGTAGTCGGGGCTCACGTACAGCACCCAGTAATCGCCCTTTGCCACACCCGGGAAGAGGTTCGAGAACCAGTTGTCGAACACGACCCACAGCTTGTCGGTCTTGCCCTGAACCTGCGGTGAAGCCGTTCCGGTTGCTTGCTCCCACTTGCCCTCGATCGTGCGGCAGCGGTTGGTGACAGCGATTTTGCCATCGTCCTTCAGCGTGTAATGCGCTTCGGACTGCGCGCAGTTGCGCTGGAAGAACATCGGCAGCCGCGCCACTTCGTACCACGTGCCCTGATAACGCTTGAGATCAACATGATCAACCGTCTTCGGCGCCATGGATTCAGTTTCTGGCTTAACCGCACAGGCGCTGATCCACAATGCTGCCAGCGCCACGGCGCCGATTTTCAATCCCTGACGAATATTCATTCAAGCCCCTGCGCTGAAAACAGCACTACCTTGTCGGCGGCGTATTGGACGCTGATGAAGGTCTTCGCATCGCCCCACGTGCAACTGGACATTCCCAACGCGCCGGAGCATTCGGTCGGGCTGCCGAGCAGTTGCTCGACCTGCGCCTTGGGCATGCCGGCGGAGATTTTCGAGTAGTTCTCCTGAGTGACCTTGCTGCAGGCCGCCAGCAATACGCAGAACGACAATACCGCGAGAGTGCGCAAAGACATGAGATGAAGCTCCTGAATCGAGGGGGGGCAGTGTCACAGCGCCCGGCGATAGCCGCACAGCGCCGACATGATGCTGCGAGTTTAGAAGAGAAAAGGGGGTGACTGGTTCCGAGGGGTGAGAATTTCCCGTGTGTCCAGCCCGCCGCGCTGTCGCGCAGCAAACACTACACTTGGGGGCGTGACCGGGGTAACGCTCCATCTCGCTCATAAAAACGGTATGTCAGCCGACGAATATTTTACCTAGTGCACCGACGCCTCCGTCTGCATGTGGCTCACAACGAGTTTGCCCTTGCGCCGTCGTCTGAAGCGAGTCAGGTTGTCGATTGGGAAGCTAAGACAAAAGACGGGTCAGTAAGGAGAAAATATGCGTCTGGATCCAGATACGGAAAGAAATGCGCTGCTAGCTATCCTCGAGATAGGACGCAGAGAGATTCACAATGGCGCGTTCCAAAGCGTCGAAGATGTCTTTTTGGAGCTGGATGTAGAGGAGCACATAATCAAAGAGCGATCAGAAGAGTCTCGTTCTGATTAGAGATCTCCCAGGTCGCTGACGCATTGGCAGCTCAAAAAGTAATGGCCGCCAGAGGCGGCCATCCAGGACGTTACTCTTTGTGATACGCCGTTGCGCGTTCGACTTCTTCCTTCGAGCCCAGGAACACAGCAACGCGCTGGTGCAGGCCTTCGGGCTGGATGTCGAGGATGCGCTGATGGCCATCAGTCGACGCGCCGCCGGCTTGTTCAACCAGGAACGACATCGGGTTGGCTTCGTACATCAGTCGCAGCTTGCCCGGCTTGGAAGGCTCGCGGGAATCGCGCGGGTACATGAACAGACCGCCACGGGTCAGGATGCGGTGGACGTCGCCCACCATCGCCGCGACCCAGCGCATGTTGTAGTTCTTCTTCAGCGGGCCGTCTTCGCCAGCCAACAGCTCTTCGACGTAACGCTTGACCGGGGCTTCCCAGTGACGCTGGTTGGACATGTTGACCGCGAACTCCTGAGTGGACTCCGGGATCTTGATGTCTTCGTGGCTGAGGACAAAGCTGCCCATCTCGCGGTCCAGCGTGAAGCCTTTGACGCCGTCACCCAGGGTCAGCACCAGCATGGTCTGTGGCCCGTAGATGGCGTAACCGGCCGCGACTTGCTGAGTGCCCGGCTGCAGAAAGGCCTTCTCGTTCAGCGCTTCGTTCTGGCTCAGGTACTCGTTCGGGCAACGCAGCACCGAAAAGATCGTGCCGACCGGCGCGTTGATGTCAATGTTGGACGAACCGTCCAGTGGGTCGAACACCAGCAGGTAGGCGCCTTTCGGGTATTTGCCGGGGATCTGGTAGGCGTTGTCCATTTCTTCGGACGCCATGCCGGCCAGGTGACCGCCCCATTCGTTGGCTTCGAGCAGAATCTCGTTGGACATCACGTCCAGTTTCTTCTGCACTTCACCCTGCACGTTTTCAGTGCCCATGCTGCCGAGCACGCCGCCCAGAGCGCCTTTGGATACCGCGTGGCTGATCTCCTTGCACGCACGCGCCACCACTTCAATCAGAAAGCGCAGATCGGCAGGGGTGTTGTTGGTGCGGGTCTGCTCGATCAGATAACGACTCAGGGTAACGCGGGACATGGAGAGCTCCGAAAATGGGGGATAAAAACGCGCACAGTCTAGCGTGAGCGGAGATTTAATACTGCCTGTCAGACCGGTTAGGTAGTGATTCAGTTCACGGGCTACATAAGCCTAACCCGATCGGGGTGACGAATCGGCGGGCATCGTCTGCAATTTTTTCGATGCCGGATCGATTCAGCGTCATCACCCCGACACTTATAATTTGGCGCCTCGGTTGGCGCGTTATTTTGCGCGTTACTTGCTACCAGACCCGCGCAGTGTGCCAAGCGCCATCCAGGCCAGAAAAACCACGCCGAGTATCAGCACGGCCCATAAACCGATGCGTTTCAGGTCGGGACCACTGGCCTCAGCGGGCGCAGCCGAAGCAACCGGCGCGACCGGTGTGGAGGCCATGGAGGCGCTGCCCAGCGCCGCCAGTTTTTCGGGGCTGACACCGGGAATCAGCGTTGCCAGTGGCAGCGCCGCGCTTTTCACCGTGGCATTGCCGACGGCCAGGCTGTAAGGCGGCGCGCCGCGGCCGAGAAATACCAGTTGCGTGGCGCGCACGGCAAAACTCAGCGTAGGCGCGTCATTGCCCAGGCCGCCGCCACGGTCATCCACCTCAAGTTTCAGCTGCTGCACGACATTGCCCGGCAGCTCCATTTCGTCCTGCACAACGTCCTGACCGTTCTGGCTAAGCCGATAAAGCAGGCCATTGTCGATCAACTGCCACGGCGCGTTGCTATCGCGACGCCCATACAGCGTGGCGGGCGCGAGGCTGTTGGGTTGCGCGATGTCGATCCGCATCCGTTCCAGCGGCAGGGCCACCGGCAATTGCCACACATACACGCCAGGTTTTTCGACGCGTCCATTGATGGCCGGTGACCAGCTCAACGGCATTACACCAGGTTGCGTGCTGATCAGTTGCACGGCGTTCAACGTGGGCGCGGAAAGCGGCGACTTCCACAGCAAGCGCAGATAGCGGGCGCTACGCCCCGGCAGATTGACGACGCGCTGCTCAACCAATTCCTCGGCAAATGACAGCCTCGCCACCTGACCATCGCCCCAGCGCTGCCAATGCTGGAGGTCGTCGCTGGCCTCGATGCTGAACCGCTGAAAACCGTCGCGCTCGCTGCTCCAGTCCAGAATCAATTGATCGAGTGGCGCGTCGATCGCACTGGTGTCGAGCAGCCAGCCGCGCAAGATTTCTTCACCTGCCTCGATCTCTCCCTGGGGCTGAACCTCCACCAGTGTGCCGTTGGGCGTGCGCTCGACGCGGATTTTCGGTTCGGCCTCTTTTGCGCCATCGCTGTTGTACAGCGGGAACCACTTCACCGAGACCGGGCTGGCGTCGGCGGCACGCTGAGGCGGGCTTTGGGTGATCGTGTACGGCTGGGCCTGGCCGTCTGCGTTGAAAACGCGCACATCGTTGAGAGTGCTCTGGCGCGCGTTCAACTGTACGCCGAGGGGCAATTCCAGCCGATACCAAGGCCCCTCACCGCTGACGGTCAGGGGCGCATGGGTAGTGAAATCATCCGGCAGATCCTCCGCCTGGCTGAGCGGGGCCGCGCACAGCAGCGAGCCCAGCAATGGGGCAAGCAGGGCGGCCTTGATGACGAACTGACGACTCAACTGAACACTCCTTACGCGTTTCATTTCGATGCCCGGTCCGCAACACCCGCATCGGTCAAACCCTCACTTCGGGCCGGATGCCGGGGCGGCAGGGGGGCGAAATATCCCACCACCAGCAACAGAACGCCAACGCCGATAAAGGAAATGATTCGCTCCAGGCCGCCGCGATTGCTCAGCTCGACGAAGAACAGTTTGGCCACGACCACCCCGATCAGCGCGGCGCCGACAATCCACAGCTCGCTACGTGCGCGCAGATGGCCGACGATCATCAGCGCCAGTGCGGTCAGCGTCCAGACAATGGAAAGCCCGGCCTGCACACGCATGGATTCAAACAGCGCGTCGGGATCCCAGGCAACGCCGAGCCAGTGATGGGCCGTGCGCAGGACCGTGGCGGTGATGAGTGCGAACAACGATGCGCCGGCAATGACCAGCGCCGCCTTCTGAGCATGCCCCTCGCTGACGCCCAACTGCGGCAGTTGCTGGCGGGTCCAGCTGAAGATGCCCGTCAGCGTGATCAGCAAGCCCAATTCCAGCGGATTCAGCAGCGGAAGGTAGGGCAGCGGATCAGCAGCGCCTTCGCTGAACCCGTTCGCCAGCCAGAACCAGCCGAGCATCAATACAGCCAGCGGCGCGGCAGCCCAGACACGGTATTCGCGCGGGTACGCCCCGACAGGCCAGGGCCACGTGCGGGATGCGGTCATCGCCAGCAAGTACAGGCTCGGCAGCAACGCCCAGCCCAGCCAGCGCCAGGCGTTATACGACTCCGACAACACCAGCAATCCGTAACGAAGCTGCAGCGAGAGCACGGCGATGATCAGCCAGCAGCCGATCACGTGGGCTGCACTGCGCAAGCGCGGGAGCAGCAGTTTGTCAAGCCGATTCAGCGACCACAGATGAACCGCAAACACCGCGAGCCAGCCCAGCCAGCCCCAATCGGCGGCAGGGTTGTAGTAGGCATTGAAACTCATCAGCGCGAGCAACACCGCGCTCATGGGTGTCAGCAGCGTGGACAGTTGAGCGATCCCGGCCCAGTTCAGGCGCAGGGCCGCCAATGTCCACAGCCCGACACTGAAAGCGCCCAACAGCAAGAGCGTCGAGAACTCGGCCTCTCCCGGCACGTAATGGGTACTGACGCACACCGCCGCTGCCCAAAACAGCGCGCCCCAGATCAACAACACCGGCTGCAGGAAACGATTGCTCAACGACAAACGCAAGGTGCCTACGCGCTCGACCGTGAAGGCGCTGACCAGGCCGGCAAGCGCGATGATCAGCGGTGTCCAGAAATCGCCGTGGTTGAAGTTCGGCACAAACCAGCGGCCGACCACGCCTAGAAACGCGATCCCCGCGCCCAGTTGCAGCAGCAACCCGAAACCCCTTGCCAGCAAGCGGTTCTGGCGCATGCCCAGCCAAAATACCGCCGCGCCTTCGACGGCCCAGGCGACCGTCGTCCATTGCGCGCTCAAGCCCAGCGGAATCGCCAGCGTGCCGAACACAACGCCCAGTGACAGGCACGTTTCGACCAGCAGCAATGCCCGGCCCGGTGCGCGTCCGGCCAGGAATCGAGCGATGCCCATGTACAGCAAACCCAGCGCCAGTGCGCTCAACGCAGCGCCGAATTCCAGATGTTTGACGAGCGCGTATTGCAGGCCGAACCCCACGATGGGCGTGCCGAACAACAGGCTGCCATCCACGTAGTGAGTCTGGCGCGCGGACCAGCGCAGGGTGGCTTCGCGGCTGTCGTCGTCGGGCCCGGCGGCATGCTCTTGCAGCTTGCGCCGGGCGAACAGCAGGCCGATCGTCAGGTACATCAGGAAGAACAGAATCAGGAAGGGTTCGGTGCTCCAGAACAGCTCGGGCGTGTACGCGTCCATGCCCCATGCGAAGCCAATGCCGAACGTGCCGATGAAGCCGATCAGGTTCAGCGGACGCCATGCCTTGAACCACGCGATGGCGAAAATGCCGGCGTTGAGCAGGGCGAAATAACTGAACAACGCGACATGACTCCCCTCGCCGGAGGACGTCAGCAGCGGCGCGGCAAACCCGCCCAGCGCGGCGACGCAGGCGAGGGCCAGGGAGTTTTGCGTGACGGCGAGAATGGCCGAAAACACAGTGACTGCAACCAACAGGCTGAACGCCATCCCCGGCGCCAGCAGGGTGTGGACTTTCATGGCGGCGAACACGGTCAGGTACAGCACCGCGACGCCAGTCCCCTGCAGCATCAGCGCGAAGGATTCATTGCGGTGACGCAGCCACCAACCCAGACCCAACAGCGCCAGCGCTGCCACCGCGACGCCGGCATAACGGGCTTCGATCGGGACGACCAGGCCTTCGGTGGCGTAGCGCAGCAGAAACGCCAGGCCGAGAAACAGCAGCACTACGCCGACCCGCAGCACGGTGTTGCCACCCAGCAGCCAGTTTTTCGCGCGCAATAAGGCGCTGTCGAAGAGGCTGTGCTGGGGAGGAGCGGGCTGGGTTGAAGCGGGCAGGGAGGCGGGCGGATAGCTCGGGGCTGCAGGTGATGGCGCTTGCGCAGGCCTGCTCCATTCTGAGTCGCGAGCGTCCGAGGCGGCGGGCTCGAGGTCCGGGAGGTCCCACAGCAGTTCCGGGCCGGCGTCTGCGATGGGCTGAACATTCAACGGCGCCGACACGGGCGCATCCGGCAATTGCGCGGCGGCGGAATCCAGGTGGCTGAGGCGTTGCTGTACGGCGTTGAGCTCCAGCCGGGTTTTGGCGAGTTCGGCTTTCTGCGCAGCGGTTTCCCGCGTCAATGCACCAAGCCGGAAGCTCAAGCCCGCCGCCAGGCCAATGACCGCGCCGACAGCGCCGCCCAACAGCGACTCATCAAGAAGCGCTCCGATTACCAGACCGGCCAGCAGAAGAATCCATTGCACGCGACGACATCCCTTTTCGGCCGATTAACGGCGATGGCGAAAAGTATATCGGCCCTCAGGAAAGGGGAAACATTTTGTGTCGGGGAGGGCGGCAGTGGACAACTTGCAGATGAGAACTGTGGAGTGAGCGCTGGATGGACTCGGAATCTCGGTCGCGCTGCTGGAATGGCAGGACTGAGCTTGCTTACGATGAGGTCGGTACGTCTGCTAAATCATCAGCGGCTGAACTGCCTATTCGCGAGCAAGCTCGCTCCCACAGGATTTGGGTTGACTCGGGAATCTCGGGCGCGCTGCTGGAATTGTGGGAGTGAGCTTGCTCACGAAAAGGGCGGTACATCCGCTAAATCGTCAGCGGCTGAAATGCCTTATTCGCGAGTAAGCTCGCTCCCACAGGATTTGTACTTGTGAGAGCGAGCGGTCACATCAAGGTGATCGTCTCCGCTGAGGCGATCACCCCGCGCGTCCTTAATCCAGCGCGTTCCAGATTTCGGTCGCGTACTCGCGGATGGTCCGGTCCGAAGAGAACCAGCCCATGCGTGCGGTGTTGAGCACCGCCGAGCGCCACCATTCCTTGGAATCGTGCCAGCGCGCTTCGACCTTGGCCTGGGCGTGCCAGTACGACTCGAAGTCAGCGCAGACGAAGAATCGGTCGTAGTTGATCAACTGATCGATCAACCCAGCATAGCGATACGGGTCATCCGGCGAGAACACCCCGCCCCGAATCGCTTGCAGCACGTCATTCAAACGCCCGGACGCCGCGATGTCCTGATGGGCGTTGAACTCACCGGCATGCTTGCGCGCTTCGACTTCCTGCGCGGTCATGCCGAAGATGAACATGTGCTCCAGGCCGACCTGCTCGCTCATCTCCACGTTGGCGCCGTCGAGGGTGCCGATGGTCAGGGCGCCGTTGAGGCCGAACTTCATGTTGCTGGTGCCGGACGCTTCCAGACCTGCCGTGGAAATCTGCTCCGACAAATCCGCCGCCGGAATGATGCTCTCCGCCAGGCTGACGTTGTAGTTGGGCATGAATACCACTTTCAAACGGCCGCGCAGCGTCGGGTCGTTGTTGACCGTGCGTGCGATGTCGTTGGTCAGCTTGATGATCAGCTTGGCCGAGTGATAACTGGCCGCCGCCTTGCCGCCGAAGATCTTCACGCGCGGCACCCAATCGGTGCTCGGGTCGGCGCGCATCGCCTGATACAGCGCCACGGTGTGGAACAGGTTCAGCAGCTGGCGCTTGTACTCGTGGATGCGTTTGACCTGCACGTCAAACATCGCCTCGGGGTTAACCGAGATGCCCATGCGTTCCTGAATGATCGAGGCCAGGGCTTGCTTGCTTTGCAGGCGCTGAGCGGCGAATTCCTGCTGGAAACGTGCGTCGTCGGCCAGCGGCTCCAGTTTCAGCAGCGCGGTCTCGTGGTTGTCGAGCACTTGCTCGCCCAACTCGTTGACCAGCATGGAAGTCAGTTGCGGGTTGGACTGGAACAGCCAGCGGCGGAAAGTGATGCCGTTGGTTTTATTGTTGATGCGGTCCGGGTGCAGCTTGTGCAGGTGGGCGAAAACGGTTTTGCGCATCAGTTGCGTGTGCAGCGCAGACACACCGTTCACGCTGTGCGAGCCGAGGAACGCCAGGTTACCCATGCGCACGCGACGGCCATTGTCTTCCTCGATCAGCGAGACGGCGCGCAGCAGGTCGAACAGTGCAGGGTCGTCTTTGAAGTCCTGGCGAACCTTGTCGATGTGCTGAGCGTTGATCATGTAAATGATCTGCATGTGGCGCGGCAACATGCGCTCCATCAGGCCGACCGACCAGGTTTCCAGCGCTTCCGGCAGCAGCGTGTGGTTGGTGTAGGCCAACGTGCCGACGGTGATGCGCCAGGCCTCGTCCCACTCCACGTCGTGCAGGTCGATCAGAACGCGCATCAGCTCTGCCACAGCGATCGACGGGTGCGTGTCGTTCATCTGGATAGCCACGTGTTCCGGCAGGCTGCTGATGCTGTAGCCCATGTTCTTGTGACGGCGGAGCAAATCCTGCAGCGACGCCGAGACGAAGAAGAACTCCTGACGCAGGCGCAGTTCCTGGCCCGCTTCAGTGCTGTCGTTCGGATACAGCACACGGGAAATACTTTCTGCCCGCACCACTTCCGCCACGGCACCGACGTGGTCGCCGGCGTTGAAGCGTTCAAGGTGCAGGTCTTCCACGGCGCGCGCACGCCACAGGCGCAGCGTGTTCACCGCTTTGCCGCGCCAGCCCACGACCGGGGTGTCGTAAGCAATCGCGCGGACGGTTTCGCCTGCGGTCCAGACCTGATGGGTTTCGCCCGAGGCATCCAGAACAGGGGCGCCCGCTGCATCAAACTGGGGCTGCACGCTGCCGCCGAAACCGATCTGGTAAATCACTTCAGGGCGTTCGAATTCCCACGGGTTACCGAAGTCCAGCCAGTTCTCGGTCTGCTCCTGCTGCCAGCCATCGACGATGGCCTGACGGAACAGGCCGTGCTCGTAACGAATGCCGTAGCCATGACCCGCAATGCCGAGGGTCGACATGCTTTCCATGAAGCAGGCGGCCAGACGACCGAGGCCGCCGTTGCCCAGCGCAGCGTCAGGTTCCAGCGAGCGGATTTGCTCAAGGTCGACGTTCAGGCCCTTCAACGCTTCACGCGCGGTTTCGAGAATGCCCAGGTTGCTCAGGCTGTCGAACATCAGACGGCCGATCAGGAATTCGAGGGAGAGGTAATAGACGCGCTTCTTTTCCTGCCGGTAGACGTAGCGCGTGTGGTTCATCCAGCGCTCGGCCATTTTGTCGCGAGTCGCCAGGGCAATTGCCATGAACCAGTCATGGTCGAAGGCATGGTCGGGGTCTTTACCGACGGCATACTCGAGTTTGTTCAGCACAGCTTCTCGGAAGGCTGCCACTTCAGCGTCACGAACGTTGGGTTCCGGAGACATCGGGTACGACCTCAAGTTGGTTTGACGATTAAATGGGTGGGTAGACTGTAGGGCGTGTCATTGGTTATTTCCTCCCGAACGGATGAAAAATACGCGGTTGCACGACCCTGGGTTCGACTCGAACAAGCTACCTCGGTTCGCCGTCAATGCACACCGGCGGCGAATATCTGGCGCTTTCCCCTGATCTGGAGACGGCTTGCATTGATCGTTCCACTCTGGCGTTGATCTTGCTCATGCCTGCTTTCAGTGGACATATGCCGTGTGAAACGGGGGATCACAGTTGGCTAAAGTCCGGCAGGCATGTTCATTCGCCGATTCGGGTTTATGATGCCCCACGGCAGATACACCGCAGCCCCTGAACCGGACTTTTGGAGCACCTATGCAGACTTTGTACCCGCAGATCAAACCTTACGCCCGGCACGATCTGGCGGTGGAAGAGCCGCATGTGCTGTATGTCGATGAAAGCGGCTCGCCAGACGGCTTGCCCGTAATTTTCATCCACGGCGGGCCGGGTTCGGGATGCGACGCACAGAGCCGCCGCTACTTCGATCCGAACCTCTACCGCATCATCACGTTCGATCAGCGCGGTTGCGGCCGGTCCATTCCTCACGCCAGCCTGGAAAACAACACCACCTGGCATCTGGTCGACGACCTCGAACGCATTCGCACTCATCTTGGCATCGACAAATGGGTGGTGTTCGGTGGCTCGTGGGGTTCGACGCTTTCCCTTGCCTACGCGCAGAAGCACCCGGATCGGGTTCACGCACTGATTTTGCGCGGCATCTTTCTGAGCCGTCCCCAGGACATCAAGTGGTTTTATCAGGAGGGTGCGAGCCGGCTGTTCCCTGATTACTGGCAGGATTACATGGCACCGATTCCGCCGGATGAGCGCCACGACGTGCTCGGCGCATTCCACAAGCGCCTCACCGGCAGCGACCAGATCGCTCAGATGCACGCCGCCAAGGCATGGTCGACGTGGGAAGGGCGCACCGCCACGTTGCGCCCGAACCCGCAGGTGGTCGATCGCTTCACCGAGCCCCATCGTGCGCTGTCCATCGCGCGCATCGAATGCCACTACTTCACCAACGGCGCGTTCCTTGAAGAAAACCAGCTGATTCGCGACATGCCGAAGATCGCCCATCTGCCGGGCATCATCGTCCATGGCCGCTACGACATGATCTGCACGCTCGACAATGCCTGGGAACTGCATCAGGCGTGGCCGAACAGTGAGCTGCAGGTCATCCGCGACGCCGGGCACTCGGCGTCCGAGCCGGGCATCACCGACGCTCTGGTGCGCGCGGCATCGGAAGTGGCGCGGCGTTTGCTGGATCTGCCGCCGGAAGAGGCCTGAATGAAAGCCTTGCTTCAGCGCGTTTCCCAGGCGCGGGTCGACGTTGCCGGCCAGACCATTGGTGCGATTGATCAAGGATTAATGGTCCTGATTGGCATCGAGCCTCAAGACACGCCGGCCAGCGCCGACAAGATGTTGCACAAGCTGCTTAACTACCGGGTATTCAGTGACGCCGACGCTAAGATGAATCTTTCGTTAACCGACGTTAACGGCGGGTTGCTGCTGGTCTCTCAGTTCACACTGGCGGCGGATACCAAAAGCGGGATGCGGCCGAGCTTCTCAAAAGCCGCGCCTCCGGCCCTCGGCGCCGAGCTGTTTGGCTACTTGGTGACGAAGGCCAGAACTTCTCACTCGGCCGTGGAAACGGGCCAGTTTGGTGCAGATATGCAGGTGCATCTGGTCAACGATGGCCCTGTGACATTTTTGCTTGAGACCTGAATGGCCAGGTCTGTTTGATAACCCCGGATTTACGCGCTTTAAACGCAATAAATAGTTTGCGTCACCTGATGCGTTGTAACGCGAGCTACTGGATAATCGCGCGCTACAAGGACGGGCCAGGGCCCGTCAAATCGGTAAAACGCAGACTGGTCCGGCACCGCTTGGGGAATCATTGGCCCCTTTTGGAGTCGGAACAATGCTCGCCAACCCGGCATTTGATAGCTGGCCGTTGGTTTCTTCATCTGTTTTCGGCGAGGGTTGCTCGTGATTGTTAGTCCATGTAATGCACCAAAGAACCCGGGCGGTCGCTTGCGTAGCGCACTGCTGGCAGGGTCGGCTTTGTTTTGTCTGTTCGGCGCCAGTCAGCTGTGGGCGTTCGATCTCGACGACGTGGCGACAAAGGCCAAAGATCTGGCCGGACAGAAATTCACCGCGCCGAAGAGCAATCTTCCGGCCGAATTCCGCGACATGAAGTTCGCGGACTATCAAAAGATCCGCTTCCTGCAAGACAAAGCCGAATGGGCCAATGACAAGACCCCGTTCAAGGTGTCTTTCTACCATCAGGGCATGCACTTCGACACCCCGGTCAAGATCAACGAAGTCACCGCCAACTCCGTCAACGAAATCAAGTACGACCCGAGTCGTTTCGATTTCGGCGACGTGAAGTTCGATCCCAAGTCGACCGAGAACCTGGGCTATGCCGGTTTCCGCGTGACTTACCCGATCAACAAAGATGACAAGCAAGACGAAATCATGACCATGCTGGGCGCGAGCTACTTCCGCGTCATCGGTAAAGGTCAGGTGTACGGTCTATCTGCACGCGGGATGGCGATCGACACGGCCATGCCGTCCGGTGAGGAATTCCCTCGCTTCACCGAATTCTGGATCGAGAAGCCGAACCCGGATGACAACCATCTGGTCATCTTCGCCCTGCTCGACTCCCCTCGCGCCACTGGCGCGTACAAGCTGACCCTGCGTCCGGGCACCAACACACTGGTTGATGTCCAGTCGCGCATGTACCTGCGTGACAAGGTCGGCAAACTGGGCGTTGCGCCGCTGACCAGCATGTACCTGTTTGGTGCCAATCAGCCGTCGAAAGTCCTCAACTACCGTCGTGAGCTGCACGACTCCAGCGGTCTGTCGATTCAGGCAGCCAACGGTGAGTGGATCTGGCGCCCGCTGAACAACCCTAAACACCTCTCGGTCAGCAGCTTCTCTGTGGAGAACCCGCGCGGTTTCGGTCTGCTGCAACGTGGCCGCAATTTCAGCCACTACGAAGATCTGGATGACCGCTACGACAAACGTCCAAGCGCCTGGATCGAGCCGAAGGGCGACTGGGGCAAGGGCACTGTTGATCTGGTCGAGATCCCGACTGCCGACGAAACCAACGACAACATCGTTGCGTTCTGGAAGCCGGAAACCCAGCCAGAGCCGGGTCAGGCGATCGACTTCAACTATCGTCTGCACTGGACCATGGATGAAGATGCCATTCACTCGCCAGATCTGGGCTGGGTCAAGCAGACCCTGCGCTCCACCGGCGACGTGAAGCAGTCCAACCTGATTCGTCAACCGGACGGCAGCGTTGCCTACCTGGTCGATTTTGTTGGCCCGACCCTCGCCAAGCTGGGCGAAGATCCGTCGATCCGCAGTCAGGTCATCACCGATGACAACACTGATCTGGTCGAGAACAACCTACGTTACAACCCGGTGACCAAAGGCTGGCGTCTGACGCTGCGGCTGAAGGTCAAGGATCCGGGCAAGGCGGTTGAGATGCGTGCTTACCTGCTGCGTGAAACCCCTGCCGAGCCAGGCAAGGAGCCAGCGGTGATCACTGCTGACAAGTCGGACAAGAAGCCGGCCGCCAAGGCTGACGCCAAAGCTGCCGTTGCCGCTGTGCCCGTCGTTACTGCCGCGAAAGACGAAAAAGCTGAAATCGTTAAAACCGATGCCTTGAAGGCCGGCGATGCGAAAGACGCCAAAGATATGAAGGACGCTAAAGGCCCTAAAGCCGACAGCAAAGACGCCGCCAAGTCTGCCGATGCCACCAAGGTCGCCGAAGCCAAGTCGGACGAGGCCTCCAAGCCTGAAGCCGCACTGGGCGACGCTGCCAAGGCCAACAAAGGCATGAAAGACACCCCGCAGCCAGCGGTAGAGGCTGCATCCACCCAACAGGGGCCGGCCATGATTCAACAAGTCCTGACCGAAACCTGGAGCTACCAGTTGCCAGCCGATGAGTAATTCACACGCGGTGCCAGAGCCTTTGAATGAGTCTCTCAGCGAGTACCTGGCGCACTTGCCGATGACCGATGCGCAGCGGGCAGAACTTGCCAGCTGCACCTCGTTCGCTGAGTTGCACGAACGCCTTTCGGCGCAGACCGTTGCCGATTCTGCCGAGGCCTCCCAGGCTTCGGTGGGTCGTCGCCTCACCCTGACGACCGCTGATGAACTGCACGAAGCCGAGATGCTGAGTGTCGATGCCAGCGGGCGCGTGGTTCTCAAAGCCACGCCGCCGATTCGTCGGACCAAAGTCGTGCCGGAGCCGTGGCGGACCAACATCCTGCACCGCGGCTGGCGCCGGTTGACCGGGAAATCCAATCCGCCGCCACCCAAGGACGATCTGCCACGGGATCTGCCGAAGGCGCGCTGGCGTACCGTCGGTTCGATTCGTCGCTACATTTTGCTGATCCTCATGCTGGGCCAGACCATCGTCGCCGGCTTCTACATGAAAGGCATCCTGCCGTACCAGGGCTGGTCGCTGGTCTCGTTTGACGAAATCAGTCATCAGACCCTGTGGCAGACCGCGGTTCAGGTCATGCCGTACGCGTTGCAGACCAGCATTCTGTTGCTGTTCGGCATTCTGTTCTGCTGGGTATCAGCGGGTTTCTGGACCGCGCTCATGGGCTTTCTCGAACTGCTCACAGGCCACGACAAGTACCGTATTTCCGGTGCCAGTGCGGGCCATGAGCCGATCGAAGCCGGTGCGCGCACTGCGTTGGTGATGCCGATCTGCAACGAAGACGTGCCTCGCGTATTTGCGGGTCTGCGGGCGACGTTTGAATCGGTCAAGGCCACGGGCGATCTGGATCGTTTCGATTTCTTCATTCTCAGCGACTCCAACGAAACCGACATCTGCGTGGCCGAGCAGCAAGCGTGGCTGGACGTGTGCCGTGAGACCGGCGGTTTCGGCAAGATCTTCTATCGTCGTCGCCGCCGTCGCGTTAAGCGCAAGAGCGGTAACCTCGATGACTTCTGCCGTCGCTGGGGCGGTGAATACCGCTACATGGTCGTCCTTGACGCTGACTCGGTCATGAGCGGCGAATGCCTGACCAGCCTTGTGCGTTTGATGGAAGCTACGCCGGACGCCGGTATCATTCAGACTGCGCCGCGTGCCTCGGGTATGGACACGCTGTATGCCCGCATGCAGCAGTTCGCGACTCGTGTGTACGGCCCGCTGTTCACGGCCGGCCTGCACTTCTGGCAGCTGGGTGAATCCCATTATTGGGGTCACAACGCGATCATTCGCATGAAGCCGTTCATCGAGCACTGCGCCTTGGCGCCGCTGCCCGGGAAGGGTGCGTTTGCCGGTGCGATTCTGTCCCACGACTTCGTTGAAGCAGCGCTCATGCGCCGTGCCGGCTGGGGTGTGTGGATTGCCTACGACCTGCCGGGCAGTTACGAAGAACTGCCGCCGAACCTGCTGGATGAGCTCAAGCGTGACCGTCGCTGGTGCCACGGTAACCTGATGAACTTCCGTCTGTTCCTGGTGAAAGGCATGCACCCGGTGCACCGTGCGGTGTTCCTGACCGGCGTGATGTCCTACCTGTCGGCGCCGTTGTGGTTCTTCTTCCTGGTGTTGTCGACCGCGCTACTGGCGGTGAATACGCTGATGGAACCGACGTACTTTATGGAGCCGCGTCAGCTGTATCCGTTGTGGCCACAGTGGCACCCGGAAAAAGCCGTCGCGTTGTTCTCGACGACCGTCGTGCTGTTGTTCCTGCCGAAGCTGCTCAGTGTCATTCTGATCTGGGCCAAGGGCGCGACCGGCTTTGGTGGTCGTATCAAGGTCACGATGTCGATGCTGCTGGAAATGCTGTTCTCCATGCTGCTGGCTCCCGTGCGCATGATCTTCCACACCCGCTTTGTACTGGCTGCTTTCCTGGGCTGGGCCGCGACCTGGAACTCGCCGCAGCGTGATGATGACTCGACGCCGTGGAGCGAAGCGGTCAAGCGTCACGGACCACAGACGCTGCTGGGCTTTTGCTGGGCGCTGCTGGTGGCCTGGCTGAACCCGAGCTTCCTGTGGTGGCTGGTGCCGATCGTGGGTTCGTTGATGCTGTCGATCCCGGTGTCGGTGATTTCCAGCCGCACGAATCTGGGTTTGAAGGCGCGCGACAACAAGCTGTTCCTGATCCCTGAAGAGCACACGCCGCCGCAAGAGCTGGTGTCCACTGACAAGTACACGCATGAGAACCGCTGGCACGCGCTGAACGACGGCTTTGTTCGCGCCGTGGTTGATCCGCAGCAGAACGCTTTGGCCTGTGCGCTGGCGACCTCTCGCCATCGCGAAGCCGAGCCGATCGAGTGGATGCGTGTCGAGCGTGTGCGTCATGCGATCAAAGGTGGCCCAGAGCTCCTGAACAACCATGAGCGCCTGCAATTGCTGAGCGATCCGGTTGCGCTGGCTCGGTTGCACGAACTGGTCTGGAGCGAAGGCAATTCCGCGTGGCTCAATGCCTGGCGCGCCTCGGTCGAAGCCGATCCCCATGCGCCGCTGCTGCCTCTGCAGCCAGCGACCCATGTGAACGACGCGACCCTCGTCAACGCCTGATTGACGCGCTAAACAAAACGCCGCCGAAGAGTGATCTTCGGCGGCGTTTTTGTTTGGGAATCCGTTGCATTGAAGTCGTAATGCTCAGGCCATGTGCAAGCTCGTTCTCAGCAACATGCCGACGCCGCAGATCTATCTGTCGAAACGCAAATGGTGGGAGCGAGCTTGCTCGCGAAGATGTCGGTGGATCCACTGAATCTTCAGCGACCGAAATGGCGCCTTCGCGAGCAAGCTCACTCCCACAAGGACTCTGTTTGTTGCGCCATCGCGCTCCGTCCAGAGGCGTTGTCCTGCAAGGTCTGCTGCCGGATCAACTCACCCGAAACTTGCCGACCATCTCCTGCAACTGCACGCCCAGTCGCGCCAGTTCAATGCTCGACGCGGCCGTCTCTTCGCTGGACGCTGCGGTTTGCTCGGACACGTCCCGCACGTTCAGCACACTGCGGTTGATCTGCTCCGCCACGCTGCTCTGCTCCTCGCCCGCTGCAGCGATTTGCTGATTCATTGTCTGAATCGTCGACACCGTGCGTGTGATGTGTCCCAAGGCATCGCCGGCCTGACGACTCAACTCGACGCTGCTGTCGGTCAGGGTTCGGCTGGCATCAAGGGTCATCACCACCTGCTGGGTGCCGCTTTGCAGCGCCGCGATGAGCACTTCGATTTCTTCGGTGGATTCCTGAGTGCGTTGCGCCAGGCCGCGAACCTCATCGGCCACCACCGCGAACCCGCGTCCCGCTTCGCCCGCCCGGGCTGCCTCGATGGCGGCGTTCAGTGCGAGCAGATTGGTCTGCTGCGACACCGACTTGATCACGTCGAGCACCCCACCGATCTTGTCGCTTTCCAGCTTCAGCTTGCCCATGGCTTCGGTTGAGTTGTTGACCTCCAGCGCCAGACGCTCGATCTGCGCGATAGCGTCGTTGACCACCTTGTCGCCGTCCCGCGCCTGCTGATCAGCGTGCCGCGCGGCTTCACTGGCTTCTTCGGCATTGCGGGCCACTTCCATCACGGTCGAGGTCATCTGGTTCATCGCCGTGGCGACGCAGTCCGTTTCGTCTTTCTGGCTGGTGACGCCGGCGCTGGTCTGCGCAGTGACGGCCGACAGTTGCTCCGCCGCGCTGGCAATCTGGGTCACGCCGTCGCTGATGCCGCTGATGAGCTGGCGCAGGCTCAGGGTCATGTCCTGCATGCTGCGCTGGAGCATGCCCATCTCGTCGCGCCGGCCGACGTCGATGTCCTGACTCAGATCGCCTTTGGCGATGCGCGCAGCGGCACTCAAGGTCAGCCGTAGCGGCGCGATGATCTGCTGGGTGATCAGCCAGGCGGCCAGCAGGCCAAGCAGCATCGCCAGCCCGGCTACGCCACTGAGGGTCTGCCGCGACTGAGTGGCTTCGGCATCACGCCGCTGACCTTGCAGCGCAGTGATCTCCCCGGTTGATGTCAGCAGATTCTCGCTGAGCGCCTCCATGGACTCCTGCGCCGCTTCAACCTTGACCTGCAGGTCCTTGAACTGGCCCATGTGCTCGCGGTACTTGAGCAGCGTCTTACGGGCGTTGAGCAACTCACTGACATTGCCATCAGCCTGATCGCTGGCGATTTGCTCGACTTCCTTGAGCGCTTCGTCGATGGCGGTAATGGCGGCGACCTCGTAGGACTCCTTACCGCTGAACACGTACGCCTGGACTTCGTAACGGGCGTTCTGCACCTGGCCGCGCAGCTGCTGGATGTTGGTGAACTCCCCCAGCCGCTCGCTGCTGTCCTGCTCCTGACTCACGGCCTTCAAAACTTCGCTTTCCACCTGGCCAATGGACGTGATCGCCTCTTCAGACAGAACGGCCAGTTGCGCGCGGGAATCTGCCCGCGCACTTAATAGCTTGGCCAGATCGGCGAAGGTGGCTTCGAGCGCCCGCACGGTGTCGCTCTGCCCGTTGAGTAACGTGAGGATGTCGGCAGGTGGGGCGTCGTCACGCAGGAGCACCAGATGCGCTTCGATCTCGTTGATGCGGGCGACGACGCGCGAGGCGCTGTCAGCGGTGTTTTCGACCCGAAAGACAATGCGCTCGGCGCGCAGGTCCTTGGTCATCGCATTGAGCTGGGCGATGGAGGTCAATGACTCCGAGCGCTCGATCATGGTGTCGAGCCCATGCCAGCCGGTCAGGGTGATGGCCAGGGTCAGAAGCAGAACCAGGCCGAAGCCCAGCGAGAGTTTGAGTTTGACGCTGGTGTTGGCCAGCGTCCGGTTGATGCCTTGCAGCATGATGCGTCTCCTGCGGATGAGCGATAAACGCGCATCGGCAGGGGAAGCGGAGGCGTGACCTGATCAGGTCGTAGGAGATTTCCGAGGGGCGGGAAGGGGTGACACGTGTCACAGATTCCACCCCTGGTCGGAGGTTTTGCGGCAGGTGCGTTACTGAAACGGGTGCGGATCAGGCCACTGAATCAGACCCGGAAGCGACCCACCAGCGCTTGCAAATGGCTGCCCAGTCGCGCCAGTTCGACGCTCGATGCGGCCGTTTCCTCGCTCGCGGCCGAGGTCTGTTCCGACACGTCTCGTACGTTGAGCACGCTGCGGTTGATCTCTTCGGCCGTGGCGCTTTGCTCCTCGGCCGCAGCGGCGATCTGTTGGTTCATGGATTGAATCGCAGACACGGTGCGGGTGATGCTTTCCAGTGAGCTGCCAGCGCGCCGGGTCAGCTCTACGCTGCTAACAGTGAGCTCGCGGCTGTTGTCCATGATCGTCGCCACCTGCCGCGTGCCGTTCTGCAGACCGGAAATCAGTTCCTCGATCTCTTCAGTGGACTTCTGTGTGCGCTGCGCCAGGCTGCGCACTTCGTCTGCCACCACGGCAAATCCGCGCCCGGCCTCGCCAGCCCGAGCTGCTTCGATGGCGGCGTTCAGGGCGAGAAGGTTGGTTTGCTGCGCGACGGACTTGATCACGTCGAGGACGCTGCCGATCTTGTCGCTCTCGCGCTTGAGTTCGGCCATTGCCTCGGTGGAGTGACCCACTTCGGTTGCGAGTCGCTCGATTTGCGCGATAGCCTCGTTGACCACCTTGTCGCCCTCGCGCGCCTGGAGGTCGGCGGCTACGGCAGCCTCGGACGCTTCTTCGGCGTTGCGCGCCACTTCCTGCACGGTGGCGGTCATTTGATGCATGGCGGTGGCGACCTGGTCGGTCTCGACCTTCTGGCTGTTGACGCCGGCGCTGGTCTGTTCGGTGACCGCTGACAGCTCTTCGGCAGCACTGGCGATCTGAGTCACGCCTTCGCCGATGCCGCTGATCAACTGACGAAGCTCCACGGTCATGCGCTGGATGCTGCCCTGCAACTGACCCAGCTCATCGCGGCGGTCGACGCTCAAGTTGTGGGTCAGATCACCGGACGCCACGCGCTCGACCGCCACGAGCGTCTGGCCCAGCGGCACCGTGATTTGTCTTGTGATGATCCAGGCGGCGAGAACACCGAGGATCAGGGCCACTATCGTAGCGATGCCAAGAGTCGATTGGGCCTGAAGAGTGTCTGCATCACGCTTGGCGTTTTGCGAACTGTTCAATTGTTCGCTGTTGTCCAGCAGCTGCTGGCCCAGCTCGGTCATTTTGGCCAGGGCCTGAACGCTGACCAGTTGTGCGTCACGGTACTGGCCGACAGCGTCGCGGTAGCCTTTGAGCGCCAGGTTGGCCTTTTGCAGCTGCGGGATGTACTGGGAGGAAACGTCCCCGGCCAGCGTGTTCACTCCGACGATGGCTTCGTCGATGGCGGCGGTGGCGTTCTTCTCGAAATCCGCTTTGCCGCTGAAGGTGTAACCGCGCACCTGGAAGCGTGCCTGCTGAATCTGTTTGCTGACATCCACCGCGCTGTTGAATTGCAGGATGTTGTCGTGTTGGATCAACGCTTCTTCGATCTTTTTGACGACATCTACGGCTGCATCGGCCGTAGTTCCCAGATTGGTTCGGCTCGCTTCGCGGGTCTGGATGGCTTTGGTCATGTCGCCAAAGGCGCGGCGGTATTCGCCTGCGGCCTGAGCCTGAGCGTCCATCAGTTTGAGATCGCCGACACCTTTGACCATGCTCTGCGCGGTTTTCAGGTCGGCGTCGAGATTGTCCAGCGCGGTCATGACAGCCGTCGCGGCTTCAGCGGTGTATTGGGTTTCATACACCATGCGTGCCGTGCGCAGATCCATCGTCCGCTCACTGATCTGAGAGATCATCCCCAGCTTGTCGCCGCGCTCGATCAACGCCTTCACGCTAGACCACCCCGTCGCCGTGATGAGCAACGTGAGCAACAGCACCAGGCCGAAACCGATACCCAGTTTGAGGCTGACGCTCATATTTCCAAGGCGTTGGGTAAACCAGCGAGACATGATGATTCCTTGCGAATTGTTGTTATGGACGCCTGTACATCGGCCGCTGCGTGACGAACTGAAGTGTGGGGTGATGAAGGGGGCGGGGGCTTGCGCGGTGGGGTTTTGCCAAAAGGGGGCAGCGTTCTGACACCGCGTCACTCAGACAGCCAGCACTGCCCATGTGGGGTTGAGCTTGCTCAGGAAGACTGCATTTCAAGCGCCGGCTATCTAGCGGATGTACCGGCCCCTTCGCGAGCAAGCTCGCTCCCACGGGTTCTTCGTCCGCAGGGAAAGCGGTGTCGCCATGTGCTATGAGAGCGGGTCTGTGCTCTGACACCGCGCTGTCGAGCAACAAACACAGGACTTGTGGGAGTGAGCTTGCTCACGAAGACGGTATTACCAATGCTGAACATCTATCGGATGTACCGGCCCCTTCGCGAGCAAGCTCGCTCCCACAGGTTTTGCTTCTGCGGGGAAATCGGTGTCACGACGTTCCGTGAGCGCGGGTCTGTGCTCTGACACCGCGCTGTCGAGCAGCAAACACAGGACTTGTGGGAGTGAGCTTGCTCACGAAGACGGTATTACCAACGCTGAACATCTATCGGATGTACCGGCTGAAGTGGTCAACTTTTTCCGGACACCTCAATCGGTGATTGTCAGGCCGCTTGCCGCTCGTACTGATTGGGCGTCATGTTGCCCAACGTCGAGTGCAGTCGCCCCTCGTT
>NZ_JAUFNS010000016.1:0-156693 GCF_041060445.1 Pseudomonas sp. W2-17 | reverse complement strand
AACTGGCTGTTCAGCGACACACCCAGAGGTGCCAAAGCCAGCGCTCAACTTTATAGCTTGGTCGAGACAGCCAAAGCCAACGGCCAAGAGCCCTATGCGTGGCTGCGCCACGTACTGGAGCGCCTGCCAATGGCGACCTCTGTCGAAGATTACGAAGCCCTGTTGCCGTGGAACTGCTCGCCGGAATTGCCTAGCTAAGCGCGGCCCATCTTCAAGTCGGTGGGGTCTATGGAGCGCTTACGTTGCCCGCAACCCAGTGATTGGCAGCCCTCGCGCTGGTCATCATGCCTGACTGAAGATCACGCCGTGTTGTCATGGGATTAACAGCGTTATAAACCGCCTTCGCGGGATTTATCGCGGCTTGGGCCATCTGCCTCAGCGTAATCGCGCTGGACGATAAACCACCCGCAAGTTGACTTCCCAAGGAGCTGGCTTGATAGACCATGTAGAGGACTATCCCACTCAGCGCCAAGACCTCCAACATATCGGTCGCGGGGCCATTCCCAGCAGTCGGCTGGATGTCAGCCAACATCGTTGTGAAAAATTTCATACCTAACGTCAGCACGGACGTTATCGCTGCGCTCTGCATGATGTAGTTCATCACCTGGGCAAACCATTGGTCGAACCACTTGCCGGTCATTTGGCCGAAGAGCAGCATTGCGATGAAGATCGGGCCACACCTCAGCAGAAACGACATCAGCACCTTGGCGGTAATGATCATGGCACCAGCAGGCAGCGTGATCAGAAATGTTGCGACGAGCATCGTGCCAGCCATGAGCAAGTCATAGCACATCATGCCTATCTCCGTTACGCCTCGCCTCCCTGCGCGGGCAAGGAGATCAGAGGCAATTTTGAAACCATCAGTCATAGCCCTGTCGATTACCTGATAGACAGACGTCGCCGTAGCTCCCTTACCATTGGGGGAAAACGCATCAGCCAACCCAACTTCCAGGCCATGAATCGCTTCCACAACCCACCCAAGGTATGTGTTCGCGTTTAATGCCAGGGCGCCAATGAACGCCCATTTAATTGCGATTTTGAAGAGATGTGGTAGAGGTTGCTCAATAAAGCCGCCGACAGACAATAGTCCCATCGTCATGAAAAATAGCGCGCCAACCAAAGCGAGCAAAACGGAGAAGTCGCCAATAACACTCTGCGCCATGAGCTGAACGTATTCGTTTAATACGACATCGATAGATCCACCTACCCATTCGTAGAAATTAGATTCCATAGTCACCGCTCCTTCAAATCTAAGGTCTCGCGCTTACGGAACCCTCGCTCGGCAAGCCGCAGCTCATTCTCGGCCTGCTTGGCATTGACGCAATTCGGCGTCAACGCAAGCCTTCCCGGATCACGCTCACATTCCGAGATCTGAATCGCCCTTTCTGCGTTATGAGCCTTATACCAATCGACAGTACGGACAGGTTCATCCGCTCCGCACCCTGTGAGCAGTACGGGAAACAAAACCAACCAACGAGAGGTAATCATTCCTGATCCTCCCGCTCGACAACGCTCAGGTTCCGGGGCGATGCGCAACGCGCCTTAGCTCGAAACTGTTCTGCGTATTTAAGGGAATAAGCGAGTTCGGCAGAATCGATAATCTGCAAAGCGGCAAGCGTGCGCAGGGCACTTTCTCTTGTGCCAGCCCAACTACCAGCAATGCGAGCTTCGGCCTTCGAAACCAAAAGAGCCGAGGCAAGCGCGCAGGCAAATGAAATCAAAACTGCAAGCGTTGATGAAATCGGGCCTGTTGCTCGAGGCGGGACTATCTGGAGCCAATCAGCAAGCGCCAAGAGGAATGGCATCACTGCCGTAGCGGCGGCGAGCAGATCACTCTGAATCAGTTCTGGGGCACGCCGCGATACCTCTTTCAGAGCGCCGAACCGGCCGATACACAACCAGAATCTACGCAATGACGTGAGAATGAAGAAGCAAACGATGATCGGGAGGATGTGAGCGTACGAAACCATTTCAATTTCCCCCCAGGTTCAGCATGGTGCGAGTTTTGAATCCTCGCTTATCAAGAATCTGGGCATTCAATTCACGCTGCCTCTGCTCCTGTACCTTGTCCTCTGCCTGAGCCACCATTTGGAACATCTGCAACTTGGTCTGCTCGTTTTGAATCATTGCTTGCTCTGCAGCAATGCGCCCCTGTAGCTCGGCGATGCCTTTGGGATCTTGGGTTTTATCAATTTGCCCCATGAGCTGATCAAGCTGACGCAGCCTACCCTTGGCTTGATCGTAGGCGTCCAATGCGAACGCTTTGTCCTGCGATGGCTTTACAGCCTGCGCCTGACAGGCAGCCCGTTGCTCATCCTGAGCGAAACTTTGGCATGCATCGAACACCTTGTTATCTGCATAGATCATCTCGGCACGGCCATCCAGGCCTGAATATCCGCCGCGTCTCACTGAGTCATAGACCGCTTGCCATTCTTGAGGCAGATACTCTCGGAGCTGAGGATCATCGAACACTCTTCCGAGTCCTCGCGAGCCTGTGATCGCTCCGTACTGCTGCTTCATCTGGTCAATCTGAGAAGCCATCTTTTGAACCTGCTGACCCCAACGGGTGGAGTTGGAAGCAAACTCAGCGATAGTCATCGGGGATTCGGTTACCTGGCTAGTAACGGTTACAGGAATTTGTGCAAAGCCCTGCTGCGCACACATCAACGATGAAAATGCGGCAGCAATACGAAGCGGTTGCTTGCCCATACGAGCCAGACACTTAAACAGATCCATAGTCACCTCTCCATTAGAAATGGTGAGCGCTGGACCGTCTGTCCGGCCTGTCGATCTGTTTAGGAATCTCACCCGGCACGGCGTTGCCGTTCTTGGGGTGACTATGCGCCAGTCTTACCCGGTGTAGGCCCCGTCTTTTAAGGGCCGCGCCCATAATGCAAGCAGCATCAGCGAGGCGGTTTCAGCGGTCGTTTCAGAAACCAAAAAACAGTATTTTGGCGAAATAATTATCTCATTATGGTGCTATGACCTGAAGTACCGACCGTCCAGGAAATTTCGTCATGACGAAGTTTTTGTATATCCAAAAGCTAGTGACGCATCAGCTAAAACCAAAACGCTATATATTGGCGAACCAACTATCTAACTTTGGCTAAATCGTTGAATAATAACTTCCTAGTTCTTCGTCATGACGAAGTTTTCATTGTCACGAAGTACTAGTGCAGGATAGGCTAACCGCCGGTAAAGTGTGCGCACACAGCTTGCAAGGGTTCCACTTGCGCTTCGCGCCTCATCGCTTGAGAGGTTGTTATGCAGAAGGCCAGCCGGGCTATTAACGTCCACCTGGGCGCAAAATTAAAAGCTTGCTGGATGGCCTATTGCGACGGCTTAGGCAAAACCCCTGGGGCTGCGCTTAAAGAAGCTATCGAGCATCAACTCGCTAAAGCTGATGCCAAACCTGAGCCTAAGACCTACCGGCAAACCGAGGAAGCCAAAGAACCAAAGCAGCGCTTTGAAATCCTTCTGACCGTTTCCGAGAAGGCGGCGATTAAAGAGCGGGCCAGCATCGAAGGTTGCTCAATGCGCCGCTGGATCGTTGATGCGATCCGCATCGGGTTGACCCACGAGCCACAGTTCGATATGTCCGAAATTGATGCCTTGGGGGAATCCAATTACCAGTTGCTCGCACTGGGTCGAAATCTCAATCAGGTTGCTCGGCGCTTGAATGAAGGCACTTACGAGCCGATCACCGTCGAGCGGATCGAGGCACTTAGCCGACTGATAAATGAGCATACAAAAGTCGTGAGCGACGCTATCCGCGCGAGCTTGGAACGGTGGAGCATTACTCACGAAATTTAGACGTTGTAAACGTTCACAGCTAAAACTCACCGCGCAGATGCGGCCACCAGCGATCACATAACGAAAAATTTAGCTGGTTAGCGACAGGAGCAAAAAATTCGTCATGACGAATTTTTGCTCCTAGTAGAATTTGTGAAGCTATTGCGTTAGCCGATCTGAGCACGGGGAGCCCTCACACCTGGTCGATTGGCTTAAGTTAAACTGCCTGTACAGATAGCATACGTTTAACAAGGCTGCACCGACTGACCTCGATCTCACGGACAACGTCGGGCCTCGATAGACCGTCGAAGTTCCGTGACGTGCATCGCCGCTCCTCGCGGCAACAGCTATCGGCCAGAAGTGGCCATAGAGCACCTAGAAAACTTAAAGCACTTCAGGCTGCCACAGGCTTGTGGTAGCAAAAGCGAATTAAATATTCGAGGCGCGGGTTACAGCATGACATCAGCGGAATCAGCTGCAGCTCCGCTGGAGCAAGTCAGTTAGGGGCTAACAATGACCTTGATATCCGAGCCCGAGATGCTCTTGATATATGAGTAGCTCGTTCCCAAGACGGCCAACTGCTCCTTCGACACCTTATTCATTGATATCGCGGGTTGGACGATTACAAATTTGAAAATCAGCTCATGGTCGAGGCATTTGTTGCGCAGTATCTCCAACTGCTGAGGCGTGCCTTTCAGAATTCTGTCGAAATCCTTTAGCAATCCTTTCTGGTATCGATCCATCAGTCGGTTGAAGAATTTATCTCCAGTAGACAGCCATTTCACCGATCTGGACGCCTGACCGCATACCTCGTAAACGTCGGCAACGCGCGCGCCGGGAGCGGCCACGCCATCGATCATCGGGCAGAATTTGCAGTGATACAGGTCTACGTAGATTGCGTCCTTGCTTTCGCGGATTGCCACCAAGTCAGCGATTTCGCCTTTACCGTCATCATTGAACACGATCGAATAATCATCAGCAATTTTGTCAAACGTGAAGCCTTGTACTGAGTCCTCACGTCGCTCTGCACGCATAGACTCTTGATGGATTTTCGTCGTTCCCCAATTCCAGGGTTCGAGCAAACCGGCAGGCAGTTTTACATCCATGCTGTTCAGTGAGTACTGACGGTAATTGCCCTGCACCATGGAGCCGTCGACCTTGAGCAGTACAAGCGGCTCTCTATCCAGATAAGAGTCGAGCGGCTCTTCGTGGGGGTAAAGAATCTTCACGCCTGGGCAGGACGTCTTGTATCCGTCCTCCAACAGCCTGACGGAAATGGTAGCGAGGCGACGTTCCTCGCCATCGTTATCCGTAACCAACAAGGGAATTTCTAACGTCTGCGCACCACTGTACTCAGGCTTGCCAAGCTCGACGTCGAGAAGGTTGAAAGTTTCTCCCTGAGAATACAGCGAGATCCTTTGCTCGTTTTCTATTGCGATCGACACAGGCCAGTCGGCATAGAATAGGCCTTCCGGCCACTTGCCCTTGATTTGCTCCACACGCATAACGTTTTTGAGTACGTCACCAGGGTCGATGGTGTTGTCGTTGAGCTTGAGCGCCATGCGCTTGCACCACTCGACCCAGTAATTTATCGGAGAGGAGCTCATCTCCCAGATCTTGCCCTTGTGAGAGCAGCCCACAGTGGTTCGTTCTCCACCCTCGAAACCGGTAGCGAAGATGTTGGACTTCGTCGCATTACCTTTCTCGATGTCGCTGATCACTTGGTTGATATCGCGCCCCACGTGCATCGTGAAACGCAGGTCTTTACGGGCCCGAGACAGGCCAACGTTTTGCAGTTTCATCAATTTGATGTTGTGGAGGGTACGGAAGGCCGGCTCACCATTGATGCGACGTGAGTCCTTGGCCACCAGATTCAGAAAGCGAGTCGCCTGGGTGTCGTCACCCGAGGTATGAATGAAAAGGGTTTTCTGCGCCTTGTCATAGAAAGCGATGTACAGATTCCAGTTGGTATCGACAATTTCTTCTGTCTGCGCCCAACCGACCAGCGTCTCCCGCCGAGTCACGGCAATCACTGTATCGGCCTGATCGTTGATCGAGATGTACTGCAACGTCTCTCTGCGCCCATCAAGACTCTGCGCCCGCTGGGGTGTCCAGTCTGCGGGAGAGACGTGGTAGGCCACCGCGCTGATTTTGGGGTTCGGGTTCAGCCCAAAAATTACTTGAGCATCGTCCCCGACGGCAAACTGCTCGCAAAAGTCCGCCTTCTCAATTTCCCGGCCGACCTTTTGCTCGCTCACGTTGCGAATGACTGCGCCCCAGTCAGCGCTCTCTTTATAGAGATCTGCCATCTGGTGGTCGGTCTTCTGGTTAGCGATGTTCGCCACAAACTTAGCATCGCCAAGGGCAGCATCAACCCTAGTCAGCCGGCCAATGAACTGGAGCGTCACCGCAGGGCTTTGGTGTTGATCATGAATAGCGGCGATTTTGAGCTCGGGCAGATCGAAGCCTTCGCCAAGCATGTCGACGCAGACGATGATTCGGTGTTTCTTTTTGACGATCTCCGCCATCACCTTGGCCTGGTTCGCCACCTTGCTGTGAATCAGTACTGGCGTCAGGTCGGGGTGCTGCTTGTAAATCTCGAATAGGTCTGTTGCCCGCTTGTGCGACTTGGCCCGCACCATCATCAAATGGTTATACCCAGCCTTGAGGTCATCCCTGAGCAGCTCAACAGCCTTGTCTGCTATGGCCTGGTCGGACAGCTTAAGGTTGTATTCTCGTACCGGATGGAACTCGATGCTTTTGAAATAGCCATCAAGCTGTGCATCCCGGAGCGGGTAGTTGTAGATGATCTTACCGGCTAGAGCCAGACCATCCTCCCGGAATGGCGTCGCTGTAAACTGAATACACGGTTTGCCCCTGAAGGCGGTTTTGATTCGGTTCCAACTCGCGGCCACGACGTGATGAGCCTCATCGATCATTAGGTGGCTACAAATGTTCACTAGCGCACCCAAGGCAGCGTCTTCGAATAGCAGCAAGGCTTGGGGAGTGGCCACGATGATGTTAGCAGTAGCTAATTCTGCAACCTGCGCCTCAGAAAGCTTCGAATCGATGGCTGCAACAATGGGATTACGCGCCGTCTCCGACACTGCCCCCACGGTGCGAAGCGTCTTCATCTCCATGCACTTGCCCACTAACTGCGTCCTAAGGGGGTCCGAAGGAACCAGGATCAAGGTTCTGGCCATCCTCGCAGCGAGGATCAGCGCGAGCATGGTGTCGGTCTTTCCTGTACCGGTCGGCATGACCACTGTGGCGGTCGAAGAGGGATCAACCACCAGGTGCCCCAAGGTGGCATAAAGCGCAGCAAGTTGCGGCTTCCGCAGCCCGGGTGCGTTCGTCTTTGGATCGTCGAGACTAAAATTGAAGAGATGGTTTTGCCAGCTCTGGTACACGTCTCTATGCGTTATGACCACGTCGTCCATGGCGATTACCTGGGAGCAGAAAAGACTTCTGAGGGGGAGTGGCTATACAGTAGCACACGCCCTTCTGCTTGCATGACCCCAATGCCCGGGCGCTGAGCGTGGAAGAGATTACCGCTACGCTGGCGAGTGGCTCGGCAGACGGGCTCACGATCGTTCTGCGTGCCGTCGACCAGGTCGGATGGCTATCACTCATGATTCCTATCTGGAGGTCCATCAGGGGCAAGAGGATGATGGGCTTCTTCCCCTAGGCATTGCATTTCAGAAAGTGGTCCCACCGCCGGTTACGACAGCTGAAGCACAGCGTCTTCTCGATGAGCCGAGATCCGCCACGACCGCACCGCGTGCAGCCCCGGCCCTCAATCCGTAGCGTCTTCAAGGGATCGATACCAGTGGCATGGATCTCACCGATCACGCACCCACGACAGTCCATGAACAGAACGGCGTCGCGGTCGTTCTTTGCGCCCAGCCAGCGGTTTGGGCAGGTACCTACGAAGCACGATCATGAGTAAACGCTTCTTTCAATCCGAATAAAAACAAATACTTTAACGTTTCCAGAGTTATGGAAGCCTTTGAAATAGCAGCTAAAATTCAGAAACAGTGAATATTCACACTGGGTAGTGAAAAACTATTTCGTTATCCATGCTTCGTAGATTGCATACACCGAACCAGCACTATTAGTGAACCACCGTCATATAAAAGGAAGATTTATATCTATGAACCCCAAAGACATTAGCTACGATACGCAGTTCGCCCTACATCAGGTATGCACCGCCTTAAATCCGCTTCTTGCTTTACGCGCCTATGAGGAAAATCAATACGTGCTTAAGGATTGGCGTATCATCTACGCAGCAGAAGATGATGCTGGCCCATTTAAACTGAGACGTAAAGAATTTGCTGACAGAGGGTTTATTTCAACTTGCTTTCGAGGAAAATCATTATGGGTATTAGACTCAGAAGCGATTAGCACCTTATCTCCGGTTAGATTCCAAATGGGGTATGGCACCTTTGTCGACTCTAATGCAGCCAGCTTTATCAAAGCACTTGCATATCGAGAAAACCCCTCCCCTGGACTAACACAATACGGTAACGCCTTAAGAGCAAATTTCGACAATGAAGAGCTGGCAGTACTTAATCCATACTTATATCTTTGGGAAGCACAAAGATCTTGGAATGAAGAAACAATTGAAAATTGCCGAATGACTCTCGCCGCAATCCATGCGCTCTCACTAGACTCAAGCCCATTAGATGAGTCTTGGGGCTTACGATTTAGGAGTATCTATAAAGAGCAAGCAGAAGCTCACGCAGATGAGCTATTGGCTGACTTTCAAAAGCAATTAGACAACGGATTGCATGAGGGCATCGAGCAGCAGGTGGATCTAGTCGAAAGTATGATTCTTCGCACCAAAATCATCGAGGCAAGTTCATCAAAATCAGCAGAGCACAAAATGGGAGAGCTCATTCAATTTATGCATGAAGAGACTTCAACATTCATGCTTCGAGAGCTTATTGTTTGCGCAGATATCTTGTGTCGCGGCGGTCGATCCGCACTATCCAAAAAACTTAACTCGGTACTGGACAAAGAAGATCCACTAGCAGTGATAAAAAACTGCTCATGGGACCTTTATCTTCCCAGAGCACTGGACGCAATGGCAAATACGCAAACCCTGCCAGAGGCCGACTTCTACTTGGGCAATCTCATAACATTCGATACCGACGTTGCAGATATTTTCAAATTGACAGAATTGAGAGCAATGGCAATGCACCGAAAATCAACGTACACATTTCCATTCTTCAACGAGGAGTTCATAGATTGGATAGCAGCGCGTGTTGGTGAAAAGCGAATGGACTCTCTTGCTGGACTTTTTCAAACGGATGGTTTTGAATCGCGAGCCAAGCTGCGGAGTCATGCAAGGGTGAAAAATATATTAGTGGAAGATCGTGCACGCTTTATGTCTATGAAAAAACAGAAACTTTGACTTAAAGTCTCAATCACCCTCACCTTGACTACAGCACAAAGGCAGTACGCAGCTCGCTAGGCGTACTGCCAACCAGATAAAACTTGCCCTCGTATGTGCTAGGCTATAACACCACCCACTTTCAAAAACATTTTCTGCTCCTCTCCATCATAAGTAGGCAGCCACTCCGCATCATTGTCATCACCATCATAGTGGTATTCAGTCGTTGAAAAAACTATCTGGGCGCCACGATCGCTACATAGTTTTTTCAAAGCCATTAAATAACGACCCAAATCATCATTATGAATCTCATGCTGCTTAGGTGTATCCAGAATCATAAACTTAAACCCTAACACCCCGCTCTCTGCGAAGGCTTGAAATACCGCCGCGTGATATGCCAAAACGGCACGAATTTTCGTACTACCTTTGAGTTGAGATATTGTTTCCACACCGAGCAGAGGCGAAAAATCATCTTTAAAGGTTATATCCCTGCTAACATTATTTGTATGCAGAACATCAAGCCACTCTATAAAGTTACGACGAATATCCGCTCTAACTCTAATCAAATCTGGCGAATACGCTCTATCCACTGAAAAAGACTCGTACAACGTCAATGCTTTATCTCGCTCCACAATAGCTTTAAAATGCTTTCCCTCTAGAGCTGTCACTTTCTCAAGTTCGCTTAGCTGCCCCTGAAGTGTAAATATTTCTGTTTTAAGCCTTGTAATAGCCTCAACCAAAGCGGATATTTCACTTTTGGCGCTAGAAGAGTTACGCGCGTCAACTAACGACTGAATCGCTTGCTCTTGAGCATCGCGCTGACGACTTAGTTCTCCGACTCTAACTTCATCAAGGTCAGCGTTCCGCTCCAAGTCCTTAATTTGATCTCGAAGATAAAGTAGATTTTTACTATAAGATTCAGAGCTTGACGAGAACAACTGGCACAGGTCAGCCCCACAAATCTCCTTGAATGATAGGAAAACTCTACGTGCCTCCTCATTCAAGTTTAAAGTTTCGATTTCTGTATTAATCTCGTGAACAATCTTCCCAATACCCAAATTACGCCTTTGCAATTGATTTATTTCTGCCGATATTTCTCTAATATTATTTCTATGAATATAGATAATCCGATCTAAAGCATTAACAGAGTCATCCCGGCTAGCTCCGACATCTTGAAGACTATCCAACTCGAATTCTAGCTGAGAAATTTCGGCTAGCATCTCCGACTTTGACTTGGTGATCTCTGAAACATTCTTTCTAGCTAGATCTACCATCCTGGCAAATGTCTGAGCATCCTTATCCAGGAACTCCAAACGCTCCTTAGCTCGAAAACGATCTTTTTTGACATCAAATGAATTTTTCACAGGCAGATCAAAAACCATCCTCATCATTTCCGAGAACTGATCTTTAATAAACTTACCAGGCGGGCAGTAAATCTCACTATACCCGACATCTTGATCTAAGTAATATATTGGCAACAGTGTTGCAAGATAGGCTGCACCAAGCTGATTCCCTGTAGTTACCAAATTATTAGTAACAATGCCAAGCCAATCGAAAATGTATTGAGAGTAATCCCTTTCATTAAAAAACTTCTGAACCCCTCCGGTAGGCTCAACCACCTCTACGTCAAGATCTCTTCCATACACTCGACGAAGTCGTAATTCCCCCTTAGCAGAAGAAACTACAAGCTCAGCGTATTTGCATTTATCATATATATCATTCCTAAAGACACTGGGAAAACCTAAACAAAACGGAATAGATTGAACCAGTGGAGTTTTCCCACATCCATTCGGGCCAAACAGCTGAGTAATATCACGACCAAAGATCAGAAGATCTGAACCCCAGCCTGATTGGCCATTAGGAAATATTTTCAAACTGACAAGTTTCATTCCAACTCCAGATCAAGCTGTTTGGCAACGCATATATTTCTGTACGAACGTGCAATTTGTGCGAGATTATAAGCGAGATCATCATCCTGACTAATGGCTTTGGCTATTATCTTCTTACCCAAATCAGTTATAGCAAGACGACTTTTCCTATTGTCGACGTGAATGAGAGAAGTACTTTCCAAAAACGTGATCGCCTTTACTGTTCTTACCCTTAAGTTCGCCGACCACCCTAAATGTTGTGCAGATCCTTTAAAACCTGACATAGCGCCTTCAATACTTTCACCAACCAGCTGACCGATTTCAGAAACCCGAGGCTTCCTCTTATCTTTTGCCATCAACAATACTATAAGACATATAAGAGGCAACTGAAAAAGAGCCTCATTATTTAGCTGGTGCCTGTGCGAATCTACCACTACCGGAATAGATACATCTTTAACAGCAAGAACAGAGAAAAAATTTTCAAAATTCATGATTTACCTCTAACCAAAGCAGAGAAAACACCGCCCAGTATGAGGTCGTTAGTCAGATCAAACTTTAGGGATTCGCTTTCCAGCTCGACTAGCAAATTTTTTATCGGTATACGCAAGCTGTTCATACCTAGCACTCCCTGCGTATTCATCGTGCTGCATAGGATAGCAGAGACACGCTCCGATATCGACAAAAGATCTAGCTCTTGGATTACATGCCTAGCGCTCCTATACCAAACATCCCAATCTGTCTTACACTTTGAACAGTACATGATCATTGAGATATCAGCACCACTAGACTTCAAAGCGCGCTGGATCATGGACGCAGATTTTATAGCGTTGCCGTCCCCACCACTCAACAAACTATAGTATGCATCTTTGGAAATGCTTAATATAGAGAGCAAATCATCTACCGATACACCCGCGCAGCTCTCTATGGAGTTGGCGTCCCACGTTTTTATGACGCCGCTTGATTTTTTCTCAACGAGTTCGAGTAGCCTCAAAAGAATCTCTCTAAACTCAGCGCGTTCAAGCTCAATTTCACTGAATTCATAAATCTTCTCCTTTACTATCAACTCAAAGTAGTTATCGCCCTCTTTCAAAAAAGATACATCAGACTCAAATGACAATTTAGACAACATAGACTTAGCTTGCTCAGGGCTGAATGAGTTGGCATTCTCACCAAAGCATTCATTAAAGCGATCCAACATAACCTTTGAAAATTTATGAGAAAAGATACCGGACTCGATATCCGATAACAAATCTTCGACCTCATCACTATTATTCACATTTGTCTGAAATATTACGGAGTTACAATACTGGTCAAAGACAACAGTATGAAGCAGCAGCTTACCGACAAAACTTCCTTTAAACGCGTCTACGTTTTGCTTCGATTGATCTCTCAGTTGAGTGCTCAGCCCAAAGACTTCATTAATTGTCCAATTATGGTTCTGTTTTCCCTTGGTTTTTACCTGATAAAAAATATAAGTAAATCCATCACCGTCTTTTTTTCTGATTACAAAGTCATCATGCAGATCACAATAAACCCTATCTACAGTTCCGCCTTCAAGGATCGAAAGTGAAGCAACAGCAGCAGACCGCACCTGGGCACGATATCTACTAAATGAGTCTCTACCGTTTTGCTCCCTGGCTTTTTTTGTATCAAGCATATTTAGCCTATACTTAATTATATGTCACGAAAGTCGACGCGATGCCTAAGAGGCTAATGAATATCGGCCTCTCAGATGCGAGTATATTGTTTTATGAGCAGTCATCCTGACGCATCCCTTCTCCCCTTTCGGCACATTGCCATCACGCCAACTTAGCGGCTTCGAAGCCTTAGGTAAAGCTCGGCAGTGGATATCTGATTTTTCGAGCTCGAAACGGATGAAATTCAGGATTATTCAGGTGGCGGCGCCGAAGGGTTTTTCGGCGAGTAAACAGGCCGATCCCTCGTTTCCGGTAGATACCGGTGCATCATCCATTGAGGGCGAAGGGATAGGGCTACCGAACTGTTCCCCCAATTCCTACCCAACCAAATGAAGCGGATGCATTTCAATCCTCAGCGCTGGTGGCGTCCTTCAGCTGTAAGGTAGGTACATCTACGGTACAATGCCCAGCTTAAGCAACCTACTCAAAACTACGCTCAACACCACGTACTACGGGGCCTCCAGCTATGCCAACCTACGTTCACCTACGAACGATTTCTCTAGGCTTAGCAGCTCGCCCAGCAACTCATAATCCCTTGGTCCACGGTTCGAGTCCGTGTGGGCCCACCAAATAGAAAGCCGCGCATTGCGCGGCTTTTTTCGTTCTTGCGCGGCACCCACACCGGGCTCATCACAACCTCAATCAATCACCACATGCGGCAAAAACCGGCTGCTGTCTTTGGTGATCAGACTGTCGTCTTCACGAATCCCGATCCCCGAAGCCGTATCACCCACCACCCAAGACCCGATCAGCGTGTAGCTGTCGCCAAAACGAGGCAACGGCGCGAACGCTTGCAGAATGTAGGGCGCGTCGTTGTAAGGGCCGTCTTCGAAAATGACCTGGTCGGTCGGGGTGCGGATTTCGATGTTGGCGCCTTCGCGGGAAAAGTACGGCTTGCGCACCCAACCCTTTGGCACTGCAGATTGCGGGTGCTTATCAACGAAGGACGGCAACAGATTGGGATGCCCTTCGTTGAATTCCCAAAGCAACGGCAGGATGCCTTTGTTCGAAATGATCGCCTTCCAGGCAGGTTCGATGAACTGCGTATCGCACTGGGGGATGGCCTGGCCGTGGGGCTCATGGAAGACATGCTCCCAAGCGTGCAGTTTGAAGATGCGTTCGATCCAGCGGCCCTCAAGATCGACAAAGCGGCCGTTGGCGTTCAGGCCAATGTCTTCGATGTCGATGTGGCGGGTGTCGATGCCGACATGCTCTGCCATTTTGCGCAGGAATTCCGTCGTACCCCGGTCTTCGATGGAGCCTGACATACATGAGAAGTAGAACGGCCCGCCTTCCTTGATCGCCGCAAAAGCCCGGACCAGATCCTCCGCCATCGAATTGAACTGCGAAGCGTGGGCCGGCAATACGCCGCGCTGGATCTGCTCTTCAAGCCAGATAAGCTGAAACGCACCCGCTTCATAGGCTGAGGTGGGCGTGTCCATGTTGGCTTCCAGCAGCTTGGCCGGATTTATGCCGTCATAGCTGAAGTCAAAGCGGCCATACAGATGCGGGTGGCCTTCCTTCCACGAGGTGCGGACCAGATCGAAGAACGCCGGCGGAATGGCGAGCCGGGTCAACAGCTCTTCGCTCTCGACGACCTTTTCCACGACGTCCAGGCACATGGCATGAAGCTCCTGGGTCGGCGCTTCGATGTCGCGTGTGATCTGCGCTTCGGTGAACTGGTAGTAGGCGCGCTCGTCCCAGTAGCGCTCGCCGTCGATGGTGTGAAAGTTGAATCCTTCACGCTCGGCCGTCTGGCACCAGTCAGGTCGCTCCTCGATGCTGATCCTTTTCATAAGTAACGTCCCTGTTATCCGCCGAAGCTTGAGCCGCTGCTTTTGCCACCCCAACCGCTGCGAGCAGTGGCCTGGCTGCCGAAACCGCCACGGGAAACGGAAGACGAGACCGAGGAATTCCGGCCAAGGGTGCTTTTGCTGTAAGTGCCGGTCGAGCTGCTTCGCGCCTGGGTGGAGTTGCCGAAGGTTTTGCCCTGCTCGATCTGGCGCGACAGTGTGGAATACCCATATCCACCCCTCGAGTCCCGCTCCTGGTAGATGGGTTGGGCATAGTAACGACCGCCACCGCCGGTGAATCCGTTGACCATGTTGCTGACGAGCATGCCCATCAGGAATCCGTTCACCCCGGAACCGAAGCCACCACCGCCACCACCGGACTGGTTAGCCTGTGCCTTCGCTGCGTCAACCTGGGACTTGGGAAGCTCACCGGAAACTTCCAGCTGGAAACCGCCGAGCTTGGGCGTGAACTTGCCGTCGGCATTCTGCTGACAGTAATCGGGGACGAAATCAGCTTCGCAAGCCGTCTTGTCGTCGTAGGTCGGGGCAATGCGGCGGTGCTCCGCCAGCGCGCTCATGTAAGCGTCCGAGCAGATGTCGACCGGTACTTTCTGGTCAACGCAGGACTGGACCGACGGATAGGTCTGCTGCGCGGAAACTTCTACAGTGTCGGACTTGCTGCACGCGCTGATCGCCAACGGCAGGGTGCTGGCCAGGACCAGCTTGAGGGAACTACGTCTCATCGATAACTCCTTTCGATAACGGGCGATCAGGTCGACGGCGTCATGCAGGCCGAGTTGAGAAAACCGACACTGATCGAGACGCTGGCGGCGTAGATGGCCGCCGCAAGCTCGCCTCGGGTGATGCGTGCGGACAGATCCTTGAGCACCATGCTGGTGGCGGTGAAGGCCAGCAGCTGTACGACTGCTGCGATTACTGCCCAGATCACCACATCCAGAACGCTGATGCTGTAGGTGATCACGTTGCTGGCAGGAAGAGCGAAACCGATCAGAGCACCGCCGAGGGCGACGGCGGCGGCCACATTGCCCTCACGAATCTGAGCGAATTCCTTGTGCGGCGTCAGACGCGTGTAGGCCATCTGAAACAACGAGAACAATCCGCCGGCCACAATGATGTAGACCACAAAACTCAGCAACGACTGGAAGCTGACGGACATACGAAGCGCTTCAAGCATTTTTTACTTCCTTTTAAATGACGGTGAAATCGGTGGACTGCAGGGTCACGCCGACCGACGTGGTGAAGGAGACAACGCCCTCCTCGTCCTCTTCAACGGACAGCAACAGAAACTCGCGACGATCCACCAGTCCGGTGTCCCGCGCGTACAACATGCTCAGGTGCTTGATGCGGTAGGCACCGTCAGGACTGATGACGTGCTCGTCTATGGGCGTGAGCTCGGTCTGGCCTTGTTCCGTGCCCCACTGACGACCGTACTCCCAGCCGTCATGCTCGAATACCGGCAGACCGACTTTGGACGCAGGCCCCACCAGACGCTTGAGCTCCGCCTCGCTGTTGATCGTCACGACGCTGCTGTAGCCGAACAGGATGATGTCCTGAACATCTTCAGCGGCAGGCCCGTTCATCATGACCTGCAGCCAGTAATCCTCGTCCTCGAAGTAGAAGCGCACCAGACGGACCGATTGCCCGAGGTCAACCTGACCCACCGCCCAGACCACTTCTTCGTCAGGGACCACCAGCTCCGAATGGCCGTCGAGCATCAGCTTGAGCGAGTCGTCGAGGTCGAGCATACGACCGGTCGCCAGCCCGAACGGATTAGCCAGGCTTGGATTGCCGAGACCGCCCGGTGGAGTGGGGGACTCCAGGCCTAACGCGCGTTTGATCCAGCTCATGTTTCATCTCCTTTGAATTCGCGCCGAGGCGATGTAAAAAATTTTTAAATTCACCGCGCCGGACCTCGCTCGAGAAGCCGCCGCGAGTGCATCAGCCAGGCCGTCACCATACCGGCAAGCGCGCCACACAGGTGTGACTCAATCGATACGCCCGGCACCGGAATGAACCCAAAAATCAATCCGCTGTAGCCCAACAGTGTCACCAGCGCAATCGCGAAGCTCGCCAGGCTGCGCTGGTACCACGCCCGGGCCAGCAAATACGCCCACAAGCCAAAGATAAGACCGCTGGCGCCCACATGGATGACCGGCCGGCCAACCACCCAGACCATCAGCCCGCCGAGTACAACTATGAGCAGCACCACACGGACGTAACGTTGAAGCCCCTCGGTCGCAACCAGCCAGCTCAGCACCACAAAAGGCAGCAGGTTGCTCAGCAGGTGACGGACAGAGCCATGGAGAAACGGGGAGAAAACGACGCCTTGGAGTCCTGATACCGTTCTGGGCACCAAGCCGTGGAACAGCAGGCTGTTGGCAGTCAGGGAGTTAACCATCTGCACGGCAATCATCACAGCGGCAAGGCAGAGTATCGTTCGTAGTCCATTTCCGATATTCATCTACACACCGCTGGAGCCCAAAAAACTGAAACCGAAAAAAGGCAGACGGAAATCCGGCTGCCTCTGTTTAACGGTGCTTATTGCCCAGCGTTACTGCTCTGGTTTTGCGCTTTCAAGCGGGCCAGCACGTCAGCCGCGCCGCCCGTTTTTGCGCCGATCCCGGCATCCTGAAGACGACGCTCCAGATCGCCGCCATTGGCAGCCTCGGTCAGCTCGTCGGCCGCTTCAAGCCTCGCGTCCTGCTCATCCTGACGCTGCTTGATACGGGCCAGCGAACCCACTGCGGTTTCGAGTCGGCCGTTGGCACCACCGGTTGCAGCAGCCGCGTTGATCTGCGCCTTTTGCACACTGTCGCGGGCCTTGGCCATATCGGTCTGCTGACGCAGGCCCTTGATCTGGCTTTCGGCCTTGATGACCTGTGCGGTCAACTTGGCAACGTGAACACCAAACTGGTCTGCAGCCAGTTTCTCTTGATCGCGCAGGGCCGTCAGTTCAGCCACTTTCTCGGCACATTCGAGTGCAAGGGCTTCTTCGCCTTTATTCATCGCTGCGAGGGCTTTCTGCTCCCAGTTGGCGATGTTCTTGTCGTGCTCTTCGACGCGTTGCAGCGAGAGCTTGTGCTTGGCTTTGATCTGAATCAGCTGGTTGCGCGCCGCAAGCATGGAGGCATCGGCGTCACGGATTTCCTGATCGAGGATTCGCAGTGCCTGAGCATCGACGATGGCTTCACCCACTTCGGAAGCCCCACCACGCAGCGCTGTAACCATTTTTTTCCAAAGGCTCATTGATGTGTCTCCCGATTACTGTGGATCAACTTTAAGAAAATCTTCATAGGCGTCGGCCGCATGAATCACGTTTTCTGCCAAGGTGAGCACTTCGTGGACGATGACCGTCAGCGAAGAAGCAGCGCTCAGTGCGCCAAACATGTTGTAGAAGGTTTCGCCGTTTGGCAGGGTCTCGATGCCGATCGACGACAGCGGGAAGAGCTCCCTGCTCCGCAGCACGGCGTCATTGAAAGCGGCCAGGTCTTTGACCTCAGAGGCATACACCAGTACCGAATCAACCAGGATCTGGTCGCCCGCGATGGCAATGATGATGGGCAAGCCGCCGAACTGGTTCATCACCAGGCTCAGACTCGGCTCGGCGCCGTGAATAAGGGTCAGTTTGATGTCTTCGTTCTTCACCACATCCAGTTCGGCGAATGCCGAGTGAAGTGTGTTGATCGTCCAATTGGTGTTGTCAGTCATGAATCCCTCCAGTTTGATCCGGTTACCCAAGTAGGGCTGGCGCAGCACTTTTTCGATGTCTCTCAGCACTTCCGCGTTTTCCGGAAGTACATACAGCTCTCGTTTCACGTACCCGGCAGCCGTCAGCCGAGCGCGCATTTCGCGCATGTAGTCGGTTGATGTTTTCCGAGCCATTGAGGTTTTTCCTGAACATCACATGTGATAGCAACGCACCCTACGCGCAAGCATCCCGATACGCAACTTCTCACATGTGATGACTTTGTGAATGAGGCAATGCCGGTGGTGACGCGCCGCGTTAGCCGGGCTTCGGATATATTCATCATCCCCATGGTCTGTAACCCCATGAACTCAGCCTTCCTCCCCTCCTGGCTCCGCCGCGCCCTGCGTCCACTGCTGGACCCATACCGCCGCTATCGCCATGCCCGCTACATTCACGCCGGCCGCATTGTGGTCGGACTGTTGGTGTCGATTCTTCTGACGACCGGCATTAATTTGCCCCACGGTGAATGGGCGTCGGTCACGATGCTGATCGTGATTGGCGGATTGCAGCACCACGGCAATATCGGCAAAAAGTCGGTGGAACGGGCCTACGGGACATTGATTGGTGCAGCGCTGGGGCTGGCAGTCGTGGCACAGGAAAGCTATCTGGGCATGCCGTTGCTGACCTACGTGATCATGTCGCTGATCTGCGGCTTCTTTGCGTATCACGCCATCGGCAAGGGCGGCTACACGGCGCTGCTGTCGGCGATCACCCTCTTTATCGTGGCGGGCCACGGTGATAACCCGATCACGGACGGGTTGTGGCGGACGGTGGATATCCTGATCGGCATCGCCCTCGCCCTGGCGTTTTCGTTCGCGCTGCCGCTGTACGCCGTGTATTCGTGGCGCTACAACCTGGCAAGTGGCCTGCGGGACTGTGCCCTGGCTTACGACCGCATCGCGAGCGGGCAATCCATCACTGCGGATGAGCACGTGAAGCTGACGGCACGGATGGGCGCGACGTTGTTGCAGCTGCGTTCGCTGATGCCGTCGGTGTCCAAGGAAGTGAAGATTTCGATCGTTGAGCTGGACGCTATTCAGAGCCACTACCGCATGTGCCTGAGCATCCTCGAGATTCTATCGAACCTGCGTCCGGCAGACGCCGGCAGTACAGGCGTGACGGCGGAGCAACGGCGGATCCGTCGCATGTTGATCGGCATGGCCCGCGCGCTGCAGACCGGTGCGACCGAGCGTTTGCAGCGGCCGACCGAGATTTTGACCGTTGGGCCCGACGTTCCAACCGCCTCGACCGAGATGCTCGGTTATCAGTTGATGACCCGCCAGTTCACGCAGAATCTCGAAAGCCTGCAGCAACGACTGGCGAAAACAGCGCCGGCGTGGAAGATCTGAACCCTGCCAGCGCTGTGATCACATATCGGCGGAGGATCAATACACCGGCGGAACAACCATCTCACGCGGTACCGGTGCCCGCAGGTAATTGGCGTTGTACTCGCGCTCCGGCAGCACGACTTGCGGTGTCTCGGTATCGCCGCGCGGGATCTGCTCCAGCAGGTGATGAATGCAGTTCAGGCGTGCACGTTTCTTGTCGTCGGCTTCGACGATCCACCAGGGCGCGACGTCGGTGTGGGAGCGGGTAAGCATTTCTTCCTTCGCGTTGGTGTAGGCCTCCCAGCGACGACGGGATTCGAGGTCCATCGGCGAAAGCTTCCACTGTTTCAGCGGGTCATGGATGCGCATCAGAAAGCGCCGGTATTGCTCGTCGTCGGTGATGGAGAACCAGTACTTGATCAGGATGATGCCCGAGCGCACCAGCATCTTCTCGAACTCGGGGACGGTGCGAAAGAACTCTTCGTACTCCTCGTCATTGCAGAACCCCATGACCCGCTCGACGCCGGCCCGGTTGTACCAACTGCGGTCAAACAGCACCATTTCGCCAGCGGCAGGCAGGTGTGCGACGTAGCGCTGGAAGTACCACTGCGTACGCTCGCGTTCACTCGGCGCGGTCAGTGCAGCCACGCGGCAGACCCGCGGGTTGAGCCGCTGAGTGATGCGCTTGATCGCACCGCCCTTGCCTGCCGCATCCCGGCCTTCGAACAGCACGACCACCTTGAGCTTCTGGCTCACCACCCAGTCCTGCAGTTTCACCAGCTCGCCTTGCAGGCGCAGCAGCTCACGGAAGTACAGGCGGCGATCAATCCCTTTGGGCACCTCCTCACCTAAGTCAGCCAACAGGCCATCCAGGCGCGCGTCGTCGTACTCCATTTCCAGTTCTTCGTCGAAGCTGTCGAGGATATCGGCCTGGATGTAGCGGGCGGTTTCGGAGAAATCCAGAGTCATGACGAGGCTCCCGGCGTGGATTCAAATGGGGTGGGGAGAGAATTTAGGCACGCCGGGGGTGACAGATGAATGACAAAAGCCTTACAGCGCGGAAAACTCCTACTGCCCCATCGTCCTCACCGACGGCTGACGCTGAATGACAGGCAGGGACAAACAGCCATGGGTAAAACCAACTGGGCTGGACGTTCAGGTTGAGATCAGACGCTGACCGTCTCGACGGTAATTTGGCGGTGGGCGTTGAATGGCGCGACGAGGGTTTCATCGGCTTGCGCGGCGGTGATCAACGTCCACTCGCGCTCTATCGGCGTCCAGTGTTGTTGTCGTGCGCGACCAAGCTTGTCGGCATCGGCAAGGACAAACACCTGCGCCGCGCGCTTGATGATGCATTCCTTCAGATAAGCCTGTTGGTCGCTGGCTTCGCACAAGCCGAATTCGGCGACCACACCGTCAGCGCCCAGAAACGCCTTGTCAACGCTGAGACGGCTAAGGGTCAATTCCGCCAGCGGGCCCAGCGTGCTCATGCTCGAACCTCTGAGGTCGCCACCGATCAGTGTCAGGCGGATTCCCGGAGCGTTCGCCAACGTCATGACGGCTATCAGGTTGTTGGTCACCACATGCACGTTCTGTCGGGACGAAAGATGGAGCGCCAGCGCAGCGCACGTCGTTCCGCCATCAAGGAGTACCGTGTCGCCGTCCTCGATGTGCAACGCAGCCGCCTGCGCAATGGCGTTTTTCTGGTCGCGCTGAGTCGCTTTGCGCTCCTCAAGAGAGGCCTCGGGCTCGTGCACCCCGATCAACGCCGTGGCTCCGCCATGGGTCCGCACCAAATGTCGCTGCTTGGCCAACATGGTCAGATCGCGACGCACAGTCGCCTCCGACACACCGAGGGCGGCACTCAATTGCTCGACATTGGTGTCACGGGCGCGAACCAGTTCGAGGATGGCGCGGTGACGGTCGTTGGCTTTCATGGGCGGCCTCGTTGCAGGAAGGCCGCTGATCTTACACGACCCGACCCGGTCACCTCATCCTCGCCGGGTGGCCAGCTCCGCGCCCTGGCGCAGCGCCTCGAGCATGCTGCGCTCATCCGCGATGCCCTTGCCGGCAATATCGAACGCCGTGCCATGGTCGACCGAGGTGCGGATGACTTCAAGGCCGACGGTGACGTTAACGCCTGCTTCAAGGCCCAGCACTTTGACCGGGCCATGGCCTTGATCGTGGTACATCGCAACCACCAGATCAAAATCCCCGCGCCCTGCTCGGAAAAACAGTGTGTCCGCAGGCAGAGGACCCGTAACGTCCAGGCCTTTGTCCTGCAGGACCTTGACGGCGGGAATGATCTTTTCCTCTTCTTCGCCGTAACCGAACAGGCCATTTTCCCCGGCATGGGGATTGATGCCGCAGACCCCGATACGGGGCCGTTCAATACCCGCCTTGACCAGGGTCGCGTTACCTCTCTCGATCGTTCGCTGAACCAGGCCCGGTTCGATTTTGCGAATGGCATCGATGATGCCCATGTGCGTCGTGACATGAATAACGCGCAGCTGCGGTGCCACCAGCATCATCGACACTTCGTCGACATGGGTGAGGTGCGCCAGCATTTCGGTATGGCCTGGGTATTTGTGACCGCCTGCGTGCAGCGCTTCTTTGTTGAGCGGCGCCGTGCAAATGGCGTCAATCTGCCGGGCTTCGGCCAGCTCGACGGCACGCGCGATGAAACGGTATGCACCGTCGCCGGCAATTGGCGACAGCTGACCGAACGGCAGGTCGGCCGGGATCAGGTTCAAATCGATGCAATCAATCGTGCCCGGCTCGTATTGAGCCTCGGACGCCTCGTTGATGCGGCGGACCTTTGCGGTGCCATTGACGATAGTGTTGGCGAGCTCCAGACGTCCGGCATCGCCGATGACCAGCGGCCGGCATTGCTGATAGACCACGTCGTGGTTCAGGCTCTTGACGATGACTTCCGGGCCGACGCCGCTGGCGTCGCCCATGGTGATGCCGATGATGGGCAGATAGTGGCTCATGATGTTTTACCTAGTAGCGCAGGATTCGTGACAGTGCCCGCGCCGTACTGCGCAGACTCGATTGCGTTATTCAAATGCAGCCAGGCTGCGTACAGGGCGTGCTCCGTGCCGAAGGCGCCGGCTTTGGTCACCACGCCGGGACGGCGCCCCGCCAGCGGAGTGATGGGACGCCCGAACGCAACGCCCGCTTCGACCTCACAAATAAGCTGCAGGCTGCCGATCCCCACGGCGCTGAGCATGGCGCGGGCGGTTTCGCCGCCAGTGGCGATAACGCCACCCACCTGTGCGAAGTTCGAACGAACCAGCGCTGCCAGTCCAGTCGACAGGTGCGCCCCTTCCGCCGGATCGAACGCCTCGTCGCGCCCGATACGCAGCAACAGGTCATCGCCCTGGTTCAAGCATTCGCCTATCTGTGCTTCCCAACGTTCCCAATCGACGTGTTTCTTGCCTTGGCGCAGCACCGGAGGCGGGACAACAAGGTCATTTATTCCGGTGCGCTCCTTGAGCATTGCGCACTGGCGCTCGGAAATCCCGGACAGGCTGCCAACCAGCACCAGCGTCGGTGCGTATTTTTCGTGTTCGCCGGGTGCGTGCAGGCTTGCTCCGGAGATGAAGCCCGGCAGCAAGGCGATTTCCCGAGCCAGGCCACCCGAGCCCACCCAGAACATCGCTTGCTCCAACTGCGAGGTTACGACGGACAGGATTTTCAGGTCCTCAGTGGTCACCGCATCGACGATCAGTGCCTGCGTCTCACTGTTCGCAACCTCTCCAATGTGTCGAGCGAGCGCAGCAACATCACCCCGCAACACTGACAGGGTCAGCCTCGCTACCCGCAGCCCGGCGCTTTCCAGCATCAAGGTGAGGTCCGCAGAGCGGTCTGCGTGCTCAAGCTTCCACGTTTCAGTGGTTTCCAGCGCAAGGCCATTGACCAGAACCTGGCCGTCAACGGTGGTACGGCCTGTGGTTGGAAATGCCGGAGCGATGATCGCCAGTCCCGCCCTTGCCTGAAGTGCAGCCACCTCCGCAGCCCAGTTACCGCGCAACGTCGAGTCGATCTTTTTGTACAGTTTTTGTCCGGGAGCAAGCAGCGACTGGTATGCCTCCAGTGTTCGCTGACCTGCCTGAGCACCCGACAGGCGCCGCGTGTCGGTGTCTATAGCCACCACACTGGCGTCGCCGGTGTCATGGGTCGCATCGAGCGTGACCACCGTGTTATGCCCGGCACTGGCAAAAGCGATCGCGCAATCCGCCGCCCCTGAAAGGTCATCGGCGATGATTAGCAATGTCATCGAACAACCTCCCGCTGCGCTGTTGCCTCTGTCTGAGGCCGGGGATGACGAGCGCTGTAGCGCTTGGCAATGGCTGCGGTGAGAACGGGCGACAAGACAGCCGTTACTACCACACAGGCTGCAACCAGCAGCGTCGCGGAGTTCGCGGCTTCGGTGTAAATCGGGTTCGCGGCAGCCACAAGCGCGGGAACCGCCGCCGCATTACCGGCGGTGTTAGCGGCCGCCACCCCAGCGACACCGGTGCCGCCCGATAACCTGTCGGCGAAATACAGCGGAATACCGGTCACTACGACGACTGCCAGCCCAAGACCAATGCCCAACAAACCGGCCTGCCAGACCTTGTGCAAATCGAGACTGGCGCCCAATGCCAAGGCAAAGAACGGAATCATCACCGGCACCGCCCTGGCCAGAAAGTCACGCATCTCGCGGTCCAGATTTCCCAACAGCATGCCCAGCAGGAGCGGAAGAATTGCCCCGACCAGCGTCGGCCAGGGGAAGGCTGCCAGGCCTGCAACCCCCAACGTCACCATGGTCAGAAAAGGACCGGACTCAAGCGACATGACCGAATACGCACCTACATCTTCGGAGCGCCCGTATTGGCCCATCAACGCCATATACAATCCACCGTTGGTGTCGTTCATCGCGGCAACCACCGCTAACGTCGACAGCCCGGCAAAGACGCCAGAGGTGATGGGCTGCTCGCCCAGGAAGTGGCCCATGATCACGCCGATGACAATAGCGGTGCCGACCTTGGTGGCGAACAGCACTCCCCCCTTTTTCAGCAGATAGGGCGTCGCCTTGATGTCGATGCTTGCGCCCATGCACACGTAAAACACCGCCAGTATGGGCAACGAGCCGGTGAACAGCGCATTGGTGAACGACCCGAAAAACTTGGGCATGTCGGGCAAAAACGTCGCGACAAGCGAGCCGATGAGCAGCGGCACGATCATCATCCCGCCCGGCACCCGCTCGATAGTACGTTTGATTGGAAATTGGGCCACAGGGAGCACTCCTTATTTTTATAGGGTGAGGCTGCAACAAGCCTGATTGAGCGAAACGATCATAATATTGATCGATTCGCTCAAATTAGCTTACCCAATCACCGCCTAATGCGCAAACCAATCATTTTTGCGATCGATATGAGCATCGGGCCGCATTACCCGACAGCTGCTGGGAAGGCCGTATGCAATGAAGTTGCGTGGGATGTTTTGAATATCGCCCGATTACCAGCGGAATCTCCTAACATGCCCCGCTTGCCGAAGGAGATCCCCCTTGCCTGACACCCGCACCCCAGCGCTCGACGACATCGACCGCAAACTGATCGCTGCGCTGCAAATCAATGCCCGGGAACCGGTCGCCAATCTGGCTCGGCAATTGGGCATCGCGCGCACCACCGTGACCTCGCGACTGGCGCGCCTGGAAAAAGCCAAAGTCATTACCGGTTATGGCGTGCGTCTGGGTCAGCGGCTGGTGGACGGCGGGCTGCAGGCGTATGTCGGGATCACCGTGCAGCCTCGCTCCGGCAAGGAAGTGTTACGGCGGCTGAGTGCGCTCGCCCAGGTGCAACAGTTGTGCGCAGTGAGTGGCGAATTCGATTACGTGGCGTGGCTGCGCACGGACTCGCCAGCGCAGCTGGATCAGATGCTTGATCTGATCGGCAGTGTCGACGGCGTCGAGAAGACCACCACGTCGATCATCCTGAGCAGCAAGATTGACCGCGGCCAGCCGTCCTGACGTGCCATTTCCGACAATATGACGAAAAGCTCCGTCACTTTGCTGGTATTCTCGACACAACGACGGCACTCTGCTTCTTATTTACGTCCCAACTGTTATCTAGACTTGTCCACTTTCGCGCCTCAGTCGAACAAGGTCAGTCATGAAGAATAATCGCCACCCCGCCAACGGAAAGAAACCGATCACGATTTTCGGCCCGGACTTCCCGTTCGCCTTCGATGACTGGATCGAACATCCTGCGGGCCTTGGTAGCATTCCTACGGAAAACCTTGGCAAAGAGGTGGCGATTGTCGGCGCAGGCATTGCCGGGCTGGTGGCGGCTTATGAGCTGATGAAGCTGGGTCTCAAGCCCGTCGTTTATGAGGCCTCCAAAATGGGCGGCCGTCTGCGTTCGCAGCAATTCGAAGGCGCTGAAGGCATCATCGCCGAGCTGGGCGGCATGCGCTTCCCGGTGTCCTCCACCGCTTTTTATCACTACGTCGACAAGCTCGGCCTGGAATCCAAGCCCTTCCCCAATCCGCTGACGGCTGCGTCGGGCAGCACAGTGATTGATCTGGAAGGCAGCACCCACTACGCACAGAAACTGTCGGACTTGCCCGCGCTGTTTCAGGAAGTCGCCGACGCCTGGGCCGATGCGCTGGAGGACGGCTCGCAGTTCGCTGACATTCAGCAAGCCATCCGCGACCGCGACGTCCCTCGGCTGAAGGAGTTGTGGAACAAGCTGGTGCCGTTGTGGGACGACCGCACGTTCTATGATTTCGTCGCCACGTCCAAAGCCTTCGCCAAACTGTCGTTCTATCACCGCGAAGTGTTTGGTCAGGTCGGTTTTGGCACCGGTGGCTGGGACTCGGACTTCCCGAACTCGATGCTGGAGATCTTCCGCGTGGTCATGACCAACTGCGACGATCACCAGCACCTGATCGTCGGCGGCGTCGCGCAAGTCCCTATCGGCATCTGGCGCCACGCCCCCGAACGTTGCGCGCACTGGCCAGAAGGCACCAGCCTGTCGACACTGCACCGGGGCGCCCCGCGCACGGGCGTCAAGGGCATCAGCCGCGCCGCCAACGGCCAGTTCGCAGTCACCGACAATCTGGGCGATGTCCGCCATTACGACGCGGTTCTGGCTACGTGCCAGACTTGGTTGCTGACCACCCAGATCGAGTGCGAAGAATCGCTGTTCTCGCAGAAGATGTGGATGGCGCTGGACCGCACGCGCTACATGCAGGCGTCGAAAACCTTCGTCATGGTCGACCGGCCGTTCTGGAAGGACAAAGACCCGGAGACTGGCCGCGACCTGATGAGCATGACCCTGACTGATCGCCTGACCCGGGGCACTTATCTGTTCGACAACGGCACCTATTCCAACGGCGTCGAGAAGCCGGGGGTGATTTGCCTGTCTTACTCGTGGATGAGTGACGCGCTGAAAATGCTGCCGCACCCTGTGGAAAAACGCGTCAGCCTGGCGCTCGGCGCGCTGAAAAAGATCTACCCGAAGGTCGATATCGCCGCGCGCGTCATCGGAGACCCTATCACCGTGTCGTGGGAATCCGACCCACACTTCCTCGGCGCTTTCAAAGGCGCGCTGCCGGGCCACTACCGCTACAACCAGCGGATGTACGCGCACTTCATGCAGAAAGACATGCCTGACGAGCAACGGGGCATTTTCATCGCCGGTGACGATGTGTCCTGGACACCCGCCTGGGTCGAAGGCGCCGTGCAGACCTCGCTGAATGCGGTGTGGGGCATCATGACCCACTTCGGCGGCAAGACTCACGCCGAGAACCCGGGTCCGGGTGACGTGTTCCACGAAATCGGCCCGATCGTTTTGCCGGAATAAGGAAGTCACTATGCGCGTCGCCCTCTACCAATGCCCGCCGCTGCCGCTGGACGTCAGCGCCAACCTCATGCGCTTGGAAGCTCAGGCGATCGAAGCATCGGCGCAGGGGGCGAAGCTGCTGGTCTTCCCGGAGATGTTTCTCAGTGGGTACAACATTGGCGCCCAGGCCGCGCGCGAGTTGGCGCAAGCAAGCAACGGCACGGCTGCGCTGAAGATTGCCGAGATCGCTCAAGCCACGGGCGTCGCGATTCTGTACGGCTACCCGGAGTTGAGCGGCGACGATCAGATTTACAACGCGGTGCAGCTGATCGACGCGCAAGGTGTGCGGCTCTGCAATTACCGTAAGACCCATCTGTACGGCGAGCTGGACAACGCGATGTTCAGCGCAGGCGATGAGCACTTTCCAGTGGTGGAATTCGAAGGCTGGAAACTCGGCTTTTTAATCTGCTACGACGTCGAGTTTCCCGAGAACACGCGGCGTCTGGCCCTGGCCGGCGCTGACCTGATCCTTGTACCCACTGCAAACATGGCGCCCTACGATTTCGTCGCGGAAGTCACCGTGCGCGCCCGCGCCTTCGAGAACCAGTGCTACCTCGTTTACGCCAATTACTGCGGCAGTGAGGGCGAGATCCATTACTGCGGATTGAGCAGCATCTGCGCGCCGGGCGGTCGCCAAATCGGTCTCGCCGCTCAGGATGAGGCCTTGGTGATCGCGGTTCTGGATCGTGAATCGATGAGCGAATCTCAGGCGATCAATACGTATTTCAAGGATCGCCGACCGGGGTTCTATTCCGGTCTGGGTAAACCGTGAAGTAATCCTCCTGCGTCGTCACTGCGCACGTTCCACACCTGCACGCCCTTTATCCGCTAGCATGGCCGCTCAGTCATCAAACCTCACAAGCGCCATGCCCAACCCCATCAGCCAACGATCCCTGACCCTGCCCAATGGCCTGAACGTGGTGCTTGTTTCGGCCCCACGTTTGAAGCGTTGCGCGGCGGCATTGCGGGTGGCGGCAGGCAGTCATAATGTTTCAACCCGCTGGCCGGGGCTGGCGCATTTCCTTGAGCATCTGTTTTTTCTCGGCACCGAGCGCTTTGCGGATGACGAAAAGCTGATGGCGTTCGTGCAGCGTCACGGCGGGCAAGTGAACGCCAGCACACGCGAGCGCACCACCGACTTTTTCTTCGAGCTGCCGCGCGCCGTGTTCCCCGACGGTCTCGAGCGGCTGTGCGAAATGCTCGCCCATCCGCGCATGACGATTGCCGATCAGTTGCGGGAGAGAGAGGTCTTGCACGCCGAATTCATCGCCTGGTCGCGGGACGATGCCTCCCGTGACCTGCTCAAACGCCTGCAGCCTTTGTCAGCCCTGCATCCGCTACGCGGGTTTCATGCAGGGAATCGCTTCAGCCTTCCAGTGCCGCGTCAGGCGTTTCAGGATGCGCTGCAGGATTTCTACCAAAGGTTCTATCAGGCCGGACAGATGACGTTGAGTCTGGCGGGGCGTCAATCGCTGAATGAACTGGAACAATTGGCCACGCAGTTTGGCGGGTATTTCGCTCAAGGTATTCGGGTTGAGCAACAGCGTCCGCCTGCGCTGCTCACTGATGCACCGAAGCCAATCGCCGAACCTGACCATCGTCGAATGCATCTGACGTTCGCGTGCGAAGGCTTACCGGCCGGGCAGGAACAGGCCGCTGCGTTTCTCCGCACCTGGATGAATGACGGGCAACCGGGCGGGCTGGTGGCGGAGCTGCGTGACCGAGGCTTGATTGAGTCGCTGAAAGCCGAGGTCATGTATGAGTTTGGCGGCCAGGCAGTCATCGACACTGAGGTCGCATTGGCCGCGAAGACACCCGAGGCGTCATCGCGCGTGTCAGCAATGGTGTTCAGCTGGCTCGCCTTTTTCAAATTCCATTACCGCCCGTTGCTGGAAGAATACGCGCGGCTGGAACAGCGGCGCCTGGCCGTCAGCAGTGCGCTGTCGCTGGCGCGGTATTTCAGCGCTGAGCCTGATGAGGCGGGTCTGTCGATAGACGCGGTAGATGCGCTGCTGAACAAACTTACGCCATCGACGCTGTTGCAGGCAGAGGCCGAGTCCCCGCCGTACGACACCTCAAACGTCGGTTGGCGCCTGCCAGAACCCAATCCATTTCTGAAAATGACAACGCCAGCCACTGCGCCAACCTCGCACTTGCCTGCGCTGACATTCAGCGACGCGCTGTCAGACAACGGCGAGGCCGCGCTGTACCTGCGATGGGCGCTTGCAACCGCGCAACCAACGCTTGCACGAATGCTGGAAGAAAGCTTGAAACCACTGGCTGCTCAAGCCAACCAAGCGGGTGTCACGCTGGCGTTCAGTTCTTACGGCAGGTTCTGGCAGTTAAAAGTCTCCGGTTTGACGGAACCGTTGCCCGCCGTGCTGGAACAGGCGCTGAGTCTGCTCGTCCAGCCGGATGCGCAGACCCTGGCGCGCTACAGTGCGCCGGCTAATGAACCGGCCCTCATCCCGATACGTCAGCTGTTGAAAACCTTACCTGATCATTATTTGAACAACTCAGTCACCGAGCAGACTGACAATCTGCAGCGCGTCTGGGCAGAGACGTCCTGGACGGGGTTTGCCACGGGCTTCACACCCTCAGCGCGAAACCTGTTGAGCCACGCCGCTCGGCTCATCCCCGGTCTCCCCGAGCTTCCAGCACACGCAACCACCCCGGCCTCAGGCACACGCTGGGAAATCGAACCGTCGGAATCTTCCGAAACTGGGCTGCTGATCTTCTACCCAACGCCCTCCCACTCTCTCGACGACGAAGCCACATGGCGACTGTTCGCACACCTGATGCAGGCCCCGTTCTACCAGCGCCTACGGGTCGAGTTGCAGTTGGGTTACGCCGTTTTCAGCGGTTTCCAACAGATCGCAGGGCATGGCGGCCTGTTGTTTGGCGTGCAATCGCCCAGTGCGAGCGCGGAACAACTCGTTGCGCATGTCGAGGCGTTCATTAAGAGTCTGCCGACACTGATCAATGCTGCAGACTTACCCGCGCAGGTAAAAATCCTGCAGGATCAGCTCGAAACCGCTGACATGGAGCACCCGCAAGCAGCCGAGCTGCTCTGGCACGCGTATCTGGCAGGCCACGGCAGCGACTACGGCGCCCGCCTGCAACATTCGCTTGCACATCTTCAGCAAGCTGCTTTGCTGGAAGCCGCTCATCGGCTGGCACATCCGGACAGCGCCCGGCTGTGCCTGTCGAACCGACCTGGCCCGTTCTAGCCCGCCCCGGCCGCGGCCCTCAAACAGCTGATCATTGCCCGTTGTGCAAGGATCTTTATCGGATATTTCATCATTGGCCGTTCGATAATTTTAGTAACATAGCCCCCTAAGCATTTGAACGTCTCCGCTCGCAGGAGCACTAACGAATGTACTCACCCACCGCTGCACTAACCCAGAAGGAGTCAATTATGTGGACTAAACCTGCTTACACTGATCTGCGTATCGGCTTTGAAGTCACCATGTACTTCGCAAGCCGTTGATTGTTGCGCGGTGAGAAGCCTCGGTTCGCCGGGGCTTTTTTATTAACGCGATTCTGATTCAGGGCCGGATTGGCCTGTCGCTACGGGGTTTACATGCACATCCAGATTCTCGGTTCCGCCGCCGGCGGTGGTTTCCCTCAATGGAACTGCAACTGCGCCAACTGCGCAGGCTTTCGCGACGGCAGCTTGCGGGCGCACGCGCGCACCCAGTCGTCCCTCGCGCTGTCGGACGACGGGGTGAACTGGATCTTGTGCAACGCTTCTCCCGACATCCGCGCCCAGCTCCAGGGGTTCGCCCCGATGCAGCCCAATCGCGGCCTGCGCGATACAGGGATCAGCGCGATCATTCTGATGGACAGCCAGATTGACCACACCACCGGTTTGCTGAGCCTGCGCGAAGGCTGCCCGCATCAGGTCTGGTGCACGGACATGGTCCACGAGGACCTGAGCACAGGTTTCCCGCTGTTCAACATGCTCAAACACTGGAACGGCGGCCTGGCCTGGAATCGCATCGAGCTGGAAGGCAGTTTTGTCATTCCGGCCTGCCCAAATCTGCGCTTTACGCCATTTCCACTGCGCAGTGCGGCACCGCCCTACTCACCACACCGTTTCGACCCACACCCCGGCGATAACATCGGGTTGATGGTCGAGGACCTGAGCACGGGCGGCAAACTGTTTTACGCGCCGGGCTTGGGCAAAGTCGACGATGCCCTCATGGAGAAAATGAGCGGCGCCGACTGCCTGTTGGTTGACGGCACAATGTGGGACGACGATGAGATGCAGCGTCGTGGCGTTGGCACCCGCACCGGGACGGAGATGGGTCATCTGGCGCAAAACGGCCCCGGCGGCATGCTCGAAGTGCTGGAAAAGCTGCCGCAACAGCGCAAGGTGCTTATCCACATCAACAATACTAATCCGATCCTCGACGAAGACTCGCCCGAGCGCGCTGAACTGGCGCGGCGGAACGTCGAAGTGGCGTTCGACGGGATGAGCATCGCGCTTTAAGAACGCTGAATAACCGACTGTGGGGTGAGTTTGCTCATGAAGGTGTCAGGTCAGCCCGCCGATGAGGCACAGGTAGATCGCCTTCGCGAGCAGCTCACGCCCACGGGATCTGCGGAAATTCTTGACGAGAACTGCCGACATGAACGATGCAACGCCGCTGTCCCCCGCTGAATTCGAACAGGCCCTGCGCGCCAAGGGCGCGTATTACCACATCTATCACCCTTTCCATGTGGCGATGTACGAAGGGCGCGCGACCCGCGAGCAGATTCAGGGCTGGGTCGCTAACCGGTTTTACTATCAGGTGAACATCCCGCTGAAGGACGCTGCGATCCTGGCCAACTGCCCGGACCGGGAAATCCGCCGCGAGTGGATACAGCGCTTGCTGGATCATGACGGCGCGCCCGGTGAAGACGGCGGCATCGAAGCCTGGCTGCGTCTGGGTCAAGCCGTGGGCCTGGATCCTGACCAGTTGCGCTCGCAGGAGCTCGTTCTGCCCGGCGTACGATTTGCCGTCGATGCCTACGTCAACTTCGCCCGTCGCGCCAATTGGCAGGAAGCGGCGAGCAGTTCGTTGACCGAGCTGTTTGCGCCGCAGATTCACCAATCGCGCCTGGACAGCTGGCCGCAGCACTACCCATGGATCGACCCGACCGGCTACGAATACTTCCGCACCCGCCTGGGTCAGGCCCGCCGCGACGTCGAGCATGGTCTGGCGATCACGCTGCAGCACTACACCACACGGGACGGCCAGGAGCGGATGCTGGAAATTCTGCAGTTCAAACTCGACATTTTGTGGAGCATGCTCGATGCCATGAGCATGGCGTACGAGCTGAACCGCCCGCCCTATCACAGCGTGACCGACCAACGCGTCTGGCACAAAGGAATCGCCCTATGAGCTTCAATCGCGAACAGGTGCCCAGCTGGCGCCGCGGTTATCGTTTCCAGTTTGAGCCGGCGCAAAACGGTTACGTGCTGCTCTACCCCGAGGGCATGATCAAGCTCAATGAAAGCGCGAGCGCGATCGGTGGCCTGATTGACGGTCAGCGCAGCGTCGGCGCCATCATTGCTCTGCTAGACGAAAAATTCCCCGGCGTTCCCGAGCTCGGCACTGACGTCGAGCAATTCATGGAGGTCGCCCGTGCAGAGCTCTGGATTGAATTTGCCTGACTCAGTGAACACTCAGTCCGATGTCTACATTCCGCCCACGCCCCCGGTCGGGCTGCCGCTGTGGCTGCTCGCCGAACTGACCTATCGCTGCCCGTTGCAATGCCCTTATTGCTCCAACCCGCTGGATTTTGCCAAGCAGGGGCAGGAGTTGACCACCGAGCAGTGGTTTAAAGTCATGGCCGAAGCCCGGCAAATGGGCGCAGCCCAGATCGGTTTCTCGGGCGGCGAGCCGCTGGTGCGTCAGGACCTGGCCGAGCTGATCGCCGAAGCGCGGCGGCTGGGCTTTTACACCAACCTGATCACCTCCGGCATCGGCCTGACCGAGCAGAAGATCATCGACTTCAAAGAAGCCGGGCTGGACCACATCCAGATCAGTTTCCAGGCCAGCGACGAGCAAGTGAACAACATGCTCGCCGGCTCGAAAAAAGCCTTCGCGCAGAAGCTGGAAATGGCCCGCGCCGTGAAAAAGCATGGCTACCCGATGGTCCTCAACTTCGTGACCCATCGGCATAACATCGACAAGATCGACAAAATCATCGAGCTCTGCGTGGCATTGGAAGCTGACTTCGTGGAGCTGGCGACCTGTCAGTTCTACGGCTGGGCGCACCTGAATCGTGTGGGCTTGCTACCGACCAAAGACCAACTTGTGCGCGCCGAACGCATCACCAACGAATACCGGGTCAAGCTCGCCGCTGAGAACCACCCGGTGAAGCTGATCTTCGTTACCCCCGATTACTACGAAGAGCGCCCAAAAGCCTGCATGAACGGCTGGGGCAATCTGTTCCTGACGGTGACGCCGGATGGCACTGCCCTGCCGTGCCATGGCGCGCGGCAGATGCCGATCCAGTTTCCCAATGTGCGCGATCACACCATGCAGCACATCTGGTACGAGTCGTTCGGCTTCAATCGCTTCCGCGGTTACGAGTGGATGCCAGAGCCTTGCCGCTCCTGCGACGAGAAGGAAAAGGACTTCGGTGGCTGCCGCTGTCAGGCGTTCATGCTCACCGGCGATGCGAGCAATACCGACCCGGTGTGCAGCAAGTCGCCCCAGCACCACTTGATCACCCAGGCCCGTGATGAAGCCGAGTATGCTAGCCAGACCATCGAGCAACTGGCCTTCCGCAATGAACGAAACTCACGCCTCATCGCCAAGTCCTGACCTTCTTTCTGCCGCCCAGGCTGTGGCGGCAGGCACTGATTTCGCCGAACTCGCCGTGTGCCCTGCGGGGCTTTTCTGGAGTGAATTCCGCCCGCAGGATGCCGCGACGCGCATCTGGCGCTGGCACGACGGCGCGACTGCTTGCCTGACTCCCGAGGGTTTCAGCGTGCGCAGCCGGGTGTATGAATATGGCGGCGGTTCGTTCTGCCTGACTGACGATGCCGTGGTGTTCGTCAACGAAGCGGACCAGCAGATTTACCTCCAGCCCTTCGATTCCCCAACCCCTCAACCCCTGACCCAAGGCGACAAACTCTTCGGAGATGTCCGCTATGCGCGTGGGCAGATTCTGGCGGTTGAGGAGGATAAGGATACTCATCGGTTGGTCGGATTCGACGTCGCCGACGGCCGCCGCCACGTACTGGCCGAAGGCGCCGACTTTTATGCATCACCCTCCGTCAGCCCGGATGGCAATCGCCTGGTGTGGATCGAGTGGTGGCGGCCGCATCAGCCCTGGACGTCCTCGCGACTGATGAGCGTCGAACGCCAGCCCGATCTCGCCTGGGGTCGACCGCACTGCCTTGCGGGTGGGTTGGGGCTGGAATCGCTGCAGCAACCCCGCTTTGATGAAGCTGGGCGCTTGTATTGCCTGACCGACCGCGCCGGCTTCTGGCAGCCGTGGGTTGAGACGCTGGATGGTTTCGAAGCACTGCCTGCCGCCCCTGCCGACCACGCTTCGGCGCCGTGGCAACTGGGCGCGTCAACTTGGGCGCCGCTCGGCGACGGTGCGTACCTCGCCGCCTGGTTAGATGACGGTAAAGGCCTGCTCGGCGTGCGCTCGGCGCAGGGTTCAGTTGAAGATTTCAGCGGCGATTACAGCCGTTTCAGAAGCCTCGCGGTGGACGCGGACTACCTCTATTGCATCGCGGCGTCGCCCGTCAGCCCTTCTGCTGTCATTGCCATCAGTCGTGCTGACAAACGGGTTCAGGTGCTGGCCGGCGGCGTGAGCCCGCTCCCTGTCGAGCGCATCAGCCAGCCGCAAACCCTGCGTTATCCGAGCGGCTCGAGCGAAGCGCACGGGTATTTCTATCCGGCCATGAATGGCGAAGGCAAGCCGCCGCTGGTGGTGTTTATCCACGGCGGCCCGACCTCCGCCTGCTATCCGGCGCTGGACCCGCGCATCCAGTTCTGGACCCAACGGGGCTTCGCCGTCGCTGACCTCAACTATCGCGGCAGCACCGGTTATGGCCGCGCCTACCGCCAGGCGCTGTTTCTGGAATGGGGCGTTGTCGATGTCGAAGACGCCTGCGCAGTGGTTGAATACCTGGGCAATCAGGGCCTGATCGACCCGGCAAATGCGTTTATCCGAGGCGGCAGCGCCGGTGGTTATACGACGCTGTGTGCGTTGGCTTTCAAGAATGTGTTCCGCGCAGGAGCGAGCCTTTATGGGGTGAGCGATCCGCTGGCACTGGCGGAAGCCACGCACAAGTTTGAAGCGGATTATCTGGACTGGCTGATCGGCGACCCCGACGTCGACATGGCGCGCTACCGGGCACGCACGCCGCTGCTGCACGCCAACCAGATCAAGGTCCCGGTGATCTTCTTTCAGGGCGAACTCGACGCCGTGGTCGTCCCCGCCCAGACCCGCGACATGCTCAATGCCTTGCTGGAGAACGGCATTCCGGCGGAAGGGCACTTCTACCCCGACGAACGCCACGGCTTCCGCAAAGCCGCCAACCTGGCCCACGCACTGGAAACCGAATGGGCGTTTTACCGGAAGGTGATTGATGGCTGATGTTTCAGACGTTTTGCGCGTCAGCCACTGACGCACCTGGCCAACGCGATCATGTAGGAGTGAGCGTGCTCACGAAGAAGGCATTTCAACCGCTGGAATTTTAGCGGTTGTACCGGCCCCTTCGCGAGCAAGCTCGCTCCCACAGGTTGTGCGTAAACTGTCAAACGAGCGGCATCACCACCTGTAAATGCGCGAACCCGTGAGTGACTTATCCATAAACGTGCAGCGCTACGGCACCGATCAATACCAGCCCCACCCCGCAGACCTGAATGGCGCTGAGCCGCTCTTTGAAGAACAGGAAGCCAAGCACGGCGGCGATACCCCCTGACAGGGTGCTGATGACGGTGACCACGGAAATCGACCCCACCATCGCGCCATACGAGAACGCAGAAAACCCACCCAGGTTGAGCAAGCTCGCTGCCACAAGGGTTACCCCGGCGCGTGCAGGCGGCAGCTTCAGGGCGTCTTTCATCCGCAAAATCATCGGCGACAATACGGCGAGGCCGACCAGATGCCCCAGCCAGAGCATCGTGACGGGCCCCAGTGCTGGCAACGCGTAACGGCCTTGCATCCAGAAGCTCGACCCATATAGCAAGGCGGCGCCCAGTGCGTAGACAATCGCTTGCTGGTTGTGCTTTTTCGCCGTGGAATCGTTACCTGACGTGATGCTCGACAGAACGACTCCCAGCACGCACAACGCGATCAACAACAGCTGCGTCATCGAGATGTGCTCGCCGCTCGCCCACGAGAACAGCGTGGTAAAGACGCCGTACGACGTCACCAGCGGAGCCACAATCGAAGCTTTGCCGAGCGAGAACGCTTTGGATAACGCCAGCGCACCACTGACCGTGAAAACCGAAGCGAGTACACCCAGAAGCCACGTGTGCCAAGGCGCAGAGAATGATTTGGAGATGAAAGCCGGGTAGCACAGCAACAGCATGCACATGATCAGGAAGCCAAGCGCCTGACCGAAGTAAACCGCTCGCTTGACCCCAACGGCACGGGCATTGAGCCCTACCAGAAAATCTGTGCCGCCCCAGAACAGAGCGGCGAGTAATCCCAAAACAACGTCCACCCCTGACCTCCCTGATCATAAAGTCCGACGTCGGACTCTATGTCAGCTGATCTGAGACGGGAAGCGCGGTGTTTACAGGATGGGATTACTTACGACTGACAATGATGTAGATCGCGTGGATGATCCCCGGGATGTAGCCCAACAGGGTCAGCAGGATGTTCAGCCAGAAGGCGCCGGCGAAGCCGACTTGCAGGAACACGCCCAGGGGTGGCAGCAGGATGGCGATGATGATGCGAATGATGTCCATGGGTGAAGCTCCTGATTAATGGCCCAATGGGGGCCGCACAGCTAATCGACCTTGGACCGTTACAGGGGTTCCGCCGCGCTGTCGTCCAGCCATTACCTTCGCGCGCAGACGCGCCAACCGAAGCGGCCGACGGCATAGGACTTTTCCAGAACGCAGAAAAAAGAAAACCCCGCCTAAGCGAGGTTTTCCAGACTGTTTCCCATGACTTCCATTTCTTCCCACCGTCCTGGCAGGCAATCCCTTACGTGTCCCTGTTATCTGTTGCGCGTCCTGCGCTACGTCCATGTGAGTAGATTAAACTTGGATCCACTGGAGCGATAGAGCCGAATACCACCACGTCATGTAAGCAAATGCTTACATGATTTTCGTGGTGTCAGAACTGTGACGCCTCCAATAGGTACAGCGACTCACTGCCAGCCCTCACCGACGCTGAAAGGGACTGAATTCGAGGCAGCAGACGCGCGAAGTAGAAACGCGCAGTGCCCAACTTGCTGGCGTAAAAATCTTCCTGAGTTTCCTTGCCCCACGCCGCGTTTGCCATCATCGCCCACATGTAGGCGTACGCCGTGTATCCGAAGGCATGCAGATACTCCACTGAAGCGGCACCGATTTCATTCGGGTTGCTACGCGCCCGGTCCAGCACCCAGTCGGTCAATTCGTCCAGCGTGGTCAAGGCAGCGGCCAACGGCTTGGTGAACTCGGCCTGCGAGCTGTCAGAAGACGCAAGGAATTCACGGACTTCGTCAGAGAACAGCTTGTAGTACGCCCCGCCACTGGCGACAACCTTACGCCCCATCAGATCCAGTGCCTGAATGCCGTTGGTGCCTTCGTAGATCTGGGTGATGCGCACGTCACGCACCAGTTGTTCCTGACCCCATTCGCGAATGTAGCCATGACCGCCGAACACCTGCTGACCGTGCACGGTGGTGTCCAGGCCCATGTCGGTGAGGAAGGCTTTGGCGACCGGGGTCAGCAGTGCAACCAACGCATCGGCGCGCTGACGCACGTCGGCGTCTTCGCTGTACTTGGCGGTGTCCAGTTGCATGGCCACGTATGTCGAGAACGCGCGACCGCCTTCGTTCAGCGCCTTCATGGTCAACAGCATGCGACGCACATCGGGGTGAACAATAATCGGGTCGGCAATGGTGTCTTTGGACTGCGCGCCTGTCGGCGCCCGGCTTTGCAGACGGTCGCGGGCGTACTCGATCGCGTTCTGATACGAACGCTCACCGGACGCCAGACCCTGAATGCCGACACCCAGGCGCTCGTAATTCATCATGGTGAACATCGCCGCGAGGCCTTTATTTGGCTCGCCGATCAAATAGCCCTCGGCCTGATCGAAGTTCATCACACAGGTGGCCGACGCCTGAATGCCCATCTTGTGCTCGATGGATCCGCAGAACACCGTGTTGCGCTCACCCAAGCTGCCGTCGTCGTTGACCATGATCTTCGGCACGAGGAACAGCGAAATGCCCTTCGGCCCAGCCGGTGCGTCAGGCAGTTTGGCGAGCACCAGGTGGATGATGTTCTCGGTGAGGTCGTGCTCGCCGCCAGTGATGAAGATTTTAGTGCCGCTGATCTTGTATGACCCATCGGTCTGCGGCTCCGCTTTCGTGCGGATAATCCCGAGGTCCGTGCCGGCATGGGCTTCGGTCAGGCACATCGAACCGGCCCATACCCCGGCATACATGTTCGGCAGGTATTTGGTCTTGAGCGCTTCGCTGGCGTGGGTGTTGATCGAAACGCAGGCGCCGGACGTCAGCATCGGGTACAGCCCGAACGCCAGGCTGGCGGAGTTGACCATCTCTTCGACTTGAGCAGAAACCGCTTTGGGCATGCCCATGCCGCCGAATTCCGGATTGCCGCCGACGCCGACCCAGCCCCCTTCCGCATACGTTTTGTACGCCTGAACGAAACCTGTCGGCGTGGTGACGACAGTGTCTTTCCAGTGGCAGCCTTCCTCATCGGCCGCGCGGCTCAACGGTGCGACGGATCTGCCAGTGACTTTGCCCGCCTCTTCGAGAATCGCCTCGACGGTCTCGGCGTCCACGGTTTCAGACAGTTCGGGAAGCGTGGCCCAAAGTCGGGAGACTTCGAACACTTCATTGAGGACGAAGCGCATATCGCGCAAGGGCGCTTTGTAGTCAGCCATGGCAAACCTCGTTTCAGCGGCAAAGAGCTCGGGGGAGGAGCGGCACAGCAAAGAGGTTGCGGCGCCGATGTGTCAGTGGAACGAGTGTACCCGAACACCATTTGCGACACATAGGGTCAACGCGTGACTATTACAAATGATCCGGTCACGATCGAGCGACAGTCGAGCTCTTCCCGTTGCACGGCTGCGTGTGCGCTCGTTCAGTGGTGAAAAAGAGTCGGCTTAGCCGGCGGCAGCCATGCGCACAGCGCCGCGCTTGCTGGTCTGCGCATGGCTGATGACGCAGTTACGGCCAGCGCCTTTGGCGGCATACAGCGCCTGATCGGCGGATTTGAGGACTTCTTCCGGATTTCGGTGCTCGGGCAGACGCTCGGCCACGCCGATGCTGACGGTCACCGAAACTGTTGATGCCTGAGAGCCCGCCCGACGCTGACGCCCTTGCAGGTCATCGTTTGGACGATTGTCCTGATTGCGCAGGTGAATCTGATAGCTGGCAATGGTTTCACGAATGACCTCAAGATGCGGCATGCACTCTTCCAGGGTTTTGCCGGCAAACACGATGGCGAACTCTTCACCGCCGTAGCGATAGGCGCGCCCGCCGCCATTGGTAATCTTCGACAATTTGCTCGCCACCAGACGCAGCACCTGATCGCCGACATCGTGGCCGTGGGTGTCGTTGAATTTCTTGAAATGATCGACGTCACTCATCGCCAGCACGTAATTGCGGCCCAACCGCTGCATCCGCTCATTGAGTGCGCGTCGGCCCGGCAGCCCGGTGAGTTCGTCGCGGAACGCCATTTGATAGGCCTCGTGCGCGACCGCTGCGGCAATCATCAACATCACTTGGCTGCACATGATGTTCAGGGTGAACGGCAGGATGAAGGTTTTCGGCAACGCCCAGAACATTCCGAGCAACCCCACCAGTTGAGCGGCATGCAAGGGGCGCGGCTTATAGATGTATTGCGTGATCAGCACGGCAAACGCGATGAAAAACGTCACGTAGGACAACTGGATCAGGCTCATCCAGTCTCCGTGCAGCGCCGGCCAGCGGATGTCGGCGAGCCAGGCCAGCAGCCCGGCGGGAAAGCTCTGTTCGAGTCCCAGTGCGACGCTGCCGACGGCGACCAGTACCGCCAGCCGAGCGACAAGGTCTTGAAACAGATGGGTCCGCTCCTCCCAGGCCGCATATAGCCCGAACATGACCGGCAGCAAGAGACAACACAGATGAAACACCACGGCGGCGTCCTCTCGGACCTTTCCGTTATCGCGGTAGTAATCGGTCTGTGTGTCGAGCAGGAAATAGGCGATGTACACCGTGATCATCAGGAACAGTTCACGCTGTCGCTTGTACACGCCGCAATACGCGCCGCCCAGCAACAGCACCAGCGTGGGCAGCACGTTAAAGAGTGAGGTGAAGAAGACGTTGAGGTCTTTCACGTACGCGGCCGCCAGTCCGGCAATCAGCAAAGCCAGAGAGGGTAAAAAATGACTGAGCCGTGCGGCAGAGGGGCGCAGCAAAAGGACTATCTCCTCACAGAAAGATGCGAGTGCTGATCAAATGGCATTGTGCCTGTATCGGCCGCGTCATGCATAGGATGAGGAAGAATGTGCATGGCCTTGAGGCAAAGATCGGCAGACACAAAAAAGCCGCTTGTCCCTGAGGACAAGCGGCTTGAGGGAAACGCTCGCGGTGACTTAGTAAGCCAGGCCGAAGTGTTCTTCGTTCATGTCCATCAGGTTGCTTGCGCCCGACAGCATGGTCGCCACGTGCGTGCGGGTGCGCGGCAGGATGCGCTGGAAGTAGAAGCGCGCCGTCTGCAGCTTGGCGGTGTAGAAGGCTTCTTCGCTGGTGCCGGCTGCCAGTTTCTCGGCTGCCACACGAGCCATGTCAGCCCAGAAGTACGCCAGGCAGGCATAACCGGAGAACATCAGGTAATCCACCGAAGCGGCACCGACTTCTTCGCGGTCTTTCATGGCGGCCATGCCGACCTTCATGGTCAGTTCGCCCCATTCTTTGTTCAGCGCAGCGAGCGGCGCCACGAACTCGCTGATCGCTTCGTTGCCTTCCTGAGACTGGCAGAACTTGTGGACGATCTTGGTGAAGCCCTTGAGCGCCTCGCCCTGAGTCATCAGCACTTTACGACCCAGCAGGTCGAGCGCCTGAATACCGGTGGTGCCTTCATACAGCATGGCAATACGGGCGTCGCGAACGTTCTGCTCCATGCCCCACTCGGCGATGAAGCCGTGGCCGCCATAGACCTGCACGCCGTGGTTGGCGGCTTCGAAACCGACTTCGGTCATGAACGCCTTGGCGATCGGCGTCATGAACGCCAGCAGGCCGTCAGCTTGCTTCTTGGCTTCGGCGTCGTCGCTGTATTTGGCGATGTCGACCTGCTTGGCCGTGAAGTACACCATCGCACGAGTCCCCTCGGCGAAGGCCTTCATGGTCAGCAGCATGCGACGCACGTCAGGGTGAACGATGATCGGGTCAGCGGCCTTTTCCGGCGCTTTCGGGCCGGTCAGCGAACGCATCTGCAGACGCTCGCGGGCGTATTTCAGGCCGCCCTGGAAACCGATCTCGGCGTGGGCGAGGCCTTGCAGCGCAGTGCCCAGACGTGCGGTGTTCATGAAGGTGAACATGCAGTTCAGGCCCTTGTTCGGCGGGCCGATCAGGAAACCCGTGGCGCCGTCGAAGTTCATCACGCAGGTGGCGTTGCCGTGAATGCCCATCTTGTGTTCCAGCGAACCGCAGGTCACAGCGTTGCGCTCACCGACGCTGCCGTCAGCGGCCGGCACGAATTTCGGCACGATGAACAGTGAAATGCCTTTGGTGCCGGCAGGCGCGTCGGGCAGGCGGGCCAGCACGATGTGGACGATGTTATCGGCCATGTCGTGTTCGCCAGCGGAAATGAAGATCTTGGTGCCGGACACTTTGTACGAGCCGTCAGCCTGAGGCTCGGCCTTGGTGCGCAGCATGCCCAGGTCAGTGCCGCAATGAGGTTCGGTCAGGCACATGGTGCCGGTCCACTCGCCCGAGACCAGTTTAGTCAGGTAAGCGTCCTGCTGCTCAGCGGTGCCGTGCTCGGAGATGGTGTTCATCGCACCGTGCGACAGGCCCGGGTACATGCCCCAGGACCAGTTGGCTTCGCCGACCATTTCACTGACCGCCAGACCCAGCGACTCGGGAAGACCCTGGCCGCCATGAGCAATGTCGTGCGCCAGGCTCGGCCAGCCGCCTTCAACAAACTGTTTGTAGGCTTCCTTGAAACCGGTCGGCGTTTTTACGCCGGACTCGCTCCAGGTGCAGCCTTCGGTGTCACCGACACGGTTCAGCGGGGCCAGGACCTGCTCACAAAACTTGGCGCCTTCCTCGAGAATGGCGTCAACCATGTCAGGCGTGGCGTCCTGGCATGCTGGCAGACTCTGATAGTGCGCTTCGTAGCCGAGCAGCTCGTCACGGACGAAGCGAATATCACGCAAGGGGGCCTTGTAGTCAGGCATAGCGATAAACCTCTGCTGGTGAATCCTGGAATTGGATGACCGTGTGGTCACTGTGGGGCAGTGCCCCGGCGCCGGGAATAGAGATCACTCGGCGATCAAACAGGTGTTTGAAACATACGTTTACGCCTATACCTTGTCAAGGGACGCCCTGCACCTTTCATCACCTCCCGGTGTGTGAGATGCAGGTGCGCGCGTACGCCGCCATGCGGTTCAGACCGGTGCGTTGAGTCTAGAGAGCGTGAGGGAAATACAGGCCACAGCGCGCACGGGATGGGCGCGTGAATGAGGCATTATTCAGGAAAGAAAGAGCGACCAGCGCCGTGCGCCGCAGCGCACGAAGAGAGAGGATCAGGCGAAGGTGTCGATCAGCGTGCCGAGCATTTCATCACTGGCTTTTTCAACTTTGACGCCTGCCTGGACTTGAATCCGGCCTTGGGTCAGTTCAACCACATTGGTAGCCATGTCGGAGCGTTGCGGACGATCGACCGAGCGCAGACGCTCAAGCTGGAAATCCGAAGACTGACTGCGTCCGGACACTTCGGTCGCGGGACTGGCCAGCTGCGTCGCAGCCTGATCGACACGGCTCTGCCCGACCTGCATTGCGCTAAGGCCTGGGTACAGCGTGTTGTTCAGTGAGATTTGCATGAGCACGATCCTCTGTTCGGAACGAACATAGCGATTAAAGCAGCAATGCGGCCGGATTACTCAGCGACGCGACTAGTGGCATTGCGCCTTGTGACGCACCTCACACTCGTCGACGCTCTTACGCTTAATCCAGCAACTCCAGATGCAGATGCTCGGCGATCATTTCCGCGGTCGCTTTTTTCATGTACGGCACGCGCCCAAGGCACGGCGCCGGCAAACGCTCAGCCAGCGTGGCGAGGTTCTCTTCAAGCCGAGAGGTTTTGGGATCGATGATATTCGCCACCCAGCCCGCCAGTTGCAGACCGTCGTTGGCGATGGCTTCGGCTGACAGCAACGCATGGCTGATACAGCCCAGGCGCACGCCCACCACCAGAATCACCGGCAGTTTGAGCGCGATGGCCAGGTCAGACAGATTGGCCTGATCGGCCAGTGGAACGCGCCAGCCGCCAGCCCCTTCGATCAGCGTGAAATCAGCCTGCTTATCGAGGATATGCCGCATCGGGCCGAGCAAGGACTGCACGGTCAGCGCGACTCCCGCTTCCCGCGCGGCCAGATGGGGCGCGATGGCAGGCTCGAAGGCCACCGGGTTGACCTCGTTGTAGGTCAGTTGGATCGAACATTCGGCGCGCAAGGCGACGGCGTCCGAGTTGCGCAACCCCTTGGGTTTGACGTCGCAGCCGGAGGCGACCGGCTTGCCCGCCGCCGTGCTCAACCCCGACTGCCGCGCCGCGTACAGAAGCCCCGTGGCGATGGTGGTCTTGCCGACGTCGGTATCGGTTCCCGTGATGAAATATGCAGCGCTCATCGTGGCGACCATCCGTTCAGATATTTCAAACTATTGCCTGCTTACTATAGCGCCCGTGTAACAGGCGCCGACTTAATAGATCATTCTTTAATCAATGCCGGATTTCGCCAGAATGGCGTACACCACTTGGTACGTGGCGGGCAGGCCCTCTTCCTGACGAAACCTTTCGTACGCTTCCATCAACGCCTGGATTCGCGCACGGCCGGTCAGGCCTCCCGGACGACCCGGATTGAGGTTGTGCGCGCCCAGCGCCTTGAGTTCATGGGTCAGGCTGCGCACGTCGGGATAGTGCAACACGTGGGGAAGGACTTCGAGACTGTGTACCTGCAGCCCGCTGGCGGCGCAGAGGCGTTGATATTCTTCGCGCTCGCGGAAGCGGTTGACGTGGACCATGCCATCCACCGCCTGCCAGCTGTCGCGCAGTTCAAACAGCGTCCCGACGCAGAGGCTGGCAAAAGCGAACACGCCGCTCGGTTTCAGCACGCGACGCGCTTCGCTCAGCACCGCGGAGAAATCCGGGCACCATTGCACCGCCAGGCTGGAGAACATGAGGTCAACGCTCGCGTCGCGCAGCGGCAGGTTCTCGGCGTCGCCTGCCAGGTAATGAGTGGCACCGCCTAATGGCCGTGCATAACGCAGCATGCCTTCGGCGAGGTCTAGCGCAACCCCTTCGCTCTGGGGAAACTGCTGCGCCAGCGCGCGGCTGAAACACCCGGTGCCGCTGCCCAGGTCCAGCCACCGGGATGGCGCCATCTCCAGCATCTGAGCCGGCAGTCGTTTCATCAGCTCGGTGCCGACGGCGCGCTGCAAATCGGCCACGCTGTCGTAGCTGGTCGCGGCCTTCGAGAAGGACGCCGCCACCTGACGCTTGTCCGGCAGGGTGTGTTGCCAGGATGCCTGTTGCTGCTTCACGGCCTTCAGCACCGCGCAATGGGAAAGATCAGTCATCACCGGACTCGTGTAAAAACGCATGAACTGCAGCGGCGACGCCGTGCGGGTTTTCCAGAATGAAGGCGTGACTGGCCTGCTCGATCACGCCGACTTCGATATCAGGCTGGAGGGTCAGAAGATCCGCCGATGCTTCAGCGGGCACCAACGCGTCGAGGCCGCCAAACAGGTGCAATTGAGGGCCGCGAAACGCTTGCAGCGCTTTGCGCGTGTCCATTTGCTCAAGCAGCTTCAGGCCTTCGATCAAGCCGGCGCTGGTGCCGTGGGGCGCGCAGGCTTTCAGTTGTCTCGACAGCGCCCGTGGCTCTTCGGCGCCTTGCACGCACAGCAGACTGAAGCGCTTGAGCGTTGCGTCCAGGTCGGCTTTGCAACCGGCGATAAACGCATCGAAATCTGTTTGAGGCATCGCGTTGGGCCACTCGCTGCGGGCCACGAAGCAGACGTTGCTGGCGAACGTCGCCAGTCCACAGCAGCGCTCGCCCCGGCGCGCGGCCAGTTCGGTGGCCAGCATGCCGCCCAGCGACCAACCGCCCAGCCAGACGTTGTCGGGCAATGTAGAGTCCAGCTCATCGAGCCAGTCGTCGAGGTTGTCGGTGTCCATGTCAGGCAACGGCTCGATCACGACCCGCAAATGTTCGTCCAGCCCCCGCAGCGCTGCGGCCAGCGGTTCAAGGGGCGAGACGCCAAGGCCCCAGCCCGGCAACAGGATCAACTGATCACGCATGGTCTGGCTCCGATGATTCGTCTACGCCCAGCAGCGGATAACACTGCTCCAGTGCCTGCAACAATAGCTGCACCTGGGCTTCGCTGTGGGCAGCGGACAACGTCACGCGCAAACGCGCGCTGCCCGCAGGCACCGTCGGAGGCCGAATGGCGGTGACCATCACCCCGCGCTCACGCAGCAATTGCGAGAGACGCAAGGCGCGACCGCTGTCGCCAATCAGGATCGGCTGAATGGGCGTGAAACTGTCCATCAACTCCAGGCCGAGGGCTTGAGCGCCGGCGCGAAACTGCTTGATGAGTGCCGCCAGGTGCTCACGCCGCCAGTGTTCGGTGCGCAACAGTTCGAGGCTTTTCAGCGTCGCGCACGCCAGCGCCGGCGGCTGGCTGGTGGTGTAGATGTAGGGGCGGGCGAACTGGATCAGCGTTTCGATCAGCTCTTCGCTGCCCGCGACGAACGCGCCCGCGGTGCCGAAGGACTTACCCAGCGTGCCGATCAGCACCGGGACGTCATCGATGCCAAGACCGAAGTGCTCGACGATGCCTGCACCGTTCGCACCCAGTGGGCCGAAGCCGTGTGCATCGTCGACCATCAGCCATGCGTTTTTGGCTTTCGCCGCCTTGGCCAGCGCGGGGAGGTCAGCGACGTCGCCGTCCATGCTGAACACCCCGTCGGTGACTACCAGCGTGTCACCCACCGCTTTGTCCAATCGGCTGGCGAGGCTGTCGCAATCGTTGTGCAGGTAGCGGGAAAAACGCGCACCGCTGAGCAGGCCGGCGTCGAGCAACGAAGCATGATTGAGGCGGTCTTCCAGCACGGTGTCGCCCTGCCCCACCAACGCAGTGACGGTGCCGAGGTTGGCCATGTAGCCGTTGGAAAACAACAGCGCGCGAGGCCGACCGGTGAACTCGGCGAGGGCTTCTTCGAGCGCGTGATGGGGCGTGCTGTGGCCAATCACCAAATGCGAGGCACCACCGCCGACGCCCCAACGCTCGGCGCCCGCTTGCCACGCAGCGATGACTTCAGGGTGATTTGCCAGCCCCATGTAATCGTTGTTGCAGAACGCCAGCAGCGGCTTGCCGTCGACAATCACTTCAGGGCCCTGCGGGCTTTGCAGCAAGGGCCGCTGACGATAAAGGTGCTCGGCACGACGGGCAGCGAGACGTGCGTTCAGATCAAAAGACATGCAGGCCTCGGGTCAAGCCACTGATGAAGGATCAAACAGCCGCGTCGTAAAACAGCTCGCTGCTTTTCTGCTCGATCAGCGCTTGTTCGATGGCTGCCTGATGCACCTCGTCCGAGTGCTCTTCGCGCGCTTCGGGCTGAATGCCCAGACGCGAGAACAGCTGCATGTCCTTGTCAGACTGCGGGTTGGCGGTGGTCAGCAGTTTGTCGCCGTAGAAGATCGAGTTGGCGCCGGCGAAGAACGCCAGGGCCTGCATCTGGTCGTTCATGGCTTCGCGGCCTGCGGACAGGCGCACGTGGGATTGAGGCATCAGGATGCGCGCGACGGCCAGCATGCGGATGAAATCGAACGGGTCGATATCCTCGGCGTTTTCCAGCGGCGTGCCGGCCACTTTCACCAGCATGTTGATCGGCACGGATTCCGGATGCTCTGGCAGGTTGGCCAGCTGGATCAGCAGATTGGCGCGGTCGTCCAGGGATTCACCCATGCCCAGGATGCCGCCGGAGCAGATCTTCATGCCCGAATCACGCACGTACGCCAGCGTCTGCAGGCGATCGCTGTAGGTGCGGGTGGTGATGATGCTGGTATAGAAATCCGGCGACGTGTCGAGGTTGTGGTTGTAGTAATCGAGGCCAGCGTCGGCCAGCGCCTGGGTCTGGTCCTGATCCAGCTTGCCGAGGGTCATGCAGGTTTCCAGGCCCATGGCTTTGACGCCTTTGACCATCTCCAGCACGTAGGGCATGTCTTTGGCCGACGGGTGTTTCCACGCCGCGCCCATGCAGAAACGGGTCGAACCAATGGCCTTGGCGCGTGCAGCTTCTTCCAGCACTTGCTGGACCTGCATCAGCTTCTCTTTTTCCAGACCGGTGTTGTAGTGGCCCGATTGCGGGCAGTACTTGCAGTCTTCCGGGCAGGCGCCGGTTTTGATCGACAGCAGGGTCGAGACTTGTACGCGGTTGGCGTCGAAGTGAGCGCGGTGCACGGTTTGCGCCTGAAACAGCAGGTCATTGAATGGCTGTGTGAACAGCGCCTTGACCTCGGCTAGATTCCAGTCGTGACGCAGATTGGCAGTGATGCTGGCGCTCATGGGCGGCTCCTTGATGTTTTCTGGACGATGACCCGGGCGGCTTTGCCCAGCGGCAAAACCGGAAAGCCCACAGGCGCAACACGGATGTTCGGCATATTTAAGGAAGCGACATGCGCTGTCAACCATATAACGGGCACGAGGTTTACATCTGGTTAAAAAACGCACAAACGTGTTTGTTGTGCGATGAAGCGACTGATTCAAGCACCCCGATCTGCATGCCCTGTGAGCGCGAACTCCCATGGCTGATTGACCAGTGCGACCGTTGCGCACTGCCCATGCCGATGTCCGGCCTGACCTGCGGCGCCTGCAATCGCCACCCTCCCGCCTTTAATGATGTGGTCGCTCCGTGGCTTTACGACTTCCCGATCGACGCGCTGGTCACACGCTTCAAGCATCAGGGCAACTGGCCGCTGGGACGGCTGCTCGCCGAGCTGTTGGGCGAGACCCTGCAGCATCGCTTCAATGACGGCCTGCGCCGACCCGACTTTCTTATCCCGGTGCCACTCGCCAAAAAACGACTGCGCCAGCGAGGCTTCAATCAGGCAGCGATGTTGGCGAACTGGCTCGGCGCTCGACTGGGACTGCCTGTGGATGAGCGCGTGATCCGCCGCGTGAAAGAAACACCTTCGCAGCAGGGTCTGGATGCAAAAGCCAGAAAGCGCAATCTGGCGTCTGCCTTTTCGCTGAGGGATGCCACGCCGATTATCGGCAAGCACCTTGCATTGATCGATGACGTCCTCACCACCGGCTCGACGGCGAATGCATTGGCCAGCCTGTTGCGCAACGCCGGCGCCCGATCGGTGGATGTGTATTGCCTGGCGAGAACGCCGAAGCCTGGGGACTAGCCCGCCAAGAGACCAAGAAATCCGCAGCATTCGGGTGCAAGGCGTTTTGGCTTACACTCCGGCGTCATCACTTCCAGCGCATCCGACCCTTATGTCACTACCGCCTTCTCTCACCCAGCACATGGTCCGTCGCCCGCATCGCATCGCGCTGTTGCAGCACATTGCCGAGCAGGGTTCGATCACCCGAGCAGCGAAAAGCGCCGGGCTGAGTTACAAGGCGACGTGGGACGCCATCGACGAGCTGAACAATCTGGCGCAGAAACCGCTGGTCGAGCGCAGCGTTGGCGGCCGTGGTGGCGGCGGCGCGAAATTGTCGGCCGAGGGCGAGCGCGTGCTGCGGCTTTATCAGCGCCTGCAAGCGCTGCAGACCCAACTGCTGGAAACCTCGGAGGAATCTGATGACCTCGCTCTGCTCAGTCGGTTGATGCTACGCACCAGCGCGCGCAATCAGCTGCATGGTCAGGTCAGCGGCGTTCGTTCTCAGGGCCGCAACGACATGATCACGTTGCAACTCGCGGGCGGCTTGTCGATCGAGGCGCAGATCACCCACGACAGCACCTTGCGACTGGGGCTTGAGATCGGCACGGATGTGTTCGCCCTGATCAAGGCCGGCTGGCTGGAATTACTGGCGCCCGCCCAGGCTGAAACAACCGGACACAATTGCCTCACCGGTAAGATCGAGGAAATTCTCGACGCCGAGGATGGCCCGAGTGAAGTCAGAATTGTCCTTCCCAGCCACCAGATTCTCTGTGCGGTGGTCGATGCGGACCGGCTGCACGCCTTGCAGCTCAAGGTCGGCGGTGAGATTAAGGTTCAATTTGCGCCCTCAAACATTCTGCTCGGCACGCCGCTTTAAGCGCCGCTTGCACGGACTATTGGCGCCCGACTCGTCATTTGACCGACACAATAACGTCATGAGCGCTGCATAGGGTTTTGCCCTAAACCGCAGGGAGCCCGTGATGACGCTATTAAAAGATAACCAATCCACCGACCTCGAAAACATGGTTGGCCTGACCCGACGCGGATTCATCAGCGCGGGCGCCCTGTGCGGCGCGGCGATGTTTCTCGGGGGCAACTTGCTCAGCCGCAGCGTAATGGCCGCCAGTGTGAGCGCTGCCAACGGGACGCTGCTCGGTTTCGACAGCATCCCCTCCTCCACCGCCGACAGCATCAGCCTGCCGCCCGGTTATCGCTCCTCGGTCCTGATCAGTTGGGGCCAGCCGCTGCACACCGACGGCCCGGCCTTCGACCCCAGCGGCAAGGGCACGGCGAAGATGCCGGAGCTGCAATTCGGCGACAACAATGACGGCATGAGCCTGTTCACCTTCCCCGGCGACAAGCCGGACACCGCCAGCCGCGCGCTGATGGCGATCAACAACGAATACACCAATTACCGCTACCTCTTCGATCACGGCAAAGACCCGCAGTCCGCCGAAGACGTGCACAAGGCCCAGGCCAGCGAAGGCGTCTCGGTGATTGAGGTCAAGCGCGACGGTCAGCAATGGGCGTTCGTGCAAGGCTCCAGATACAACCGGCGCATCCACGGCAACACGCCGATTCACCTGAGCGGGCCGGCCGCCGGGCATGAATGGTTGAAGACCGCCGCCGACAAAACCGGCAAGAACGTGCTCGGGACTTTCCAGAACTGCGCCAACGGCAAGACGCCGTGGGGCACCTATCTGACCTGCGAAGAGAATTTCACTGACTGCTTCGGCAGCAGCGATCCCGCGCAGACCTTCGACGCCGCGACCAAGCGCTACGGGGTGACCGCCGCCAGCAAGGAAGTGAACTGGCACCTGCACGACCCGCGCTTCGACGTGGCCAAAAACCCCAACGAACCCAATCGCCATGGCTGGGTGGTGGAGATCGACCCGTTCGATCCGAAATCCACGCCGGTCAAACGCACCGCCCTGGGCCGTTTCAAGCACGAAAACGCCGCGCTGACCGAAACCAAAGACGGCCGCGTCGTGGTGTACATGGGCGACGATGAGCGCGGCGAGTTCATCTACAAATTCATCAGCCGCGACAAAGTCGATCACAAACATCCCAAGGCCAACCGCGACATCCTCGACCACGGCACGCTGTATGTGGCGCAGTTCGACGCTGGCGACAGCAACCCCGATCACCCGAAAGGCCAGGGCAAATGGATTGAGCTGAGCCACGGCAAGAACGGCATCGATGCGGCCAGTGGCTTCGCCAATCAGGCTGAAGTGCTGATTCATGCCCGGCTGGCGGCAAGCCAGGTTAAAGCGACGCGCATGGACCGGCCCGAGTGGATCGTCGTGAGCCCCAAGGACGGTCAGGTCTATTGCACGCTGACCAACAACATCAAGCGTGGCGATGAAGGGCAGCCAGTGGGCGGCCCAAATCCCCGGGCGAAAAACCAGTACGGGCAGATTCTGCGCTGGCAGGAAACCGGAGCGGACGCCGCCTCCATGGATTTCGCATGGGACTTGTTCGTCGTCGCCGGCAATCCAGGCGTGCATGCAGGAACGCCGCAGGCCGGATCAACCAATATCAATCCGCAGAACATGTTCAACAGCCCGGATGGCCTGGGTTTCGATGCTGCCGGGCGGCTGTGGATTCTGACGGATGGCGACTCTACCAACGCCGGTGACTTCGCCGGCATGGGCAATAACCAGATGCTGTGCGCTGACCCGGCCAGCGGCGAGATCCGCCGATTCATGGTCGGGCCGGTGGGGTGTGAAGTGACCGGCATCAGCTTCGCGCCCGACCAGAAAGCGCTGTTCGTCGGCATTCAGCACCCTGGCGAAAACGGCGGCTCGACCTTCCCCGAGCATCTGCCAAACGGCAAGCCGAGGTCCTCGGTGATGGTGATCACGCGGGAGGATGGCGGCGTGATCGGCGCCTAATTTTTGGGAGATCTCCCGTTGTCCAGGCGAGGCGCTATCTCGCTGCAAACACAGCCTCTGTGGGAGTGAGCTTGCTCACGAAGACGGCGATTCAGGCGCTAAAGATGCAGCGGGTGTCCTGGCCTCTTCGCGAGCAAGCTCGACTCCCACATGGACGGTGTTTGCTGCGCGACAGCGCGGCGTTTGGTCGCCGGCATATCTCCCACAAGGATCGCGGTCGTCTGCTGATGCAGCTTTCCAAGCTGCACCGCACTTGCGGAAGTAAGCTTGCCACTGTGTCAGGTGTAACTCGCCTGAGTTACCATGACTGGCCCGACGCGGCAGCCTGCTGCGCGCAGGAGTTAGCATGGCCCACCCGTTCGCAACACTTACACCTGACCTGGTGCTGGACGCCGTCGAGAGCATCGGCTTTGTCACCGACGCCCGTATTCTCGCGCTCAACAGCTACGAGAACCGCGTCTATCAGGTCGGCATCGATGAACAGCAGCCGCTGATTGCCAAGTTCTACCGGCCCGATCGCTGGACCAACGACGCCATTCTCGAAGAGCACAGCTTCACCGCTGAATTGGCCGACGTCGAAATCCCGGTCGTCGCGCCCCTCGTGCACAACGGCGAGACCTTGTTCGAGCACGCCGGTTTTCGTTTCACCCTCTTCCCCCGTCGTGGCGGCCGCGCGCCAGAGCCCGGCAACCTTGATCAGCTGTACCGTCTGGGCCAGTTGCTCGGCCGCATTCACGCCGTCGGCGCCACGCGCCCGTTCCAGCACCGCGAAGCCCTCGGCGTGCAGAACTTCGGCCACAACTCGCTGAACTACCTGCTGGACAACAACGTGATTCCGCGCAGCCTGCTGCCGGCCTATGAGTCGGTTGCCAAAGACCTGCTCAAGCGCGTGGAAGACGTCTACGCCGCCACGCCTCATCAGAACATCCGCATGCACGGCGATTGCCACCCCGGCAACATGATGACCCGCGACGACATCTTCCACATCGTCGATCTCGACGACTGCCGCATGGGCCCGGCGGTGCAGGATGTCTGGATGATGCTCGCGGGTGATCGTCAGGATTGCCTGAGTCAGCTGTCGGAATTGATGGACGGCTACAACGAGTTTCACGACTTTGACCCGCGTGAACTGGCGCTCATCGAGCCATTGCGCGCACTACGCCTGTTGCATTACAGCGCCTGGCTGGCCCGTCGTTGGGACGATCCGGCATTCCCCCACAGCTTTTCCTGGTTCGGCACCGAACGCTATTGGGGCGATCAAGTGCTGGCGCTGCGCGAGCAGTTGTCCGCGCTGAACGAAGAGCCGCTGAAGCTGTTCTGAAAACGCTGAACACCCTGCAGGACACCACAACAAGAAACTTGCCGAAGGACCACTCATGCAAGCTGCCAACCCGCGTCGCGGGTACATTCTGGGCCTGAGCGCCTACATCATCTGGGGACTGTTTCCGATCTACTTCAAGGTGCTTGCCAGCGTTCCCTCGCTGGAAATCATCGTCAATCGGGCGATCTGGTCGGCCATCTTCGGCTCGCTTCTGCTGCTGGTCTGGAAGCATCCCGGCTGGTGGCAAGCGCTGCGGGATAATCCCAAACGCTTCGCCATTCTTGCCTGCAGCGGATCGTTGATTGCCGCCAACTGGCTGATCTACGTCTGGGCCGTGAACAACAACCACATGGTCGAAGCCAGCCTGGGTTACTTCATCAACCCGCTGATCAACGTGATGCTCGGCATGGTGCTGCTGCGTGAAAGACTGCGCCCCTTGCAATGGGTGGCGGTGATGCTGGCGTTGATCGGCGTGCTTCAGCAGGTCTGGCAAGTGGGCAGTCTGCCGTGGGTGTCGCTCGCGTTGGCGTTCACCTTCGGCTTCTACGGCCTGATTCGCAAAAAAGCGCCGGTGGCTGCGTTGCCCGGGTTAGTGGTGGAAACCTGGATTCTGGTGCCGCTGGCCGTGGGCTGGCTGATTTTCAACCCGCTGGCCGACAGCGCACAGCCCGCGTTCTGGACCACATCGCAGGCGCTATGGCTGGCGGCGGCCGGTCCGGTGACCCTCGTGCCGCTGGTGTGCTTCAACGCAGCAGCGAGGCATTTGCCCTACGCGACGCTGGGCTTTTTGCAGTACATCGCACCGACCCTCGTGCTGGCTTTGGCGGTTGTGCTGTACGACGAACACATGCCCTCGGCCACCTTGGTGACCTTCGCCTTCATCTGGGCCGGGTTGATCATTTACAGCGTTGACGCCTGGCGCTCGCTACGCAAACGCGCCCAGGCCTGAGCAGGCAAGAGGGATCGCTGCAGGCCCGCCAAAACCGGAGCCGGCAGCGGTTACATCGATGACTCGTCCGTGGGCAGATGTAATTCCACCATCAGGTCATCCGCCAGGGTTTCCAGCCGCTGCTGCAGCACATCCAGTGAAAGATCCATCGGCAATCCCAACTCGGCATGGGCGCGAAACAGCGTTTCGCTGCTCATGGGTGCTGGCTCGACGCTGGTCACCAGATGCTCCAGGTTGACGCCTTGCTCGGTCAGCACGCGAGTGACGTCGCGCACGATCCCGGATCGATCATTGCCCACCAGGTCCATGGTGATGGGCCTCCACTCCGGCAAGGATTCCGGAAGGACTTCGGCGAACAGGACGCGGATGCCTTTTGCCGAAAGCCCTTCCAGCGCGCTGCGCAGGGGCGGATGCGCGTCGACAGGCGCGCTGACCCGCAGGATCCCGGCGAACTGTCCGGCCATATGTGACATACGGCTTTCCAGCCAATTGCCACCGTGATCGGCAATGCAGGCCGCGAGCTGCTCGACCACGCCTGGCTTGTCTGGCGCAGACACTGTGACGATAAGATGTTCCACAAACGACTCCTTTTATCCGCAGCGAATGAGGCCTGTTTAATACCACGCCCCATGGGTTGTGGGGGAGTATAGGCACGTCTACCCGGCGCGCAGTGGCGTCACTGCTTCAGGAATTTTTGTGTACGATCCTGATAATTATCTGGAACAATCTGCACGTTCTTTGAGAACATCCGACACCGTCGCGTGACCGAATGCCCAAGTCCGGTCGCTCGGTGCACATTCAGTCTGATTTTCATGCCGCAACTCATCATGTAGTATCGCCTCGCGTTCACTACATAGATGTCGAATCCAGGCCTGATCCGATGTTCCTGCAAGGCTAAAACCTGTTTCAGCGCTTTACCTCAGGTGCCCGCCGCCCCGCCCAGCCGCCCGCAACGGCATGTTCTGGAAGGGCACGCAGCGACGTCGATGGCTTTAACAAGAAAGCGCTCATGATTGAAGCGCAGATAGCTGAGCAGAGTGAGGCAAGCAATGACTGAACACGTTCAAGTCGGTGGCCTGCGGGTCGCCAACGTCCTGCTGGATTTTGTGAACAACGAAGCCATTCCCGGAACCGGCCTCGACGCCGCTGCATTCTGGGCCGGTGCCGATGCGCTCATCCATGAGCTCGCGCCGAAGAACAAAGCCCTGCTCGCCAAACGCGACGAATTCCAGACGCGTATCGACGCCTGGCATCAGTCGAATGCCGGCAACGCCCACGACGCCACCGCCTACAAGGCGTTCCTGCTGGAAATCGGCTATCTGCTGCCAGAAGCGGCGGACTTCCAGATCACCACGCAAAACGTCGACGAAGAAATCGCCCGCATGGCCGGCCCGCAATTGGTGGTGCCGGTGATGAACGCGCGCTTCGCGCTCAATGCATCGAATGCCCGCTGGGGCTCGCTGTATGACGCGCTGTACGGCACCGACGCCATCAGCGAAGCCGGCGGCGCGGAAAAGGGCAAAGGCTACAACCGGGTCCGCGGCGACAAAGTCATCGCCTTCGCCCGAGCGTTTCTGGACGAAGCGGCACCTCTGGCGGCGGGCTCCCATGTCGACTCCACCGGCTACAAGCTGGTTGATGGCATGTTGATCGTCAGCCTCAAGGGCGGCAGCAACACCGGCCTGCACGATGATGCCCAACTGATCGGCTTCCAGGGCGACGCGTCGGCGCCGACCGCGCTGCTGTTCAAGCATAACGGCCTGCACTTTGAACTCCAGATCGACGCCACGAGCCCGGTCGGCCAGACCGACCCGGCCGGTGTCAAAGACGTGCTGGTGGAAGCGGCGCTGACCACCATCATGGACTGCGAAGACTCCATCGCTGCCGTCGACGCCGACGACAAGGTTGTGGTGTACCGCAACTGGCTGGGGCTGATGAAGGGCGATCTGTCCGAAGAAGTTTCCAAAGGCGGCACAAGTTTTACCCGTACGATGAACGCCGACCGCGTCTACACCTCGCCCACCGGCGAACCCGTCACGCTGCATGGCCGCTCGCTATTATTCGTACGCAACGTCGGCCACCTGATGACCATTGATGCGATTCTCGACAATCAGGGCAACGAAGTGCCGGAAGGCATTCTCGACGGTCTTCTGACCAGCCTCGCGGCCATCCACAACCTCAAGGGCAATACCTCTCGCGCCAACAGCCGCACGGGCTCGATGTACATCGTCAAACCGAAGATGCACGGCCCTGAGGAAGTGGCGTTTACCAACGAATTGTTCGGGCGCATCGAAGCGGTGCTGAACCTGCCGCGCAACACGCTGAAAGTCGGGATCATGGACGAAGAGCGCCGCACCACGATCAACCTCAAGGCCTGCATTCAGGCGGCGAGCGAGCGTGTGGTGTTCATCAATACGGGCTTCCTGGACCGCACCGGCGACGAGATCCACACGTCCATGGAAGCAGGGCCTGTCGTACGCAAGGCGCAGATGAAGGCTGAAAAGTGGATCGGCGCGTATGAAAATTCCAACGTCGATATCGGCTTGAAGTGCGGCCTGCAAGGGCGCGCGCAGATCGGCAAAGGCATGTGGGCGATGCCTGACTTGATGGCCGCGATGCTCGAACAGAAAATCGCCCATCCACTGGCCGGCGCCAACACCGCGTGGGTGCCATCGCCCACTGCCGCTGCGCTGCACGCGTTGCACTACCACAAGGTCGATGTGTTCGCGCGTCAGGCTGAACTCGCCCAGCGCGCGCCGGCCTCGGTCGACGACATTCTGACCATCCCGCTGGCACCGAACACCGACTGGACGGCGGAAGAGATTCAGAACGAGCTGGACAACAACGCACAGGGCATCCTCGGTTATGTGGTGCGCTGGATTGACCAGGGCGTTGGCTGCTCGAAGGTGCCGGACATCAACGACATTGGCCTGATGGAGGACCGTGCCACGCTGCGGATTTCCAGCCAGCACATTGCCAACTGGCTGCGCCATGGCGTGGTCAGCGAGCAGCAGGTGATGGAAAGCCTCAAGCGCATGGCACCGGTCGTGGACCGTCAGAACGCAGGCGATGCGCTGTATCGTCCGCTTGCGCCGGATTTCGACAGCAACATCGCGTTTCAGGCAGCGGTTGAGCTGGTGATCGAAGGCACGCGACAGCCCAATGGCTACACCGAGCCGGTGCTGCACCGTCGCCGTCGGGAGTTCAAGGCGAAACACGGGGCGTAATCAGCGCCCAAACAAAAAGGCGGTGTCCACGTAAATGGACACCGCCTTTTTTATTGCACAACTTTCCTTGCTTCAACGCAGCCCGAAGGCGGCGTTATCAGGCCATTTCCAGTTCCCGCTTCACCAGTCGCAACAGCTGCTTGGTGTTGATCGGCTTGAGCAGAAAATCCACCACGCTCAGGTGCATGGCATCGATGGCGTCGCGGACGTTGGCGTCGCCGGACACGATAATGATCGGCAACTCCGCACGGTCCGATTCGCGCACCCGACGGATCAGATCCAACCCGTCGCACGGCGCCATGCGCAGATCGGTGATCAGCAACGCAATGGACGGCCGGGTCTGCAGCAAGTGCATGGCACTGGTGCCGCCGGCGGCGGTGATGCAGCTGATGTCATTGAGACTGAGGATTTCGGCCAGAACTTCCCGAGCATCCTTGTCGTCATCGACGATCAACACCCGTTGTGGCGATTGGGACGCAGGCGCGAGCATCACCTCATTGAGGGCTTCGCGCTCTTCATCACTCAAAATACTGTGATCGAACATACCCGTCTCATCTTCCTGTCGACTCCAATTCTGACAGCGCAAGCGATAGATACGCTGCACATCCTGTCGGCTTCATGCCGGGCCCTGAGGCCTCGCGCTAACTGCATCGCTGCGGTATTAGACCTTGGTTCGATGCGATTCAACGCCTTCGCAGTCACCTAAGACTTACGTCCAATGGGCACTGCCCGATAAGCGGTCGACCATGGGGTCAATAAAAACAAGCGGTATCGGTCATGAGCAAAGCGGACGCTTTTACCCAGGCAGGCAAAACAGCCGTTCTGCAGAACATCCACGGCACGATGCAGTTCCTGCAAAAATTCCCGCCCTTCAACCAGATGGAAAACGCCCACCTGGCCTACCTTGTGGAACAGTGTCACCTGCGTTTCTACGCTACAGACGAGAGCATCATCAAGCCTAGCGATGGGCCAGTAGAACATTTTTACATCGTCAAACAAGGCCGCGTAGTAGGCGAGCGCCCCCATTCGGCAAAAGGCGGCACTGAGACCACGTTCGAAATCACCACCGGCGAGTGCTTTCCCCTCGCCGCGCTGCTCGGCGAACGCGCCACGCGAACCGAGCATCTGGCGGCCGAAGACACCTTCTGCCTGCAGCTGAACAAGCAAGCCTTCATCAAGCTGTTCGGGCTCTCCAATGAGTTCCGCGACTTCGCTCTGCGCGGTGTCAGCAGCCTGCTCGATCAGGTGAATCAGCAAGTAAAGCAGAAGGCGGTGGAAACACTCGGCACGCAATACTCACTGAATACGCGACTGGGTGAACTGGCGATGCGTCACCCGGTGACCTGCTCCCCCGACACGCCGCTGCGGGAGGCCGTGCGGCAGATGGACGAGCAGCAGGTCGGCAGTATTGTCATCGTGGACGAGGCCAAGGCGCCGCTGGGGATTTTCACGCTGCGCGACCTGCGCCAGGTCGTGGCAAACGTCGATGCCGACTTCGGCGCGCCCATCGAACGCAGCATGATTCAGGCGCCGTTCTACCTGAGCCCGGACGCCAGCGCCTTCGATGCCGCCATTGCCATGACCCAGCGGCATATCGCCCACGTCTGTCTGGTCAAGGATCAGCGCCTGTGTGGCGTGGTCTCCGAGCGCGACCTGTTCTCGCTGCAGCGCGTGGATCTGGTGCATCTGGCGCGCACCATCCGCAGCGCGCCGCGCATCGATTCGCTGGCCAACCTGCGCGGCGACATCGTTCAACTGGTGGACCGAATGCTCGCCCACGGTGCCTCGTCCACGCAGATCACCCAGATCATCACGCTGCTCAACGACCACATGGTCTGTCGCGTCATCGAGCTCACGCTTGAAGAGAAAGGCGATCCCGGCATCGCTTTCAGCTGGCTTTGCTTTGGCAGCGAGGGCCGCCGCGAGCAGACGCTGTACACCGATCAGGACAACGGCATTCTGTTCCAAGCCAGGGACGCCGCCGAGGCCGCCGAGATTCGCGGCCAGTTGTTGCCCATCGCCGAGCGGATCAATCAAAGCCTGGCCGTATGCGGATTCGCGCTGTGCAAGGGCGGGATCATGGCAAGCAATCCGCAGCTGTGCCTGTCGCGCATCGAGTGGGCGCGGCGCTTCGGCTCGTTCATCCGCGAAGCCACGCCGGAGAACCTGCTGTCGTCTTCCATCTATTTCGATCTGCGCGTGGTCTGGGGCGATGAAAGCGGCGGCGATCAATTGCGTCAGAGCATTCTTGCCCAAGTGGCAGACAACGCGTTGTTCCAGCGCATGATGGCCGACAACGCCCTGCGTCAACGCCCGCCGGTGGGCCGTTTCAAGGATTTCGTGGTCGCGCGCAAAGGCAGTGAAAAAGATACGCTGGATCTGAAAACCCAGGGCCTGACGCCATTTGTCGACGGCGCGCGGTTGCTGGCGCTGGCCAACGGCGTCGAGGCCTGCAACACGCTGGAAAGGCTGCGTCAGCTGGTGGCCAAAGAGGTTATCGACCCGCTGGACGGTGCGGCGTATGAGGAGGCCTACCACTTCATCCAGCAAACCCGCATGCAACAGCATCAGCAGCAGAACCGGCAAAACCTGCCCTACTCCAATCGCATCGACCCGGATGTGCTCAATCATCTGGACCGACGCATTCTGCGTGAGTCGTTCCGTCAGGCGCAGCGGCTGCAGACCAGCCTCACCGTGCGCTACCAACTGTAAGCGACTGATCATGAATTTGTTCCGCTGGCTCAGGCCACCCAAACGCGCCGTTGCCCCTGAGCTGACGCCAGAGCAGCAACAGCGCCTGCGCGCCCTGCCCAGCCCGGGCGCGTTGGATCAGAACACGCTGCGCCAGCAACGCTGGGTGGTGGTCGATCTTGAAACCAGTGGGTTGAATCTGCAGCGGGACGAAGTGCTGTCAATCGGCGCAGTGGTCATTGAAGACGGTGCGATCGATCTGGGGCAGCAATTCGAGCGCACGCTGATGCGCAGCGATCACAAACTCAGCCCGAGCGTGTTGATTCACGGGCTGGGGCCCACAGCGATCGCCGCAGGGAGCGACCCGGTGGACGCACTGCTGGATTTCATGGCGTTCGTGGGTGACAGCCCGCTGCTGGCGTTCCACGCGGCGTTCGACGAGCACATGCTGGGCCGCTCGTTAAAGGAAAGCCTGGGCTATCGCCTGCTGCATCCTTTTATTGATGTCGCTCACATCGCGCCTTTCGTTTGCCCGAACGCGAATCTGCGGCAGGCAGGCCTGGACGACTGGACTCGATTCTTCGGGCTCCACGCCGAAGAGCGCCATCACGCCAGCGCCGATGCACTGGTAACCGCCGAACTCGCGATGATCCTGTTCAGCCACGCCAAGCGACAAGGGATCGAAACCCCGGCGCAGCTGGAGCAAAGCGTGGCGAAATGGCGACGGCAGCAGCAATCGCATTCGTTTTAGCGTTCACCCTCTGCGCCTGCCTCTGGATCCCGTCTCGCCTTACAAACCGAATAGTCGATTCTTACGTTAACCGTTCGGCTTGTTCCTACAAGGACCAATTGCCAGCATTGGACGGCTCTGACACAATCGCGAACAATTCTCGTTAGCCCCTTTGTTCTCCTCGGTGCGTTTGTGTCGTCATTTCAAAGTCCCCAGCAGCAGCTCGTCGGAACGCTCTATCGCGACCATCGCGGCTGGTTGCTGGGTTGGCTAAGACGCAACGTGGCCTGCCCCCATCGCGCCGAAGACCTTAGCCAGGACACGTTCATTCGCCTGCTGGGTCGCGAGCAATTGCTTGAACCCCGCGAGCCCCGGGCCTTTCTGGTCTCGATCGCGAAGGGCTTGTTGTTCGACCACTTCCGCCGGGCCGCGCTGGAGCAGGCCTATCTGGACGAACTGATGCTGATTCCCGAAGGCGAACAACCTTCGCTTGAAGAACAGCAGCTGATTCTCGAAGACCTCAAAGCCATTGATCGCCTGCTGGGCAAGCTGTCCAGCAAGGCGCGCGCTGCCTTTTTGTACAACCGCCTGGACGGCATGCCCCACGCGGAGATCGCCACAAAGCTCGGCGTCTCGGTGCCCCGCGTGCGTCAGTACCTGGCCCAGGGTTTGCGCCAGTGCTACATCGCACTGTATGGCGAGCCAACATGAGCCGCCTGTCCACCCGACCTGTTTCATCCCACGTGCTGGACGCCGCCATCGCCTGGCAACTGTGCCTGGACTGCGGCCGGGGCAGTGAGGTCGAGCGCGAAGAGTTTGCCAAGTGGTACGCCGCCAGTGACGAACATGCCCGCGCCTGGATGCAGTTGGGCATGGTCGATCAGCGTTTCGCCGGGACCACTGGCCCGGCGCGTTCGGCGCTTTTGCGCTCCCGTGATGGCATGGGTTTGCGTCTGCGCAAGCTGGGCCGCGGGGTTGCAGGGGTCGCGCTGGCGCTGGGCTTGACGGTATTCATGGGGAATCGCCTGCTGCCGGTGGACTACTGGCTCGCAGATCTGCGCACCGCCACCGGCGAGCAGCGCACCATTCGCCTGTCGGATAACACCCTGATCCGGCTCAACACTCACACCGCGCTGGACGTGCGATTCGACGCCACCCAGCGACGGATCGTGCTTCAGGAAGGCGAAATCTTTGTGGAAACCGGGAGCCACAACGACACGCGTCCGTTCATCGTCGAAACCCCCGAAGGACAGATGCGCGCCCTGGGCACGCAGTTTCTGGTCAAACGGCAGCCTGACGGCACGCTGTTAAGCGTGCTGCAGTCCGCCGTCGCCGCTCATCCGCAGGCTTCCAGCCACGAACTGGTGCTGCGCGAAGGGCAGCAGATGTTGATTCATCGCAACAGCCTCGGTCCCATGCTCGCCCTTGCGCCCGGCACCGGCGCCTGGATGCGCGGCATGCTGGTGGTCGACAACGCCCGCCTGGGAGACGTGGTCGCGGAGCTTGCCCGTTATCGTCAGGGCCATCTCGGCGTGGCGAAGGACGTCGCCGACCTGCGCATTACCGGCAGCTTTCCGCTGACCAACACCGACCTGGCGCTGAAGGCACTGACGCCCACGCTGCCCGTGCAGATCGAAGCGCGGACGCAGTGGTGGGTGACGGTGGTCGGCAGCGAGAAGAAGCCGGCGACTGCGCTGTAAATCGGGTGCCCTCGTGGATGCATGCGATCGCCTGGCCACAGAACTTGTGGGAGTGAGCTTGCTCGCGAAGAAGTCAGTACATCCGCTAAATCTTCCGTAGCTGAAACACCGTCTTCGCGAGCAAGCTCGCTCCCACATGGACCATATTTGATGCGCGAAAGCGCCGCTGTCTGGCAAAGGGTAACTTTCACCCAAGGTCATTGATCACGGCCTACTTAGCGCCTGCGCAAATTATTTTCGCCCGGCCCTATCACTTTCCATATCTCGTTCGGCACATAGGCATTGAGAACCATTTCCATCGAGGTGCCGTCTATGTCCCGCACGCTTCAAACCCTTCTGCGACCGAGCCTGCTGGCTATCGCCGTCGCCATTGCCGCACCGATGCTCAGTGCGCCGCTGATGGCCGCTTCTCAGGCTTCCAGCGTCCGCGCCTACGACCTGCCGGCCGCGCCGTTGTCCACAACGCTGACACAGATTGCCAGTCAGGCAGGCCTGGCGTTGTCGCTGGATCCGGCACTGGCTGCGGGCCGCACGTCGGCACCGGTTCAGGGTCAATTCGATGCATCAAGCGCGATGGGGCAGGCGCTGCGTGGCACCGGCTTGCAATTGAACCTGACCACGGCAGGGACCTACACGCTGGTGGCTGCGCCTGAAGGGGCGATGGCGTTGCCGGCGACCAGCATTCAAGGCAGTCAGGAAAGTTTCGAAAGCGCGTGGGGTCCGGCACAGGGATACGCCGCGAGTCGCACCGCAGCGGGCACCAAGACCGACACCGCACTGGTCGAAGCACCGCGCTCGATCTCGGTCGCGACCCGGCAGCAGATGCAGGATCGCGCAGTACAGAACATCGACGACGCCGTTCGCTACATGCCAGGCGTGGTCGCCAGCAGTTACGGCAGCGACAGCCGGGCCGAATGGCTGAAGGTCCGCGGCTTCGAACCCACCCAATTCCTCGACGGTCTGCCGCTGCCGAAAGGCGCCTACGTGATGCCGAAGATGGAGACCTGGGACCTGGAGCGCATCGCCCTCCTGCGTGGCCCGGCCTCTTCGGTTTACGGTCAGACCCCGCCCGGCGGCATGCTCGACATGGTCAGTCGTCGCCCCGAAGCCGAAGCCAGCCACGAAGTGCAGGTTCAGGTGGGCACTTATAACCGCAAGCAGATCAGCTTCGACAGCACCGGCAAGATCGACGATGCCGACAATTTCGAGTACCGCGTCAGCGGCGTCGTGCGTGACAGCGGCACCTCGGTGGACCACATCGATGACAAGCGTTACAACATCGCGCCAAGCCTGACCTGGAACATCGACCCGGACACCAAGCTGACTTTCCTTAGTCAGTTCAACCGGGACGATACCGGCATCACCAGCCAATTCCTGCCGATTCAGGGCACCAAATACCCGTCGGCCGTGGGGCGCGTGAAGTACCACGAAAACCTCGGTGATCCGGACTGGGAGTTCTACGACAAAACCTATTACGCGCTGGGCTATGCGTTCGAGCACCGTCTGAATGACGTGTGGCAGTTCAAGCAGAACGTCCGCTACACCAAGAGTGATCTGTCCTTCCAAGGCATCACGGCAGGCGGTTACTTCGGCTCGGTGTCCGACGATGGCACCGTTGCTCGCGGCGCCAATGTCGTGAACGAGGACATTTCCCAGTTCGCGCTGGACAACAACCTGCAAGCCGACTTCGACACGGGCGCACTCAAACACACCGTGTTGCTGGGGCTCGACTATCAGCGCGTGAACCACAACTACAAATGGCAGTACGGCAACGCGCCGACCAGCAACATCGCCAAGCCGATTTACGGGCAGGACTTCAGCAACGTCGATTACACCGCGTATCAGGATTACAACCAGAAAACCCAGGACGTCGGCGTCTACATTCAGGACCAACTGGCCCTGGATAACTGGCGTCTGACCCTGGGCGGCCGGCAGGATCTGCTCAAGACCGAATCGAAGTTTTACAACACCAATCAGTCCGACGACCGCACCGACAGCGCGTTCACCGGCAACGCCGCGCTCAGCTACGTCTTCGATTCCGGCTTCACGCCGTACATTTCCTACGCCGAGTCTTTCCAGGCCGAACAAGGCGGCGCCAATGGCGTGGCATTCCAGCCGGGGACGGGCAAGCAGTACGAAGTGGGCCTCAAATACCAACCGCCGGGCAGCAACATCATCTTCACTGCGGCGGCCTACGACCTGACCCGTCGCGACATCGTGCTCAGCGACACCCTCGGCGTGCAGCGCCCACTGGGCGAGGCGAAGGTGCGCGGCTTCGAGCTTGAAGCGGTAGGCGATGTCACCGACAACCTGAAAGTGACGGCCTCCTACACATACGCCAATAGCAAGATGACCAAGGTCACCGACCCGCTGGACAAGAATCGTCCGCTGCCACTGACGCCGGAAAACCAGGCAGCAATCTGGGGTGATTACACCTGGCACAACGGCGTGCTCGACGGTTTCGGCCTGGGCTTCGGCGCGCGCTACATTGGCGAGACCGACAATATTGCAATCGGCAGTTACGGTTTCGTCGCTGATTCCAACTACGGCCACAGCAATGCCTACACCGTCTACGACGCCGCCATGCATTACGACCTCGGCCGCATGAACAATTCGCTCAAGGGTGTGAGCGTGTCAGTCAACGCCAACAACGTCTTCGACAAGGAATACATTTCCACCTGCGACGGCTTCTATTGCTACTACGGCGACCGTCGCACGGTGCTCGCGAGCGTAGACTACAAATGGTAATCGTTTAAACTCTCATTACCTGAAACAAGGGCCGCTCCCACACAGCGGCCTTTGTTGCTTTCGCTGACTCCGGATTTCCACATGAAAAGCCAAACCATCCGCCGCTGGTCTTTCATCCACACGTGGACCAGCCTGATCTGTACGGCATTCCTGCTGATGCTGGCGATCACTGGCTTGCCGCTGATCTTCAGCCACGAGATCGCTCACCTGACGGGCGACGCGCCGGAATTCAAGGAAATGCCCGCCGGCACCCCGCATCTCGACCTCGAACAACTGGTCCGCTCAGCCGAGGACCATCGCCCCGGCGACGTGATGCAGTACTTCGGCTGGGACGACGATGACCCGAACGGCGTCTACGCCATCATGGGCAAAACCGCAGGCGGCGACCCCAACGAATCCCACAGCTTCATGCTCGACGCGCGCACCGGCGAGGCGATGGAAACGCCGAGCGCCAATGGCGGTTTCATGATGATCATGCTGCGCCTGCACGTGGACATGTATGCGGGCTTGCCGGGCAAACTGTTGCTGGCGTTCATGGGGCTGCTGTTTGTCATGGCGATCGTGTCCGGCGTCGTGTTGTACGCGCCCTTCATGCGCCGGCTGGATTTCGCCACGGTGCGGCCGAATAAATCCACCCGGGTGCGTTGGCTGGACCTGCACAACCTGATCGGCGTCGTGACGCTGACCTGGGCCATGGTCGTCGGCCTGACCGGCGTGCTCAACGCCTGCGCCGATCTGGTGATCGCGCAATGGCGCACCGACGCGCTGATGACCATGATCGCGCCGTACAAGGACGCACCGCCCCTGGCCGAGCGTGCCCCGGCGACCCGGTTGATCGACATTTCCAAAGCCACTGTCCCCGGCGCCGAGCCGAGCTTCATTGCGTTTCCCGGCTCGCGCTTTTCCAGCGAGCACCACTACGCCGTGTTCATGAAAGGCGACACGCACCTGACCTCCCACCTGCTGACCCCTGTCCTGATCGACGCCCAGGACCTGCACGTCACCGCAACACTGGGACGCCCCTGGTACATGGACGCCCTGCTGCTGTCGCAACCGCTGCACTTCGGCGACTACGGCGGCATGCCGATGAAAATTCTCTGGGCTGCGCTGGATGTGTTGACGATCATCGTGCTCGGCAGTGGCTTGTATCTGTGGTGGGTCCGTCGTCGTGCTGCCGTCGCCGTTGCGAAAGCGGTCGCCGTAGAGGCGGAAGTCGCATGACCCGACACAAAAAGCACTCCGCTTTCTGGAAGACATTCGCCAAACCGGGCTGGATCGCGCTGCTGACAGCCATCGGCTTGTTTGCGGCGCTGCTCGGCGACGGCGCGTGGGACGTGCTGTCCTGGATCGGCATGGCGATTCCGGCCTGGCTTAGCTGCAGAGGATTGATGGCGCGCAAGCGGGTTTGATCCACCGAACCCCGCTTCTGCATGATTTACATCGAACCGTACCCAATGAACCGGTTTGCTTTGACGATGGCAGGGGCGCGCGCCTCCGCGGTAAAACATCGCATCCTGCCTGGCATCCCTTGGTTATAAGTCGAACAAGTCCGTAAGAAACCTCCCTCAAAACAACAGTAAGCGTCCTGCACGCTCCGACTCCCAGGCTGGCCTCTCCTGCGAGTCACCCTCCCGATAATCGATATTCCGCCCTGGCAGGGCATCCACAATACCCATCGGGAAGACCCACCATGGCGCTCGACGCATTTTTGAAGATTGAAGGCATTGCTGGCGAAGCACTGGATGAGCAGTGCAAAGACTGGATTGAAATCACCGGGTATTCGTTCGGCACCTACCAGAGCGCGTCTGTTACAGCCAGCACGGCAGGCGGCGCGACTTCCGGGCGTACCACGCTCAGCAACCTCACGCTGACCAAAATGCTCGACAAGTCGAGCTGCAAACTGATGGCAGCCAACTGCGCCGGAGAGCACTTCAAGGAAGTGAAGCTTTCCGTACACCGTGCAGGGGGCGACAAAATGAAGTTCTACGAAATCATTCTCGAATAAGTGATCATTGCCGAATACAACCAACTCGCCAACGACGGCATTCCCACCGAACTCATCCAGCTCAACTACGGCCGTATCCGCTCGACCTACACCCTGCAAAACAGAAACGACGGGAGCGCGGCCGGCAGCGTAACAGGCGGATGGGACAGGATCGGCAATAAGCAATATTGCTGAGCGAGGGACATGTCATGGACTTCGAACGTACCCAACATGTCGGCCATTACGGTGTCGTGTTTACGCTTATTCACTTCACCGTGCAGCCGGACGATGCCGCATCGTTGAGAACGATCAACCTACCGGAAATAACCAAGGGTCATTTTGAGGTCATCCGGTTGATTGAAGAAACCTACGAGCGAATGCTTGCACAGGGGCGGCCTTGCCGGATGGTGCTTGCGGTGTCTAATCGCCTTAGCCGGAATACTGCCGATCTATTAAATGATCAACGAGTGAGAGTGGGCGGCGCCATATCCTCGCTGAGCGGCAAAGCTGTTACAGAGGTGTTCGGTCCGATAGTAGGAGGGATGGCGGGCATGTTCTCAGGAGGGAAGGCCAAACAAGGAATTCCGACCTACCACGTCGGCGATGTAATAATCAGTATCGACGCCCAAGTCGCGGGAGGTATTGGCCCTCAGAGATCCTCGTCAGCGTTGCTGCTTAAAAACAACGGTGATGACTAGATGGCGTTTTATATCTCGTTAATCATTGTCGCGGCTGCCATCTGGAGCGCCTGTCGAGTCACAAGACGCTGGCGCTATCAGTGGGTGCTTGGCCTCGCCATCATCGTCTTTTGGTTTTCTTACGTCGTCCCTTGGGTCGTGATAGCGGAAGCAATTGAAGATGAGCAATTTCTAGATTATGAAATATTGCTCGAAGGCCTGCTCTACGTAGGGTTGGGATTACTGGGCGACAACTGGTGGCGTGACGAAGAGCCAAAGTAGCGCATCGCATTGCCTTACCCACCAACTGGCTTGTCCCACGCTCCTCCTCGCGCGGGGCAAGCACTTTCCGCCACCCTAGTCATCACATGACATCCCCCAGTTTTACAAATCCAGCAGGCCCGCGTTCTGCCTCCGAATCTCACGACTCCATAGTCACCGATCACCCCAAAAACCAGCCCCGCCGGTGACAATCCGGTTACATATAGAAATACAATGGCAATTTACAACTATTTCAATTGACAACAAAACGTGCGTTTGACTAAATCCAGTCATACGACGACGTATGACGATCGCCGCTAAATAAAAACAATACCCAGAGTGGACTCGATGAAAATCAAAGGCATCCGTTGGTGGATGGTCGCGCTGATAACCGGCGGTCTGATCGTCAACTATCTCGCGCGCAACACCCTCTCCGTCGCCGCTCCCACCATGATGAGCGAGCTGAACATTTCCACCGAACAGTACTCGCACGTCGTTATCGCGTGGCAGATGGGCTATGCATTCATGCAGCCGGTTGCCGGCTACGTGATCGATGCTATCGGGACCAAGATCGGCTTCGCGGTTTTCGCCATTGCCTGGTCGGTGGCGTGCGCATCGGCGGCCATGGCCACCGGCTGGCAGAGTCTTGCATTCTTGCGCAGCTTGCTGGGCATCACTGAAGCGGCGGGTTTTCCTGCGGCGATCAAAGCGACCACTGAATGGTTTCCGGCCAAAGAGCGCTCGGTCGCCATCGGCTGGTTCAACATCGGTTCGTCGATCGGCGCGTTGCTGGCACCTCCCCTCGTGGTCTGGGCGATCCTACACAGCGGCTGGCAGATCGCGTTCGTCATCGTCGGCGGGCTGGGCCTGCTGTGGAGCGCAGGCTGGCTGTTCTTCTACAAGCACCCGCGCAATCAGCGTCTGCTGGGCGATGAGGAACGCGATTACATCCTTGCCGGTCAGGAATCCCACCTGAAGGACGCGCCGACCAAGCACGCCAGCTGGAAGAAGATCGTCGGCACCCGCAACTTCTACGCAATCGCTTCGGCACGCATGCTGTCAGAGCCGGCCTGGCAGACGTTCAACGCGTGGATTCCGCTGTACCTGATGACCGAACGCCACATGAACATCAAGGAAATCGCGATGTTTGCCTGGCTGCCGTTTCTCGCCGCCGACATTGGCTGCGTGTTGGGGGGTTACCTGAGCCCGTTTTTCTACAAGCACTTCAACGTCTCGCTGCTGACGTCGCGCAAGATGGTGATGGTGTTCGGCTCCCTGTGCATGATCGGCCCTGGCTGCATCGGTCTGGTGGACAGCCCTTATGTCGCCATCGCGCTGCTGTGCGCTGGCGGTTTTGCGCACCAGACGCTGTCGGGCGCGTTGTACGCCATCACGTCGGACTCCTTCGGCAAAAACGAAGTGGGTACGGCAACCGGCCTGGGTGGCATGTTCGGATTTCTGGGCGCGGCGCTGTTCACGCTGGTGCTCGGGATCATGGTCACCAAGGTTGGTTACAGCCCGCTGTTTGTGGCCCTGGCCGCTTTCGATCTCGTCGCCGCCACGATCATCTGGTTTGTCGCCAAGCCGCTGTTGACCGGCACACCTTCGGCGCAATCAGGCAGTGCACCGGCGGATTCGGCAGACGGGGTTCCGACCGTCTGACATTCAGGTGCGGGCCGTCGTAAATCGGCCCGGCATATCATCGGGATATTGCACAGCGTCCTTGCCCTCACTAGTCTGGAGGGCCAGGTCGATCAGAGGAATGTCCATGTCTGCGCCCAGCATGACGCTGCATTACAACGCCGCTTCGCCCTTCGCGCGCAAGGTGCTGATCCTGCTTCATGAAACCGGACAGGCAAGCCGGGTCAGTCTCAAAGCGGTTGCGCTCACCCCCGTTAGACCCGACGCTGAAGTCTGTCGCGACAATCCGTGCGGGAAGATTCCCGCGCTGTGTCTGGCCGACGACAACGTGATCCATGACAGCCGGGTCATTCTCGAGTACCTGGATCAACAGCACGTCGGCAACGCTCTCATTCCCAAGGAAGGCTCGGCGCGCTGGCGGCGATTGACGCTCGCGTCACTCGCCGATGCCCTCATGGACGCTGCGCTGCTCATCCGTTACGAGACCTTCCTGCGGCCCGAGGAGAAACACTGGGCGGCATGGCTCGACGCCCAGCAAGAGAAAATCGCTCGCACGCTGGCCTACTTCGAAGCCGAAGCCGTCACTGAACTGAGTACGCATTTCGACGTTGCGTCGATCAGCGTGGCCTGTGCGCTGGGCTATCTGGATTTCCGCCAGCCAAATCTGGGCTGGCGCAGCAGCTACCCGCGATTGGCGAACTGGTATTACGAAGTCAGTCAGCGGCCATCGATGCTGGAAACCCAGCCGCCCGCCTGATTGCTTTCAAATCACAGGTATCAACGAAGTCGGATTCATTCGCGCGACGCGAATCGGTCCGCTTCGGTGAGGGCTGGGCTGTCGGACCGCGAGGGAATCTGCTTTCGTCTGGCCACAACCAGTTTGCTATTTTCACTGCAAGCGCGTGCCCGATCTGCTGGTCTTCGCGCAGTCCCACCCGGCTACTCATGACTCGCCTCGACCACCAGCGTGGCAGGTTTTGCGGGACGTTGCGCCAGCGCATACCAGTCCAGCTTGCGCGTCAGCACCATGAACACGCCGAGGACACCGAACAGTAGCAAAGCGCCCATCAGCAAGGCGTAGTCTTCGGCACCGAGCAGGCCGTAAAGCAATGCATACAGGATTCCCAGCGCCACGCCGAATGACAGTCCGTGATGAACGCTGCCCAGCACATGGCAGACATAGAACCCGATCAGCGCCACACAGGCACTGGCCGATACCAGGTACGCCAGCGTGAAGCCCAGGTGCTCGGACAGCGACAACAGCAGCAGATAGAACAACGCCAGCGACGCACCGACCAGAGCGTATTGCACCGGGTGGACCGCCAGCCCTTTGAGCACTTCGAACAGCAGGAAGCCCGCGAAGGTGAGCGTGATGAAGAGCAGCGCATATTTGATCGAACGATCACTCTTGAGGTACTGGTCGACCGGCGATATGAAGCTCACGCCGAAACTGCGACCGGCGAACTCGGTACACACTTCGCTGGATGAACAGCGGTTGAGAATTTCCTGCAGATTGGTTGCGAAGAAAGAAGTCTGCCAATTGGCGGTGAAGCCCTGCCCGGAAACGTCGCGACTGGCGGGCAGGTAGTTGCCGATAAAGCTCGGATGCGGCCAGTCAGCCGCCACCCGTACAACACTCGATTTACCCACCGGGGTGATCTGCAACTGTCCAGTGCCCTGCAGACGAAGATCGAACGCGAAATTCAGGCGCTTCTGCTCCACGCCGGTTTCCAGCGGCAGCACGACGCTCACGCCCTCCCCCAACAGCGCCACGTCGGTACCTGGAACGAAGTCCAGTTGTTCGCCATTGAGATCAAGCTTCAGCGCACTTTCGATGCCACGAACATCTGTAATCCCGACAGCCAGAAAAGGGGCATCGAACCGGTAGTTCTCGAAATCGTTGCCCAGGCCAAAGTGCTCGGGCAGCACAAACTGGCCGCTTAGCGTGTTATCGGCGTGATAAAGGCGAGCCTCGTAAATGCCGCGCGAACGCACTTCGGTCTGGACCTTGCCGTCCAGTTCAAAGCGTTCGGGAAGGAAGTACAAGCGGCCCTTTTCCTCAACCGTTTCCTGATAGCGCTCGCGAGACTCCGCGTTGAGTTTCCAGATCCGGGTCAACTTGCGATACGGCACGACCAACAGCGGCCCACTGATGTGCTGGCTGTAACTGGAGCTGCGCGCGATGTCTTCGACCACTTCGTCGCGCCTGCTCTGTCGATCCTGGATAAGGCCATTGATCATCATCAACGGAATCATCAGCGCCAGTATCAACAGACCGATCATTCCCACCTTGTAAATCGACATGCCCTTGTTCATCGAACTCTCCCGGTTTTTGATGGGGAGATTCTGAAAAGTCTGTGTGGAGCAATCGTGGGGGAAGTGTGGAGATTGTGTGGAGTGTTTCGGGCGATGAAACCCCTGCCTCTCCAGGTCTCAACGTTAACGGACCGGCTTGTTTTATCGCAGCGTTACTCGCAGCTGCAACACCACCATCACCCCGCCTGCAACATTCCGTATCTGCATTTCCCCACCATGCAACTGCATCACTTCTTCAACGAAGTTGAGCCCAAGGCCAGTGCTCTTGCGGCCACTGTCGGGCCGGGGAAGGGAATAGAAGCGCTCGCTCAGGCGAGGCAGCGCGTATTCGGGAATGGGGTCGGCGCTATTGAAAAACAGCACGTTCACGCGCTCGCCCTCCCGCTCGGCGCTGAAGCGCAACGTGCCTCCGTCTGGCGTGAAGTCCAGCGCGTTGTCGAGCAAATTGGAGAACGCCTGGCGCAACAGAAAGCGCTCCCCGGTCACAAACAACTCGGCTGTAATCAGCCGTTCGACGATCAAACCCTTGCGCTCGATGCGCGCAGCCTGCGCCGCCAGCGTGTCCTCGACCAGCCCGGCAAGTGGCACCAGGACGCGCTCTTCCAGTCCCTGGCGTTGTTCGACCATGGCCAGGTTCAGCAGCCGTTCGATCAACTGCTGGACGCGCGCGCTTTCGTTATCGATGTTGCTGACAAAGCGCTGCCGCTGATCGGCGGGCATGTCACCCTGCAACAGCTCGGCAGCGCCACGAATTGCGGCGAGCGGGCTTTTCAGTTCATGGGTGAGGGTATGCACATAGCGCTCGACGTAGTCCTTGCCTTCCAGCTGTGTGCGCATGTGCTCGACGGCTGCAGACAACTGCGCCAGCTCGCCGCCTCGATAACGGGGCAGCTCGACGCGGCGCCCTTCGCTCACGGCCTGGGCGTATTTGGTCAAGCGACGCAGCGCGCTGCTCACCCACCCCGACAGCAACCCAGCGAACATCAACCCCAGAACGATCAGCCCCGCGCCGTAATACAGCAGACGCCGCTCAGTCCGGTCCACGTAAGGCTGCAGCGAGCTATTGGGTTTGGCCACGGTCACGACACCGATGATGCGGTCCCCGTCGCGAATCGGCGCGCCAACGTGCATGACCGATGAGTTAGGGTCCTGAGGATCGCTGCGGGTCGAGCGTGCGCCATATTGGCCACGCAAGGTGAGAAACACATCATTCCAGCGTGAATAATCCTGCCCCACGGCCTCTCCGCTGGAGTCGAGCAAAACAATGCCGTGGGCGTCGGTCACATACACGCGGTTATTGACCTGATTCTTTGGCATGCCCCAGATCTTCGCGTCCGGCTGTCGCAACCCATAGGCCGTGAGCACTTGCGGGAAGCGACTCTGGCTCAAGGTCCCCGCTTTAACGTCGGCCTGCAGCACCTCGGCAAGAAGGTTCGCGGTGTCCACCAACGTCTCTTCCGTGGATTGCCGAACGCCGGGGCGCACCTCTTTCATCACAGTGTTGAGGACGAAATACCCCGTCAGGCCAATAAATAGCGCATAGACCAGAAAAATCCGCAGGCCCAGCCGCATCAGCTGTGATCCGGGCTGTAGCTGTAGCCGAGCCCGCGATGGGTCTGAATCGGCTCGGCCTCGGCCACGATCGCCCGCAACTTGGCGCGGACGCTTTTGATATGGCTGTCGATGCTGCGCTCGTAGCCGGCATCGCTGGCAACGCCGACCGCATCGAGTAACTGCTCTCGGCTAAACACCCGTCCTGGTTGCTCGAGCAGACAGCGCAACAGGCGAAACTCGTGACGCGTCAGGCTCACGGGCTGGCCGCGATAGCTGATCAGCACGCGCTGGGCATCAACCGAAAAATGGCCGGTGGGGGGATTGGCGTCAACTCGGGGCGCGATTCGTTTGAGGATCGCCTTGACCCGTGCAGTGACTTCACGCGGACTGAACGGCTTGACGACGTAGTCATCCGCGCCAATTTCCAACCCCACCACGCGATCGATCTCACCATCACGGGCGCTCAGAAACATCACCGGCACCTCGGTAAACCGACGCAGTTGTTTGCAGGCTTCGAAGCCGCTGATATCGGGCAGGCCGATGTCGAGGATGATGAGGTCGGCGGGCGTGTCGCGTTGCAGTGCAACCGCCGCCTGTCCCAGCGTTAGCCATGCGGTGGTGAAACCCTCGCCCTGCAGGGCATAGATGAGGGTATCGGCGATGGCGGCTTCATCTTCGACAATGAGAATGTGGGGCATGGCATCCGAGCACGTGGCGTAAAGCCGGAACGGTGCCGGATATCAGTCCCGCGCGTCAATCAGCACTCAGGTTTGTCCGCCGTATAGCGACGGGCCGGGTTAACCGCCGCGCCAAACTCGCGCAGGGCCTTGGCGCCGATCAGCAAGGGGTAGTTGAAGTGGCTGCGGTCGACGAGGTTGACCTCCACGGTGCGTTTCACATTGCCCAGGCACAGCTCAAGATCAACAACCGGGCGCTTGGTGGGATCAGCCGGTTCTTCGTCATCGTCGCCTTCGGAGCGGCCCTTGATGCGGCTGATGCGCGAAACCTTGTGCTCGTACACTTTGCTGTCGGCGTCTTTGGTCGCCAGACGGAAGCGCACCCAGTCATCGCCATCGCGCTTGAACAGTTCGATGTCCTTGGCCGACAGCGACGCGGTCAACGCGCCGGTGTCCATTTTGGCTTTGAACGTCTCGCCGATCTCCGAGACCTGAATGTATTCGTAACGGCCATACAACGTCGGTTCGGCAGCCATGACAGGCAACGCCAGCAAAGACATAAGCGCCAGAAGGGATTTCACGTCACATTTTCCTCGTGATGGATGAGCGGTCGGGCGTGCCCGGTTTAGACCATAACTTTGCCGATGGTTCGCGCCCGGAATTGCAGCACCGGGCAGTCGCGGTGCAGGCAATGGGAAGCGTACCGAAAACGGCGTGAAACATTCGTCGGTATCGCCGGGGATTTTGCGCCAGACGCCCGGCCTGCTTATCATTGCGCGCCACCCTGTCGACCGCGAGTGCCTTATGCGTCACCTGCTCACCGGAATTGCCGTCACGCTGCTGCTTCTGCTCAATACACTGGTGCTGATCGGCCCGCTGATGGTCTTTGCACTGCTCAAGTTGGTGTTCCAGAGCGAGATGCGCGACAACTGCTCGGCGGCGGTGATGTGGATCGCCGAGACCTGGTGTGAAATCAACAAGCTGATTTTAAAAATTTGCCTGCCGACCCGGTGGGAAATCCGCGGCGACGAAGGCCTGCGTGGCGACACGTCCTACCTGGTCATCGGCAACCATCAGTCCTGGGTCGACATCCCGGCGCTGGTGCAGGCACTGAATCGACGTACGCCCTTCTTCAAATTCTTCCTCAAAAAAGAGCTGATCTGGGTGCCGTTCCTGGGGCTGGCGTGGTGGGCGCTCGATTACCCGTTCATGAAGCGCTACACGAAAGCGTTTCTGGCGAAGCATCCCGAGCTCAAGGGCAAGGATCTGGAAATCACCCGCGAGGCGTGCGAACTGTTCAAACGTCAGCCGGTGACGGTGGTGAATTACCTGGAGGGCACGCGCTTTACCCCGGCCAAAAAAGCCGAGCAGGCTTCGCCCTATCGTTACTTGCTCAAGCCCAAGGCGGGCGGCGTCGCGTTTGTGCTGGCGGCGATGGGTGAGCAACTGGACGCGGTGCTCGATGTGACGGTCGTTTATCCCAGCGAGCGCATCCCGGGGTTCTGGGACTTGCTATCAGGACGAGTGCCGCGTGTGATCGTCGACATCAAGACCCGCGAACTCGACCCTGCGCTGTGGCAGGGCGATTACGAGAATGACCCGGCGTTTCGCGTGTATGTGCAGGACTGGGTCAACCGGCTGTGGGAAGAAAAGGACGCGCGGATTGCCGAGTTACGCGGCCTGATTTCCTAGCAGTACTTCTTGGCAACCAGCGCCCCTTTTGCAGGGGCGCGGCAACTCAATTACTTGGCGCCCCAGACGCCACTCAACGCCTGCAACGCCTGCAACGCCGAACCACCGGCGCCTTGCTGACCGAGGTATTGCAGAATCACCGGCACGAACTGGCTGACCATGCTGCTGTTCATGCCCAGCGCGCTGAACGCTTTGTTCACGTCGCCCATGCTCTGCACGTTGCCCAGCGCACTATCCAGGGCAGAGTTGTTGCTCCCGGAATTACCCAACAGTCCGCCCAGACCACTGAGGCTGCCAAGAGCCGAGGTGCCCGCCAATTGGTCGAGGCCTGGCACTGATTTGCTCAGTTGCGAATAGTCGTTGCCCGCGAGCTTGTTTTTCGCCAGCCCCAACAAGGCGCCGGTGCCGCCAACCGCTTGCTCCGGCGTCACGTTCAACTGCGTGCCCAGCGTGTTCAACAGCCCGGCTGCTTCAGGCGCGGCGGTTGCCTTTTGCTGGCCGCCGGTGGCATTGGAAACAGCATTGGCCGCGTCATTCAGATTGAAAGCGAAGACCGGCGTGGCTGCCAGCGCCATCAGGCTCGCCAGCGCAGCACCGCGTACATTTTTCAGTGAAACTTTCATCGCAACAACCTCGTTTGCCGGGAGACCGGCCGTGGCCGGGTAAACACGCGTTGGACCGCCCCTCGAAAGGAAGTTCCACGCAGGGCCTCAGGGTTCGCTCACATAAAACAGGCGCTGCGGCTCGAAGGTCCGCGCCAGCCGTTGATCTGCAGCCGTCGAACCCGCCTGCAGGAGCCGGTGGCGAATGAATGCCTTATCGAAATGCTCACCGTTGTTAAGCTTCTCGCGCAGGCTGATCAAGCGCGTGCCGCCCTGATGATCGGCGCCGCGATAAAGCGGTTCACTGAAAAGGCGCACTTGTGAGTCGGGGCCACCTTCGATAGCTGGCAGCTGAAGCTGGGTGATGATCGCGAAGCCGGACAGCCAGGGCGACCAGAGCCGGGAGACGTCGGCAGCGAAACACTCACCCGGCACGAAGTCTGCCTCGCAATCCGCCAGCTCACGGTAGGTCGGCGCCACTCGCACATGCTGTCGATAAGCGGCGCGGTATCCGGCCTGGCATACCGGCGGCGCAACCCCGGCCCAGATGCAGGCATTCGGATTTTCAAAGAACATTTCCGAGGAAGCCCAGCCCGACGAAAAGGGCTCCAGGTGAGCACTTGCCAACGTCGCCGGCAGCCAGAGCAGCGGCATTGCGACGAGGAAATGAATCGATGTTCTAACCCACCTGACAACCATGCATGACCCGCCACCTGAAAAAACCGGCCGGACAAATAGCACGGAGAAAAGGCAGCTGAAACAAGCAGGAACGCAATTCAAACGCTCCTCAACCATTTTCAGAAACGCCCTACATATGTCGGGTTAGAGCCCTACGTCGGACATAAAAAAAGCGACCCGAAGGTCGCCTTTTGTGAGCGTCAGAGGATCACGCGGCGCTGAACAGTTTGTGCGGATCGATGACGAATTTCTTCGGCACACCGGCATCGAACTCGCCATAACCGCGCGGGGCATCGTCGAGGCTGATGACTTCCACGCCCACTACATCGGCGATGTTGATGCGGTCCCACATGATGGCCTGCATCAGTTGGCGGTTGTACTTCATGACCGGTGTCTGGCCAGTGTGGAAGCTGTGGGATTTCGCCCAGCCCAGGCCGAAACGAATGCTCAGCGCGCCGACCTTGGCGGCAGCGTCCACGGCGCCCGGGTCTTCCGTCACATACAGGCCGGGAATGCCGATCTTGCCAGCGACGCGAACCACGCCCATCAGCGAGTTGAGTACGGTGGCCGGTGCCTCGGCCTTGGCGCCCGTATGGCCATGACCGCGCGCTTCAAAGCCCACAGCGTCGACGGCGCAGTCCACTTCTGGCTCACCCAGCAGATCGGCGATCTGCTCGTGCAGCGGGGTGTCTTTGGACAGGTCGGCGATCTCGAAACCCTGGGCCTTGGCGTGCGCCAGACGCACTGGATTGACGTCACCGACGATCACGACTGCCGCGCCGAGCAAGCGTGCTGATGCGGCAGCGGCAAGACCCACCGGACCGGCACCGGCGATGTACACCGAGCTGCCCGGGCCAACGCCGGCAGTGACCGCGCCGTGGTAGCCGGTTGGCAGGATGTCGGAAAGGCAGGTCAGGTCACGGATTTTCGACATCGCCTTGTCGCGATCGGGAAGCTTGAGCAGGTTGAAATCGGCGTAGGGCACGAGCACGTATTCGGCCTGCCCGCCGGTCCAGTCGCCCATGTCGACATAACCGTAGGCACCGCCGGCACGGGCCGGGTTAACGGTCAGGCAGACGCCGGTGTGTTGTTCTTTGCAGGAGCGGCAACGGCCGCAGGCGACGTTGAACGGCACGGACACCAGATCGCCGATTTTGAGATTCTCGACGTCGCTGCCCTTCTCGATCACTTCACCGGTGATTTCGTGACCCAGTACCAGGCCGACCTGGGCCGTCGTTCGGCCACGCACCATGTGTTGATCGGAACCACAAATGTTGGTGGAAACCACGCGCAAGATCACCCCGTGCTCGATCTTCTTGCCGCGCGGGTCCTGCATCTTGGGATAGTCGATTTTCTGTACTTCGACCTTACCTGAGCCGAGATACACCACACCACGATTACCAGACATGCTTTCACCTCGCTGATTGTTGTTATGAATACAGCTGTGTAGCGGAGTTATGCGTTGCCATTGTCCTGCGGCAATGCACTGATTGCTCTGGGGTGTTGCGTTGTGTCGCCCTATATCTTGTGTCGTTTTTTATTACGTCATAGCGAGCAAGCTCACTCCTACAGTTGATTGCGTTCGATTGTAGGAGTGAGCTTCCTCGCGATGCCGCGAAGCGGCGGGTGCTTAAAGCACCACCGTCCTGTTGGCGTTGAGAAACACCCGTCGCTCAATGTGGTAACCCACCGCGCGTGCCAGGGTCAGGCCTTCGATGTCGCGGCCCTTGGCGATCAGGTCTTCGGGGTAGTGACTGTGGTCGACCACTTCGACGCCCTGGGCGATGATCGGCCCTTCGTCGAGGTCGTTGTTGATGTAATGGGCCGTCGCGCCAACCAGTTTCACGCCTTTGTTATAGGCCTGATGATAAGGCTTGGCGCCCTTGAAGCCCGGCAGCAAAGAGTGATGAATGTTGATCGCCTTGCCATCGAGCTTGCGGCACAGCTCCGGCGACAGCACCTGCATGTAGCGGGCAAGCACCACCAGTTCGGCGCCGGTGTCTTCGATCACCTTCATCACCCTGGCTTCCTGGGCCGGTTTGTCGTTGGGGTCGAGGGGGAAATGGTAGTAGGGAATGTCGTGCCAGCGCGCCAGTGGTTCGAGGTCCGGGTGATTGGAGACGACAGCAACCACGTCCATGGACAGCTGATTGATGCGCTGGCGGTAGAGCAGATCGTTCAGGCAGTGGTCGGCTTTGGAGACCATGATCACCACTTTCGGGCGGTAATTCGGGGGGGTGAGCTCGAAGATCATGCCGAAAGATTCGCCGCGCTCGGCCAGGCCGGCACGGAAAGACGACTCGTCAAATCCCTCCGGCTGGCGGAACTCGACGCGAATGAAAAAGCGGCTGGACAGCCGGTCATCGAACGAATGGTGCTCGGTGACGTAGCAGCCCTGCTCGAAGAGGTAACGCGTCACCGCGTCCACCGTGCCCAGCACGCTGGGGCAGTCGGCGGTCAGAATCCAGGTATCGGGGGCGCGGCTCATAGGTATTCCTTTATCGTTCCCACGCCCTGCGTGGGAATGCGGTTCAGGACGCTCCGCGTCCATTGTCGAGTGACGCGGAGCATCACAGGCGGCGCTCCCACGCTGAGCGGGGAACGATCAGCACAGGTCGTGTCGTCAATCCGGAATCAGGCAGCGACGCCCAAACCATACTCCGCGCTCGCGTCCTGCAGCCACATCCACCAGTAATCGGCGAAGCTGCGGCGGATCACCAGCTCCCAGGTCTCTTCACCGGTACGGCGGATCACCAGCTGCGATTTGGCGAACACCGTGCCGATGGCCTTTCCTGCCGGAAAATTATTCGGGTGCACGTCGTAGCTGGTGGACTTCATCAGCACTTCGCGCACCTTCGGGCCGGTCAGCTCCAGCAGCGATTGCCCGCCGCTGACATTGACGATAGCGATGTGCAAACCGGCGAGCGCTTCGCGCAGCTTCTGCTCGACGGCGAATTCTTCACCGGTCGGCACGATCAGCAGCCACTCATCCGGGCCAAGCCACTGGATCGAGCTATCGCCGCTTGAGACCAGCGCCAGCGCGCCCGGCAGTTCCATGCCCAGCGCCTTGTGCACGCCCGCCGCAAACGCCGAATCGTGCCCATTGCCACGGAGGGTCAGGTGGCCGAGCAATTTTTTCTCCCGCAGCACGACGCCCGGATTGCTGCGGCCCTTGCCGATCAGGCTTTGAAGGTCAGCATGAAACAGCGGCGACTCGGCTTTGGCCTCGGTCGCTGGCCGCTGTTGGTAAACGTTGGCTGTGGTCATAGAGCACCTGTGTTGAATTCTGTTGTTTCAGTGAGTGCAAAATATGCGGTGTCCGGGATGGCTCCTTCGCGAGCAAGCTCGCTCCCACAATGACCGACGAACCTGCTCGCGAATGAATCGCAAAACCTGTGGGAGCGAGCTTGCTCGCGAATGGATCAGGCGACGCAGCATGTCAGACACACCGCGCGTAACCGTCCGATCACTCCACGTTCTGCTGATCACCCTTCGGATCGAAGAACACCGAGGACACAATCTCCGCCTCGATCACCGACCCATCCGCCAATGGCGCAAACACCCGCTCACCCATGCGCTTCAGCCCGCCCTTCACCACACCCATGGCGAACGAATAGCCCAGCGAGTTCGCCGCATAACTTGACGTCACATGGCCGACCATCTTCATCGGGATCGACTGCTTCGGATCGAACACCAGTTGCGCGCCCTCTGGCAGCCACTGGTTCGGATCAACCGGTTTCAGGCCGACGAGCTGCTTGCGATCTTCCCGCACGCAATCCTCACGGTTCATGCCACGCTGGCCGATCCATGAGAACGGCTTGGTACGGCCCACACACCAGCCCATGTTCAAATCGTCCGGGGTCATCGAGCCGTCGGTGTCCTGGCCGACGATGATGAAGCCCTTCTCGGCCCGCAGGACGTGCATGGTTTCAGTGCCGTACGGGGTCAAGTTGTACTGCTTGCCCGCTTCGGCGATTTTTTCCAGAACGCCCATGGCGTAGTCTGCCTGGATGTTCACCTCGTAGGAGAGCTCTCCGGTAAACGAAATCCGGAACACCCGCGCCGGTACTCCGCCCACCAGCCCTTCTTTCCAGGTCATGAAGGGGAACGCTTCACGGCCCAGATCGATGTCGGTCACTTCGCTGAGCAACTTGCGGCTGTTCGGGCCCGACAGTGTCAGGGTCGCGTAGTGGTCGGTGACGGAGGTGAAGTACACCTTCAGGTCCGGCCATTCGGTCTGTTGATAAATTTCCAGCCACTGCAGCACGCGTGCAGCGCCACCGGTTGTGGTGGTCATGATGAAGTGGTTGTCGGCGATGCAGGCGGTCACGCCATCGTCGAAGACCATGCCGTCTTCCTTGCACATCAGGCCGTAACGCGCCTTGCCGACATCGAGCTTGGTCCAGGCGTTGGTGTAGATGCGGTTCAGAAACTCACGGGCATCCGGGCCTTGAATGTCGATCTTGCCCAGCGTCGAGGCGTCCAGCAGACCGACGCTGTCGCGCACGGCCTTGCATTCGCGGCGCACGGCGGCGTGGATGTCTTCACCGGCTTTCGGGAAATACCAAGGCCGTTTCCACTGACCGACATCTTCGAATTCGGCGCCGTTCTTCACGTGCCAGGCGTGCAGCGCGGTGAAGCGCACAGGCTCGAAGACGTGACCGCAGTGACGACCGGCGATGGCGCCGAAGGTCACTGGCGTGTAGTTCGGGCGGAACATGGTGGTGCCCATTTCCGGGATCGACACGTTCAGCGAGCGGGCGGCAATGGCCAGCCCGTTGACGTTGCCGAGCTTGCCCTGGTCGGTACCAAAACCCAACGCGGTGTAGCGTTTGACGTGCTCGACGGACTCGAAACCCTCGCGAGTCGCCAGTTCGATGGCCGCTGCGGTGACGTCGTTCTGCAGGTCGACGAATTGCTTCGGCGCCCGGGCAGTGCCTTTTTCGTGCGGTACCTGGAACAGCGCCAGTGTCGGTTCTTCCACGCGGCTCAGGGATTTGGGCAGTACGCCTTCGACCGGTTTGAACCCGGCTTCACTGGCGGCACGAACACCGCCCTCAAAACCGTCGGCCAGCGAGTCGCCGAGGGCGTAAACGCCGTTCACACCGCCGACGCAGACGCGTTTCTGCGGTGCTTCGCCGGGCACGAAACCGAGGATGTCTTCGCGCCAGACCGGCTTGCCGCCGAGGTGCGAAGCCAAGTGAACGATCGGGCTGTAGCCACCGGAGCTGGCAACCAGATCGCAGTCCAGCCACTCGCCCGGGCTGCTGACCTTGTGAGCTTTGACGTCAATAGCTGCCACGCGGGCGGCACTGACGCGCTTGCTGCCTCGGGCCTCCACCACGGCGCTGCCGGTCAGGATCCGAATGCCTTTGGCGCGGGCTTCTTCCACCAACGCACCGCGCGGGTTGTGACGCGCATCGGCGACGGCCACCACGTGCAGGCCAGCGTCGAGCCAGTCCAGCGCCACGCGATAGGCGTAATCATTGTTGGTCGACAGGATCAGTTTCTTGCCCGGCGCCACGCCATAACGACGCACGTAAGTGGAAACCGCGCCGGCCAGCATGTTGCCCGGCACATCGTTGTTGCCGTAAACCAGTGGACGCTCGTGGGTGCCGGTCGCCAGCACCACGCGCTTGGCGCGAACCCGGTGCATACGCTGACGCACCTGGCCAATCGGCGCGCGGTCGCCCAAGTGATCGGTCAGCCGCTCGTGAATAGTCAGGAAATTGTGGTCGTGATAGCCGTTCACCGTGGCGCGCGGCAGCAGGGTCACGTTGGGCAGGCCTTTGAGTTCGGCCACCACCGTCGCTACCCATTCCGCTGCCGGTTTACCGTCCAGACTTTCGCGGCTGTCCAGCAGGCTGCCGCCGAATTCTTCCTGCTCGTCCGCCAGGATGACCCGAGCACCGCTGCGCGCAGCGGCCAGTGCGGCGGCCAGACCTGCAGGGCCGGCGCCGACCACCAGCACGTCGCAGTGCTGGTTCATGTTGTCGTAGGTGTCCGGATCCAGCTCGGTCGGCGAGCGGCCGAGACCCGCTGCTTTGCGGATGTACTTCTCGTAGGTCACCCAGAACGATTGCGGGTACATGAAGGTTTTGTAGTAGAAGCCCGGCGGCATCAGCTTGCCGCCGACCTTGCCGAGAATGCCCATCATGTCGGTGTTCACGCTCGGCCAGCCGTTGGTGCTGGTCGCGACGAGGCCCGAGTAAAGCGCCTGTTGCGTGGCGCGCACGTTGGGGATCTGCGTGGCTTCGGTGGCGCCGATCTGGAGCACGGCATTCGGCTCTTCGGAACCGGCCGCGAAGATGCCGCGAGGACGGGAATACTTGAAGCTGCGACCGATGATGTCGACACCGTTGGCGAGCAGGGCTGCGGCCAGGGTGTCGCCTTCGAAGCCCTGGTAGGTCTGGCCGTTGAAGTTGAAATTCAGGACCTTGCTGCGATCGATGCGGCCTCCGTTGGGCAGGCGATTGGACTGGCTCATACCTGATCCCCCTTTCTGATCGCGGGCGCCGGATTGACGAATTGCGGCTGCGTGCCGATCGGATAGGTTTCGAGAATTTCGTAGGTCACGGTGTCACGCGTGGTGTTGAAGTACTGACGGCAGCCCGCTGCGTGAATCCACAGTTCGTGGTGCAGGCCGCGCGGGTTGTCGCGGAAGAACATGTAATCGCCCCATTCCTCGTCGGTGCAGGCGGCCGGGTCCAGCGGACGCGGGATGTGAGCCTGACCGGAGACGTGGAATTCCTCTTCGGAGCGCAGTTCGCCACAGTGAGGACAGAAGATATGCAACATGGGAAAAGTCCTCTGTTAGTGGGCTACGGCTGCAGCGCCGTGTTCGTCGATCAACGCGCCGTTGTGGAAACGGTCGATTGAGAAGGGTTTGGCCAGCGGGTGCATTTCGCCCTTGGCCAGGCTGGCGGCAAACACGTTGCCCGAGCCCGGCGTGGCCTTAAAGCCACCGGTGCCCCAACCGCAGTTGAAGAACATGTTCGGCACCGGTGTTTTGGAGATGATCGGGCAGGCGTCCGGCGTGGTGTCGACGATGCCGCCCCACTGGCGGTTCATGCGCACCCGCGAGAGCACCGGGAACATCTCAACGATAGCCTGAATGGTGTGCTCGATCACCGGGTAAGAGCCGCGCTGGCCATAGCCGACCCAGCTGTCGATGCCGGCACCGATCACCAGGTCGCCCTTGTCGGACTGGCTGATGTAACCGTGTACGGCGTTGGACATGATCACGCTGTCGATGATGGGCTTGATCGGCTCGGACACCAGGGCTTGCAACGGATGGGATTCAACAGGCAGACGGAAACCGGCGAGCTTGGCCATGTGGCCGGAGTTGCCGGCCGTTACCACGCCGACGCGCTTGGCGCCGATGAAGCCCTTGTTGGTTTCGACGCCAATGCACACGCCGTTTTCCTTGCGAAAGCCGGTCACTTCGGTCTGCTGAATCAAGTCCACGCCCAACGCATCAGCGGCACGGGCGTAGCCCCAGGCCACGGCGTCATGACGCGCGACACCGCCGCGACGCTGCACCGTTGCGCCGATGATCGGGTAACGGGTGTTTTTCGAGCAGTCGAGGTACGGAATTTCTTCAGCCACTTGCTTGCCGTTGAGCAGCTCGCCGTCGACACCGTTGAGGCGGTTGGCGCTGACGCGGCGCTCGGAATCACGCATGTCCTGCAGGGTGTGGCACAGGTTGTAAACGCCGCGCTGGGAAAACATGACGTTGTAGTTGATGTCCTGGGACAGGCCTTCCCACAGTTTCATCGCGTGTTCGTACAAGTGCGCGGATTCGTCCCACAAGTAGTTCGAACGGACGATGGTGGTGTTGCGCGCGGTATTACCGCCGCCCAACCAGCCTTTTTCGACCACGGCCACATTGGTGATGCCGTGCTCTTTTGCCAGGTAATAGGCCGTCGCCAGACCGTGCCCGCCGCCGCCGACAATCACGACGTCGTAGACCTTTTTCGGGGTCGGCGTGCGCCACATGCGCTGCCAGTTTTCGTGGTGGCTGAGGGAGTGTTTGAAGAGGCCGAAGCCCGAGTAATGCTGCATGGTGCGACTCCTGACTCAGCGGTAAACCGGGAAATCGGCGCACAGCGCGGCGACCTGCTCGGCAACATTGGCCTCGACATCGGCGTCGCCGAGGTTGTCGAGGATGTCGCAGATCCAGCCTGCCAGCGTGATGCACTGGGTAACTTTGAAACCGCGCGTGGTCACCGCAGGGGTGCCGATGCGCAGGCCCGACGTCACGAACGGCGATTGCGGATCGTTCGGCACGGCGTTCTTGTTGACGGTGATGTGCGCTCGACCCAGCGCGGCGTCGGCGTCTTTCCCGGTCAGGCCCTGACGAATCAGGCTGACGAGGAACAAGTGGTTATCCGTCCCGCCCGACACAACGTCGTAACCGCGGTCGATGAACACCTGCGCCATGGCCTGGGCGTTGTCGATCACTTGCTGTTGATAGGCTTTGAAACCGGGCTCCATGGCTTCCTTGAAGCACACGGCTTTGCCGGCAATCACGTGCATCAATGGGCCGCCCTGGGCACCCGGGAACACGGCGGAATTGAGCTTCTTCTCGATCTCTTCGTTGGCCTTGGCCAGGATCAACCCGCCACGGGGGCCGCGCAGGGTTTTGTGCGTGGTGGTGGTGACCACATCGGCGTACGGCAGCGGGTTCGGGTACAAACCGGCAGCGACCAGACCGGCCACGTGAGCCATGTCGACGAACAGCAGCGCGCCTACTTTGTCGGCGATCTCACGAAAGCGTGGGAAATCCAGGGTTTTGGAGTAGGCCGAGAACCCGGCCACGATCATCTTCGGCTTGTGCTCGACCGCCAGTCGTTCGACTTCGTCGTAATCGATCAGGCCGGTGGCAACGTCGATGCCGTATTGAACGGCGTTGTACAGCTTGCCCGAGGACGACACTTTGGCGCCGTGGGTCAGGTGACCGCCATGGGCCAGGCTCATGCCCAGCAACGTATCGCCCGCTTGCAGCAGCGCCAGGTAAACCGCGCTGTTGGCCGACGAACCGGAGTGTGGCTGGACGTTGGCATAATCGGCACCAAACAGCAGCTTGGCGCGATCGATCGCCAGTTGCTCGACCTTGTCCACGTGCTCGCAGCCACCGTAATAGCGCTTGCCGGGATAACCCTCGGCGTATTTGTTGGTCAGGCCGCTGCCCTGAGCCTGCATCACGCGCTTGCTGGTGTAGTTCTCCGAGGCGATCAGCTCAATGTGGTCTTCCTGACGCTGCTCCTCGGCACTGATAGCGGCCAACAGTGCATCGTCATAACCCTGAATCTGGTCTTGCTTGCTGAACATCGCGGTTCTCCCAGCGGCGGCGCGGCGCCTGAATGATCGACAGGGCTTTGAACTGCCCTTTGGCCACGATGGTATGGCTGACGCTGACAGCCCAGATGCCTGCGCGCGCCACACAAAGGCGCGTTTACGACATGGGTTAACGGGGAGCGGGATTTGCGCGGCTCTGCGCGCGGCAGACTGTCGGTCCTGAGCCCGCCGCGAATCCTCGGCACGCCACAACACCTCAGACCAATGGGCACGGGGACTGTCAAAACTGACAGTATTCAAATAGCAATGACGGGCTTACTTTTGAGCCAACGGAACGGCTGACAGCCACTCACTCAAAGGAATGATCATGGGCACAATCGCAAGGTCGCATACGCTAACTCCGCAGTTATGGAAAAAGCTTAGGGGGAAAAACGCCAGTCGGCATGTACCCGCTACGGAGCCGCTGCTCTTTCTGACTCAAGGCGTGTTTCATACGGTGGATATAGAAGGCTCGGTCAAGTTACGGATTATTCGGGAACTGAACGAGTTTGAGGCGCTGCTTGCCGTCTACGTCGAGGATTCGGATGTAGTTCTTTCGTCCACCGTTTCAGTGAGTGACGCCAGGCTTTATGCCACCCCCCAAGACATCGTTCACCAGGACGGCGGTTACTATTCGGTCATTCTCAAGATCATTTCCTATCCGAACGCAGAGGTGGTCGCCGATATCTATCTATGGGAAATACCCCCCATCGCAGCACCGCAGTCTGTCGAATCGGACCTTGCGCTGTACCTTCCCAAAGGCTCGACTTTCCACGCAAGTCCCTCTGAAGAAGACATTGTGATGGACAGGACTTTCAGAGTGTCTGAAGACCGCCAAGTCTCGGTCAACATCCGCACCGTTGAAGGGCGCAGCTACTCCACAACCGTCACGGAAGCCGAAGCAATCCGATGTGCCGCGCCCGGTGATTACTATGTGGAGAGCGGTTCCAATGAGCTGTCGGTCGTCTATGGCATCACCACTCGTCCCGAATCAGCGTCATCGCCGATCCTCAAGCATATGCCGCTGCCGGATGTGCCGAGGCCCCGCCATGACCTCGGCAAATGAGTGACGACATTCAGGTTTTTTGCGTAATCAACCCGTCAGCCCGGAACATGCTGCGAATACCGCGCACGGCCTGACGGATGCGGTCCTGGTTCTCGATCAGGGCAAAGCGCACGTGGTCGTCGCCGTATTCACCAAAACCGACACCGGGCGACACGCAGACCTTGGCTTCGGCGAGCAGCTTCTTGGCAAACTCCAGCGACCCCAGGTGCGCGTAAGCATCGGGAATCTTCGCCCAGACGTACATCGACGCTTTCGGGTTTTCGACCATCCAGCCCAGTTCGTGCAGGCCTTTGACCAGCACGTTACGACGCTGGCGGTACTGCTCGGCGATGTCGAGCACGCACTGTTGATCGCCTTCCAGCGCAGCGATGGCGGCGACTTGCAGCGGCGTGAACGTGCCGTAGTCGTGGTAGCTCTTGATCCGCGCCAGTGCATTGACCAGCTCGGGGTTGCCGACCATGAAGCCGATGCGCCAGCCCGCCATGTTGTAGCTCTTGGACAGGGTGAAGAATTCGACGGCGATGTCCTTGGCGCCCGGCACCTGCATGATCGAGGGGGCTTTCCAGCCGTCGTAGACGATGTCGGCGTAGGCCAGGTCGTGAACCACCAGCACGTCGTACTGTTTGGCAAGGGCAACGACGCGCTCGAAGAAATCCAGCTCGACGCATTGAGCGGTCGGATTGGACGGGAAACCCAGAATCATCATCTTCGGCTTGGGGATCGAGCCGCGAATGGCTTTTTCCAGCTCGGCGAAGAAGTCCACGCCCGGCACCAGTGGCACGGAGCGCACCTGAGCGCCGGCGATCACGGCACCGTAGATGTGAATGGGGTAACTGGGGTTCGGCACCAGAACGGTGTCGCCCTGATCCAGCGTGGCGAGCATCAGATGCGCCAGGCCCTCTTTGGAGCCGATGGTGACGATAGCTTCGTCTTCGGGATCGATGTCCACGTCGTAGCGTTTTTTGTACCAGCTGGAAATCGCCCGACGCAGACGCGGGATGCCACGCGAAGTCGAGTAGCCGTGAGTGTCTTCACGTTGGGCGACGGTGATCAGTTTCTCGACGATGTGCGGCGGCGTTGCCCCATCGGGGTTGCCCATGCTCAAGTCAATGATGTCCTCACCACGACGACGCGCAGCCATTTTCAGCTCGGCGGTGATGTTGAACACGTAAGGGGGGAGTCGATCGATGCGCGCGAAACGGCGCGGCGAACCTTGGTCTGCCATGGAAACCTCTGAAGACGTAAGCGCCCGGAACCGTCCGAGCGACGCTGGCCACTGCGGTGGCTTAAGGCGGAAGATACGGGCGGCGAAGGCGGTTTGTCTACAGCGAATTCGGCTACAAACGACCATTAGTGGGACCGGCTTTAGCCGGGAAGGCGTAGGAGGTCGTGACGCAAATCAAGGGCGCACACGCTGAGTACCTGTCTGCCACATCACCGTCACTCGATGATCTGCCGCAGTCCAAACAGCAGCAAAAAATGCACCGGATAAATCAGGTACGCCCACCGCCGCATCGGCCACACACTGAATGCCGGGCGCCCGCGCAGAATCGCTAATCCCAGCAGCGGCGCCAGCAGACAGGCCGCCAGCGCGCCAATGGAAATCGGGTCGCCCCACAGCATGCCGTCGATAATCTTCGGCCACTCGTTGCTCAATAAACAGACAATTCCCGGCACAACCGCCAGCCACAGCGAAGTCCGCAACACGAGCACAAACGCCAAAGGCAGCAGAACCCCATACATGCCGAACATCAACTGCGGCCCAAACACAACACCAATAGCCAAGGCAGCGATACCCAGCACCCTCCCCGACCATGACCGACTCAACCCACCCTGCGCGACCAGCAAACCCAGCGCCAACGTCGGCAGCACGTTGAGCGTAGTGACCTCACCCGCCATGTAGATCCTGTACGGCAGCTCCGCGACCACAGAAAACACCGCCAGCCAGGTCAGATATTTCCACTTAACCGGAGTCTCAACATCACGCCGGCCAGTGCGTACGACGTTGACCGCAATCGCCAGGCAAAACCACGGAAATGCCAGACGTCCCGGCACGTACAGCCAATTGGCGTGCCAGCCGACGTAGCGCAGGTGATCCATCACCATGCTCAGCATAGCCAGCCACTTGAGCAGGTCCAGCGCGCGATCCCGCACGGGTGTAGTTGTTGATTTGGTTTCGGTCATATTGCTTCGCTGTCTGGCTGAATTTTCTGACGCAAGAATGCATGACCAAACCGATCAACTTTGGTTACAGTCGCAGCCTTCGATTACAGGGAACCGGCCATGTCAGACCAAAGCCAGCAGTTTGCCAGCGACAACTATTCGGGAATATGCCCGGAAGCGTGGGCGGCCATGGAGCAAGCCAACCACGGGCACCAGCGTGCCTATGGCGACGACCAGTGGACAGCGCGCGCGGCCGATCAATTCCGTCAGTTGTTCGAAACAGACTGCGAGGTGTTCTTCGCCTTCAACGGCACGGCGGCCAACTCCCTGGCGCTGTCATCACTCTGCCAGAGCTACCACAGCGTCATCTGCTCGGAAACCGCCCACGTCGAAACGGACGAATGCGGCGCACCGGAATTTTTCTCCAACGGTTCCAAACTGCTGACCGCACGCAGCGAGAACGGCAAGCTGACGCCTGATTCCATCCGGGAAGTCGCGCTCAAACGCGCCGACATCCATTACCCGAAACTCCGCGTCGTCACGCTGACCCAGGCCACCGAGGTGGGCAGCGTGTATCTGCCGGAGGAACTCAAGGCGATCAGCGAGACCTGCAAGGAGCTGGGCCTGAACCTGCACATGGACGGCGCCCGCTTTGCCAATGCCTGCGCGTTCCTCGGTTGCTCGCCTGCCGAGCTGACCTGGAGAGCGGGGGTCGATGTGCTGTGCTTCGGTGGCACCAAAAACGGCATGGCAGTGGGCGAGGCGATTCTGTTCTTTAACCACAAGCTCGCCGAAGACTTCGACTATCGCTGCAAACAGGCCGGCCAACTCGCCTCAAAAATGCGTTTCCTGTCGGCGCCGTGGGTGGGTTTGCTGGAAAACGACGCCTGGCTCAAACACGCACTGCACGCCAACAGCTGCGCGCAGTTGCTGGCGGATCTGGTCAAAGATATTCCCGGCGTCGAATTGATGTTCCCGGTGCAGGCCAACGGCGTTTTCCTGCAATTGTCGGAAGCGGCCATTGCCGCGCTGACTGCGCGAGGCTGGCGCTTCTACACCTTCATCGGCGTCGGCGGCGCGCGCTTCATGTGCTCGTGGGACACCGAAGAAGCGCGCGTCCGGGAACTGGCAGCGGACATTAGGTTGGTGATGGGGAGCTGAAAGCAACTTGCTCGTCACTGGTAGGTGCAGTCCATCCGCAGCCTGCAAATGGACTGAACCGGTGCCTCACCCCTGAGCAATCACCTTCTCGATCACTTCAACCGTCGCGCTGACCTTATCTTCATAGCGGTTCAGCGCTTCGGCGTGTTGCTGCTTGAGTTCGATCTGCTTCGAGCACAGATTCAGCGCCGCCAGCACCAGCAAACGGTCGCCGATCAGCGTCGGGTAACTGCGCTTGGTTTCGAACAGTGCCGATTTCAGCATCGACACGGCGTCCATCAAGGTCTGCTCTTGCCCGGCAGGTGCCTTGATAGTGTAGTCGTTGCCCAGGATCGAAATAACCTTGGCGCCGTCCTGATCCGTGATCATGCGTCGACCGCGCTGACGCTGGTGGCGCGATCAACCAGCGCTTGAATACGCGCAGCCGTCGCACCCTGCTTTTCTTCCTGTTCCATCAGACTCAACTGCAGACTGTCGTTGTCATCCCTGGCTTGTTTCAACTCTTCGGCGAGTTGCGCGTTCGTGTTCTGCAGCTCCTGATTGTGCTGTACCAGGTCACTGACGAGCTTTTCCAACTGGCTTAGGGATGCTTCCAACATTTTGATTCTCAGGCAAATTTCAAAGGGCGCGTACGATAAAGAAAAGTCACTTTAGCTACCAGTGAAATCAGGGCATCCAAGCCGCTACACCGACCAACAAGCATCTCTACCACTCTATTCCGCAAACGCATATCGGCCCTGATTGACTCCATTTTTGCGATCTTGTTCCTGCTGTTCGTCAGATCATCCGGCTGCGACATAACCGCACAGCGCAGACCAGTGGCATCAAGTCCCCACAGGGCCGACCGATAACCCATGCATCTCTGACACTTCTATCTTTCGCCTCGCATGGATCGCGGCCTCCCTGGAACCGTAATGTCCCTACGTAATTTGAATATCGCGCCCCGCGCCTTTCTCGGCTTTTCCGTCATTGGCCTGCTGATGCTGATTTTGGGCATCTTCGCCCTGTCACAAATGAACAAGATCAACACCGCCAACGTTGCCATGGCCACCAACAGTATGCCGAGCATCAAGGCGCTGGATAAATTGACCGAAGGCAGCATTCGCCTGCGTGTTCTGTCCTATCGCCTGATGCTCAACCGCGACCCCGACACACTGCAGAAAACCACTGAATTGTTTGCCATGCGCAACAAGCAGATCGACGATGCCCGGGCCATCTACGTCAAGCTGATTTCCGAGCCGGCGGAGCAGTCGGCCTACGACCAGTACGTGCAGTTGCTCAACGACTATCGCCAACTGGAAAGCCGCATGAAGTCGCTGAGTCAGGCCAACGACATGACCGAGCTGACCCGTCTGCTTAGCGCCGATCTGCAGACCAACTCGGACCAGATGAACGTGGTGCTGGCCAAGCTGATTGAAATGAACACCCAACAGGTCAATGAAGCCAGTGCGACGGCCACTCAACAGTACTCGACGGCTTTCACGATGGTCGTCACGCTGCTGATCATTGCCACCGTGCTGACCTTGCTGTTCGCCTGGCTGCTGACCAACAGCATCACCCGCCCTATCGCATCGGCATTGAACGCCGCTGAAGACATTGCCGAAGGCGACCTGACGCGCACCATCATGGTGGACGGTACTGACGAAGCGGGCCGCTTGCTGGCCGCAATGTTGAAGATGCAGTCCAGGCTGCGCGACACCCTGCAGCGCATTTCCGGTTCAGCGACCCAGCTCGCTTCGGCAGCGGAAGAGCTGAACGCTGTCACCGACGAAAGCGCGCGCGGCCTGTCCCAGCAGAACAACGAAATCGAACAGGCCGCCACTGCGGTCAACCAGATGACCAGTGCCGTGGAAGAAGTCGCACGCAACGCGGTGAGCACTTCGGAAGCGTCGAAAAACGCCACCACGTCCGCCAGCGATGGCCGTGACCTGGTGCAGGAAACCGTCAGCGCCATCGAACGCATGAGCACTGACGTGCAGAGCACGTCCACGTTGATCGGCAATCTGGCGGACGAGTCCCGTGACATCGGCAAGGTGCTGGACGTGATTCGCGGTCTGGCGGATCAGACCAACCTGCTGGCGCTCAACGCCGCGATCGAAGCGGCCCGCGCAGGTGAAGCCGGTCGCGGGTTTGCGGTGGTCGCCGACGAAGTTCGCGCTCTCGCCCACCGCACCCAGCAGTCGACCAGCGAAATCGAGCGCATGATCGGCAGCATCCAGGGCGGCACCGAACAGGCCGTGAATTCCATGCGCAGCAGCACCGAACGCGCCGAATCCACCCTGAACATCGCTAAGGGCGCCGGCCTTGCGCTGGACACCATTAACAGCGCCGTTGTGGAAATCAACGAACGCAACCTGGTCATCGCCAGCGCGGCGGAAGAGCAGGCCCAAGTCGCTCGGGAAGTGGACCGCAACCTGGTCAACATCCGCGACCTGTCGACTCAGTCGGCGACCGGGGCCAATCAGACCAGCGCTGCCAGCAACGAGCTGTCGCGTCTGGCTGTGGATCTGAACGGGATGGTTGCGCGCTTCAAAGTTTAAAAGACGTTACAGAGCCGACTCGAAACCGGGTCGGCTCATTAAGACGCGGGGAGAGTTCGACGCCCGCGTCAGACCTCAATACTCAATCCGCACATCCCCCTTCGGCACGCTGCAGCACGCCAGGATGTAGCCTTCGTCTACGTCGTCATCGGTGATGCCGCCGTTGTGCTCCATCTCGACCTCCCCGCTCAGTTTCATCACCTTGCACGTCCCGCAGATGCCCATGCCACAGGCCTTGGGAATCATCAGGCCAAGCTTGGCAGCCGCCGCATGGACGGTTTCGCCTGGCGCGACGCGGATGCTCTTGCCGGTGTCGGTGAATTCCACCTGATGTAATTCAGCGACATCCAGATCCGGCGCATCGGCGGCCTGTTCGGCGTGCTCCACTGCGTCGGCGCGGGCTTCCGGCGGCGTCGCGCCAAAGGATTCTTCGTGGTACTGCGCCATGTTGAAACCGTTGGCTTCAAGCAACCGCTTCACCGCACTCATGTACGGCGTCGGTCCGCAGCAGAACACCTCGCGCCCCATGAAATCCGGCGCCATCAGTTCGAGCATCTTCTGGTTCAGATAACCGCGATAACCCGCCCAGGGCTCGCCCAACCCGTGTTTTTCACAGACGATGTGCAGGGCGAAGTTGTTGATTCGCGATGCCATCTGCTCCAGCTCACGGTGGTAGATGATGTCTTTCGGCGAGCGCGAACTGTGCACGAAGACCATGTCGACGTTGGCGTTGGTGTCGTAGTACCAGCGCGCCATGGACATGACCGGCGTGATGCCGACCCCGCCGCTGAGGTAGAGGATTTTCGGGTTCGGGAAGTCGATGGCGTTGAACAGCCCGACCGGGCCGTGCACGGCCAGCTCCTGACCTTCGTGCAACGTGTCATGCAGCCAGTTTGAAACCTTGCCGCCGGGCACACGCTTGATGGTAATGGAGAAGCTGTACGGCACCGAGGGCGAACTGGAGATGGTGTACGAGCGCATGATCGGCGCGCCGTCGATTTCCAGCTCCAGCGTGACGAACTGACCGGGCTTGAAGAAGAACAGAATCGGCTGATCGGCCATGAAGCAGAACGTGCGCACGTCCCAGGTTTCCTGGATCACTTTGACGACCCGCACCAGATGGCGGCCGTTGGCCCACGTCTGGGTGTTGACCGGGCTGAGGAAACTCTGGGACATACTCACTCTCCACGGCCGACGGTCGGCCTCTTATGGTGGCGATTCTGCGTAACGCGCGAGCCGCCTATTTACCTATCAGCGACATTCACATACTTATGGCGACCAGCCCCGATCTATAGGGGTCGGGCCGTCGGAAACGGATTCGGCCATGTCGCCCATGGATAAGGTTCAGGTCGCGCCCGGCTCCACACTCGCCATCAATTCACTTACAGATTCTTTATCCATCGGCCTGAGCGTCAGAAATCACTGCCGCCTCGCGTGCTTCGCTACACACCCACCGTATCAGCCACATTCGTAGACTGCGCAAAGCGCGGCCTGAGGACTTGAAAGATGGACGTCACCGCAACTCTGAGCTTGGGCGATCCGCTGGAACCTGCGCGCAAGGCGACTGCCGAGATGCTGCATACCCGCGAGCGCACTTACTCGCTGCCGCAGCCTTTCTACAGCGATGAGCGGCTGTTTGAAATCGACATGCAGGAAATCTTTCAGAAAGAGTGGCTGATCGCGGGCATGACCTGCGAAGTGCCGGCCAAGGGCAACTTCCTCACCCTTCAAATTGGCAAGAACCCGATCCTGGTCGTGCGCGCGCCGGACGGATCGATCAATGCGTTCCACAACGTCTGCCGTCACCGTGGCTCACGCCTGTGCACCAAGGAAAAAGGCAAGGTCGCCAAGCTGGTTTGCCCTTACCACCAGTGGACGTACGAACTCGACGGGCGTCTGCTGTACGCGGGGACCGAGATGGGTGCGGACTTCGACATGAAGCAGTTCGGCCTCAAGCCGGTGCACTGCAAGGTCGCGGGCGGGTACATCTTCATCAGCATGGCGAGCAATCCGCCTGCCATCGACGCGTTCCTGCAGACGCTGAACCACTACATGGAACCGTACGACATGGAAAACACCAAGGTGGCGGTGCAAACCACCTTGATTGAAAAAGCCAACTGGAAGCTGGTGCTGGAAAACAACCGCGAGTGCTACCACTGCAATGCGTCGCACCCCGAACTGCTGAACACCTTGCTGGAGTGGGACGACGTCACTGACCCACGCGCCGATCAGGCCTTCAAGGACCACGTCGCTGCATCTGCCGCCGCTTGGGAAGCCGAAAAAATTCCGTTTGCCCACGCCAGCTTTGGCCTGCGCAACCGCATCGTGCGCATGCCGCTGCTCAAAGGCACCGTCTCGATGACGATGGATGGCAAGCAAGGCAGCAAAAAGCTGATGGGGCGCATCCAGAACCCGGACCTGGGCTCGATGCGCATCCTGCACCTGCCCCACTCATGGAACCACTGCATGGGCGACCACGTGATTGTGTTCACCGTGTGGCCGATCAGCGCGCAGGAAACCATGGTCACCACCAAATGGCTGGTGCACAAAGATGCCGTCGAAGGTGTGGATTACGACGTCGCACGCCTGCGTGAAGTCTGGGACGCCACCAACGACCAGGACCGTAGACTGGCCGAAGAAAACCAGCGCGGCATCAACTCCATCGCTTACCAGCCGGGGCCGTATTCGAAGACTTACGAGTTCGGCGTGGTGAACTTCATCGACTGGTACAGCGCCAAATTGCTGGAAAACATGGGCGCCGAGCCTGCTTCGTACCTGAAGGGCGTGGCGGTTAACCACGAGTAGGGTTTTACCTGTCGGATTTAAGCTGGCACCTTCGCGGGCAACCGCGTTTCTACAGACATTCGAGCTGTAGGAGCGCGCTTGCCCGTGATGCGTTTTGGGTGAGTGATGAAATCAGCGTGGGGCTCTACGGATCTGCGCGCTCTGTGCTGTTTTCATTACGACTTTCAACGACACCTGCTCATTTTTTGAGCATATCGCTCAACGCGCCGGATTCAGGGGCCCAACCCTGACCGCGAACATGTTATCCACAGAAGCACCAACAGCCTATGTGCGTAAGTCTGCCCATCGCTGTGGAAAAGCGTGCAATGCGCGTGGTAATGACGGTCAGAGACGCAAACGGACGCGCTAGCGCTGTTATTGATTAAAATTTGACCACCACTCCACAGACCCCGGAATACGGGTGCTACAGCGGATCACAAACATCTTATCCACACGCCCGCACACAGAGAATGTGGGTAAGAACATAGACCGCGAGGCCTGCGTTGTGGAAAAAACCTCTAAAAATCCGCGAGATAGAGTGATCAAAAATCAACCATCCGTTTCAAAGCCACATCAACAAAGGGCTGTAGCGATACGCGAACAGTTTATCCACAGGCGGATCAACAGCGATTGTGGGTAATACCGAAACTTACAAACCGAATCAGACGCGTCTGACATTCATACCTTTTGTTGAGCGGTAGACTCCTGCCGATCATTGATTTGGAGTGGCCAAAAATGACATCAAGAGTCCGGTTTTCTGAGCAGGTTGTTTTGCGGGCAAACGCTCAGCTCATACAACAACGCGGACGACCTACCCGCCTTCCTCGGGAGCTGCTGGGTATCGTGACCTACAGACCCAGAACGCTTCAGGAGATTAAAAGCGCATTCGCCTCCGCCTACGCAAAAATGCAGAGAACCTGATGACCATGGCGAGAGGAGGCTACAACTACCTCTATATGGCACTCGTTGCGGATGAGAGCGACATTCTGGGCAAGCTTGCTTATTCGAGCTACAAGCGGCAGAAAATCGAGTACATCCAGGCTTTCATCGCGAAGCACGGAGAGGATCCGAAAGACTCCGATCTAACGGCTTTCCATGACATCAGCAACAACGCTTCGCAGCTGGATGTTTACAGAAACCAGGCGGCCCAGTTGGCAGTGAGTTTTCTGGAAACATCATTCGCGAATGAAGCAAAAGAGCTTGAGGAGCTGTACTCAGCCAAGGCGAATAACGAGATCCGATCATTCAGACCCGGATTCTGGTCAGGCGTGTCTCAAAGCGTCGTTGGCTCAGGCTGTTTCGTCCTGCTGGTTGGGTGCTTGGTGTTCTTTACCTGGAGCCTCAAACAAGGACCTCGGCAGGTCATTGAACACGTTTTCGATGTGGCGATTATTGATGTCCCCTTAGCGGAGCAAGCCGTTGAAAGCCGGTTGCCCGAGGAATCACCTCCAAATGAAAAAGGCGCCACTTAGGACGCCTTCCTCAATGCTGAAACGCACTCAACGAACCACCCCCTCCTCCACCAGCAACTTCAAAATCGCCGCAGCACCTTCCTGAGCGCTCACCCCCTTGATCACCTGCCCGCCGCCTCCGCTCGCCTTCGCCGTGGCGGCCTTCATGCGATCAGCGCCGCTTTTGGCTTTGATGACCTTCAAGCGTTTTGGCCGAGGTTTCGCGGGCGTCAGTTCTGCGTCGGCAAACACTTCGTCGATGACCACCTCGATCTCTTCCACATCCAGCAAACCGCGCTGCGCCGGGCCGTAAGCGCTTTGGCGAGGTTTCGGTGCGGCGTTATCCACAGTCGCCAGAAACGGCAGTCGGACCTTGAGTCGGCGGCGCTGACCTCGGGGAAGCGCCTGCAGCACTTGGGCACTGCCGTTGCTCATGGACTCGACCTCGGCCAGGCCCACCACCAGCGGCCAGCCGAGCGTTTCAGCCAGCAAATACGGGAGCATACCGGAACCTTCACCCGTCTCGGCCTGACTGCCGGTCAGTACCAGCTGCACGCCCGACTCGCGAATGTAATCCGTCAGCCCAGGCAACGCGTCCGCACCCGGCGGCTGAGTCAGCACGTGGAGTTCGTCCACGCCCATGCCCAGATAGCCACGTAATGCAGGTTCTTCGGCGTCACCCGCATGTAGTACGTGCAAGTTATCCCCAGCCAGTTGCAAACCCAGTTCAACGGCACGGGCATCCTGCTCGGCGCGACGCGGCCGTCCCGACGTCGGGTGCGCACCGACAGAGACGAGGCTGATCACGTGCAGAGCACCTTTATCCACAGAGACCTCCATTTCAGGCTGCATCGCGCTTCGCCCCATTCCGGTAACCGTCGACCGCCTCAATCAACGCTTCGAGAATGGCGGAGCTCTCTCCGATCACCGACAGATCGGCCCGCTTAATCATGTCGCAGGTCGGATCGAGGTTGATCGCCACGACCTTGTCGCAGGCGCCAATGCCCTGCAAATGCTGGATCGCACCGGAAATCCCTACCGCCACGTACACCCGGGCAGTGACCCAAGTGCCCGACGCGCCAACCTGGCGATCCCGGGTCATGAAGCCATCGTCGACGGCCACACGGGAAGCGCCTTCAGTTGCGCCCAGCGCGACAGCAGTGCGGTGAAACAGCGACCAATCCTTGACCCCGTTACCACCCGAAAATATGAATTCCGCTTCGGACATGGGGATAAGTGCCGGATCGACTGCCACAGCGCCAAGGTCTTCAATGCGCGGCGAGCTGCGCGCGACAGCTGTGGATAACTCCACGGGCAATGCTTCGTGCCGGGTCTCACTGACCGGTTCGGCACATTCCGCCTGGGCGAGGATCAAACGTGACACGGGGCGCGACAGGTCTTGCGCACCAGCGCCTGCGCGGCCTAGGCACTGTTCGCCAGCCACTTGCCAGACGCGTGTCGACGGCCGCTCTCCCAGACTTGCCGCAAAACGGCGTCCCAACTCTCCCCCGCCGTTTCGGCTGTCGGGCAGCAACCAGTGATGGGGGTCGAACTGGTTATCCACAGCCCGTAAACCCTGCACCCGTTGCTCGGGCGAATAACCACTGAACGCATTGCCTTCCAATATCAACAGACGATCGACGCCAGCGGTGTCGAACGCCGTCTCTTTGTGCTCGCCAAAAATCACCGCCAGGACAGCGCCCTCGTTGCCAGCCAGCCCATGGGCCAAGCCCAGCAGATCGCGGTCGTGGCTGCTCAAACGGCCACCAACCATGTCGGGAACGACAGCGATGTAGAAGGCTGGCGTGGCAATCCGATGCAGTGGCAATTGCACGTCCACCGATGCCGAGCGTTTGACCGCGCCGCCTTGTTGCGCCCCGCTTCGATCGATGCGCTTAACGCCGTTGGGACCGATAAAACCGATGCCATGCACATTTTTACGCAGCACCCCGTTGGGGCCCATCCAGCTGGTTTGAGCCGGTTGCATGGCAGCGTGCAAGGGATGCAGGCGATTTCGTGCAATCCATTCAACGCGCGGGTCGCGGCGGATAATGTCGCTCATCAATGCGCCTCCGCAGGTTCACGTCGGGCCGCTGCCGGTTTTACAGGTGCGGTTTCCTCAAGCAGTGCATCAGCAACGAGTTCGGCGATGTCCTTGATCATCGGTCGCGGCTCGACCACGCCTTCGAGCATCGCAGTGCACTGTGGACAACCCACGGCCACCAGCTCAGCGCCGGTCTCGCGGATGTCATCCATGCGCATGTCAGGGATCCGCTGCTTGCCCGGAATGTCGGTGATCGGCGCGCCGCCACCGCCGCCGCAGCAGCGTGAGCGGAAACCGGACCGCACCATTTCCTTGACCTCGATGCCCAGCGCACGCAGCACATCGCGGGGCGCCTGGTACTCGCCGTTGTAACGGCCGAGGTAGCACGGATCGTGATAGGTGACGCTGGCGCCTCTGTGCGTACCCAGATTCAATGCGCCGTTGCCGATCAGCTCGGCAAGATAGGTGCTGTGATGCTGTACGACGTAGTGACCGTCGAACGCACCGTATTCGTTTTTCAGCACATGAAAGCTGTGCGGGTCGCAGGTGACGATGCGCTTGAAGTCATACTGGGCCAGCGTCTGAATATTGCGTCTGGCGAGCATCTGAAAGGTAGCTTCATCGCCCAGGCGACGGGCCACGTCGCCGCTGTCGCGCTCTTCGAGACCCAGCACGGCAAAGTCGACGTTTGCGGCTTTCAGCACCTTGACGAAGGCGCGCAAGGTGCGCTGATTGCGCATGTCGAACGCGCCATCGCCGACCCAGAACAAGACGTCCACGGTCTTCTTGTGGCTCATGACGTCAAGGTTGAGGTCTGCCGCCCAGTTCATGCGCCCCCCCGGAGCGAAGCCGCCCGGGTTGTCCGTCGCTATGAGGTTTTCCAGGACCTCGGCGCCCTTGTTGGGCGTTGCGCCTTTTTCGAGGGTCAGATGACGGCGCATGTCGACGATCGCGTCCACGTGCTCGATCATCATCGGGCACTCTTCCACGCAGGCACGGCAGGTCGTGCACGACCACAGGGTGTCGGCGTCGACCAGCCCGTTGACGATGGGTTGATGGGGGTTGCCGCCATGCTCGCCGATAGGCTTGCCTTGGCCGTCAAGGGACGGATAGGGGCTTCCCGCAAAGTTTGCATCAGTGCCGCCCGCCAGCCCGACGACCATGTCCTGTATCAGTTTCTTCGGGTTCAGCGGCTGACCTGCGGCGAAGGCCGGGCAAGCAGCTTCGCACTTGCCACACTGCACGCAGGCGTCAAAACCGAGCAGCTGATTCCAGGTGAAGTCCTTGGGCTTCTCCACACCCAGTGGCGCGGTCCTGTCTGTCAGATCGAGGGGTCTCAGCCCTGTGGAGCGGCCACCACCGAAGCGCTCGGGGCGACGGTGCCACGCCAGGTGCAGCGCGCCGGCGAAGGCGTGTTTCATCGGGCCGCCCCAGGTCATCCCGAGGAACAATTCACAGACGCCCCACAGCACGCCAATCCCCAGAATGATCGCCAGCAACCAGCCACCGAAGTTCGCCGGCAGCACGCCCGCGACGGGCAGCGTGACGATAAAGAACGAGCCCGAGAACGCCAGCAGGCTTTTCGGCAGGCGCATCCACGGGCCTTTTGACAGGCGGCTCGGCGGCTGACGACGACGCAGGTACATGAAGATTGCACCAACGAACATCACCGCCGACATCAGCAGCAGCGCGTAGCCGAGGACCCGGTTATGCAAGCCGAAGCCGTGCACCAGAATCGCAAGGATGATCGACGCGACCGCGCCGCCCGCTGTGGCCACGTGGGTGTTGGCGATGTATTTGTCCCGCGCAACGACGTGGTGCAAATCGACCATGTAGCGCTTGGGCATGGCCAGCAATCCGCCGAGCAGATCGACCTTGGCGGCACGCCCGTTGCGCCACAGGCTCACCCGCCGCAACGCGCCAAGGACCGCGAGGCCCAGGGCAGCGAAAAGCAGGATGGGAAGAAGGGTGTTTAACATGTGGAGCTCCCAAAGACTCAGGGTCTTGCAGGTCGGGATGCCTTACTCGATTCCTGCAGGAGTGAGCTTGCTCGCGAACCTGTACTGACATTCAGCATGGATGTCGACAGACCCGCCGCTTTCGCGAGCAAGCTCACTCCTACAGGGTTGTGTGCCGGCCGCTAGAAATCCTTGCACAGCCTGAGTGCGTCATAGATCGCCGCATGGGTATTGCGTTGAGCCACGCAATCGCCAATACGGAACAGCAGATACCCGTCACCCGGCTGACTCAACGACGGCTGCGGCTGAATCGCGAACAGGGCGTCGATGTCGATCTGGCCTTTGTTGCGCGAACCTTCCTTCATCCCGTAATAGAGCGCTTCGTCAGGACGCACGCCGTTCTCGACCACCACTTGATCGACTACCCGCTCCTCTTTGGCGCCGGTGTATTCGTTCTCCAGCACCGCTACGAGCTTGTCGCCCTCGCGGTAGACCTTTTCCAGCATCATGTCGCCGGTCATGATCACTTCTTTGGGGTACATGCTGCGGTAGTAGGTCGGGAACGACGTACCACCGATGGCTACGCCGGGCTTGATGTCGTCGGTAACGATCTCGACCTGGCAGCCTTTGTCCGCGAGGAAATCGGCCGTGGACATCCCGGTGAACTCGCAAATGGTGTCGTAGACCAGCACGTTCTTGCCCGGCGCAACTTTGCCGTCGAGGATGTCCCAACTGCTGACGACCAAGCCTTCAGCGGCGCCCCAGTGCTCGTTCTGCTCAATGAACGGATGACCGCCCACCGCCAGCACAACTACGTCAGGGCGCAGGTCCATGATGGTCGCGATGTCTGCCGCCGTGCCCAAACGCAGATCGACTTTCAAACGCGCCAGCTCCAGCTGAAACCAGCGCGTGATGCCGGCAATCTGGTCGCGCTGCGGTGCTTTCGAGGCCGTGGTGATCTGCCCGCCGATGGCGTCTTTCTTCTCGAACAAGGTCACGTCATGGCCCCGCTCGGCCGAGACGCGCGCCGCTTCCATTCCCGCAGGCCCTGCACCGACGATCACCACCTTGCGCTTCACGCCGGTGGTCTTTTCGATGATGTGCGGCACGCCCATGTATTCGCGGGACGTCGCGGCGTTCTGAATGCACAGCACATCCAAACCCTGGTACTGACGGTCGATGCAGTAGTTGGCACCGACGCACTGACGAATCTGATCGACCTGGCCCATTTTGATCTTGGTGATCAGGTGCGGGTCGGCGATGTGCGCGCGGGTCATGCCGACCATGTCGACGTAGCCGCCTTCGAGAATGCGGGTCGCCTGATTCGGGTCCTTGATGTTCTGCGCGTGCAGCACAGGCGCCTTGACCACTTCCTTGATGCCGGCCGCCAGGTGCAAAAACGGCTCCGGTGGATAACTCATGTTCGGGATGACGTTGGCGAGGGTGTTGTGCGTATCGCACCCCGAACCCACGACCCCGATGAAGTCGATCATGCCGGTCTGGTCGTAATACTTGGCGATCTCTTTCATGTCCTCGTGGCTCAAGCCATCCGGGTGAAACTCGTCGCCGCAGATACGCAGGCCGACGCAGAAGTCTGGACCGACTTCCTTGCGCACCGCCTTGATCACTTCCAGGCCGAATCGCATGCGGTTTTCGAAGCTGCCGCCCCATTCATCAGTGCGCTTGTTGACCCGCGGGCTCCAGAACTGGTCGATCATGTGCTGGTGAACAGCCGACAGTTCGACACCGTCCAGACCACCGGCCTTGGCCCGTGCCGCTGCGCTGGCGTAGTTGCCGATCACGCGCCAGATTTCTTCAGGCTCGATGGTCTTGCAGGTCGCGCGGTGTACCGGCTCGCGGATGCCCGAAGGCGACAGCAGCGTTGGCCAATGATCGCCGTCCCAGCGGGAGCGACGGCCCATGTGGGTAATCTGGATCATGATCTTGGCGCCGTGCTTGTGCATGGCGTCAGCGAGGTTCTGGAAGTGCGGAATGATCTTGTCAGTCGCCAGGTTGACCGATTTCCACCAGCCTTGCGGGCTGTCGATGGCCACGCTGGACGAGCCGCCGCAGATGGCCAGACCGATGCCGCCCTTGGCTTTCTCCTCGTAGTACTTCACGTAACGGTCGGTAGTCATGCCGCCGTCGGTGGCGTAGACCTCGGCGTGCGCGGTACTCAATACGCGGTTGCGTATGGTCAATTTACCGATCTGAATCGGTTGAAACATCGCTTCGAAAGCCATGACGGAAACCTCGACTTACAACGGCTTGACGACAAACAGGCCGTCGTCGTGGCCTTCTTCCGACCCGCCGTAAACCTGCTCGGCCACGGTGCGGATTTTGCTGCCGCTGGCTTCCAGCACTTGGTCCATGGCGCCCGCGAACCAGCCGGTGAACATGTAATCGACCTTGCGCCCCACTTTGCCGTAGACGTATACGAAGGCCGAGTGCTCGAGCTTGACGCTGGCGGTGCCTTTTTCCAGATCGATGTCCTGAATCTTGAACAAGCCCCAACCGCGCTGGGACAGACGATTCATGTAGTGCTCGAACACCGCAACGCCTTCGATGCCATGGCATTCGGCTTCTTTCTCGCACCAGTGCCAGGCGGACTTGTAGCCGGCCTTGTAGAGGATCTCGGCGTACGCCTCGGCGCCCAGCACTTCTTCGATGCCCATGTGGTTGTTGACGAAGAAATGGCGCGGCACGTACAGCATCGGCAGGGCGTCGGAGGTCCAGACACCGGTCTCGCTGTCGACTTCGATTGGCAATTGCGGGGCGATCTTGGCCATGGAAACTTAACTCCGGAAAATTCGAGTGGATGCCCTCTCCACGAGGGGGAGAGGGAAAAATTCAGTGCTCGGCGCGTGGGGCCGCAGGCTTATTCGCCCCAGACATCGCCCAGGATGCGAACCCAGTTTTCGCCCATGATCTTGCGCACCACGCGCTCGGAGTGGCCGCGTTTGAGCAGGGTTTCGGTGAGGTTCGGGAATTCGCCGACGGTGCGGATGCCCAGCGGGTTGATGATCTTGCCGAAGTTGGTCAGGCGGCGGGCGTAGCCTTTGTCGTGGGTCAGGTATTCGAAAAATTCCTGGCCGTGACCCTGGGTGAAGTCAGTGCCGATGCCAATGGCGTCTTCGCCGACGATGTTCATCACGTATTCGATGGCTTCGGCGTAATCGTCGATGGTCGAATCAATGCCCTTGGCCAGAAACGGCGCGAACATGGTCACGCCGACAAAGCCGCCGTGATCGGCGATGAACTTCAGCTCGGCATCGGATTTGTTGCGCGGGTGTTCTTTGAGGCCCGAAGGCAGGCAGTGGGAATAGGTGACCGGCTTCTTCGATTCGAGGATGACTTCCTCGGAGGTCTTTGAACCGACATGGGAGAGGTCGCACATGACGCCGACGCGGTTCATTTCCGCGACGATTTCACGACCGAAACCTGACAGGCCGCCGTCGCGCTCGTAGCAGCCGGTGCCCACCAGATTCTGGGTGTTGTAGCACATCTGCACGATGCCCACGCCCAGCTGTTTGAAGATCTCGACGTAGCCGATCTGGTCCTCGTAAGCATGGGCATTCTGGAAGCCGAACAGGATGCCGGTCTTGCCAAGCTCCTTGGCCTTGCGGATGTCGGCCGTGTTGCGCACCTGGATGACCAGGTCGCTGTTTTCACGAATCAGTTTCTGGCTGGACGCGATGCTGTTGACGGTCTGTTGAAAACCTTCCCACACCGAAACTGTGCAGTTGGCCATGGTCAGGCCGCCCTTGCGCATGTCCTCGAACAGCTCACGGTTCCATTTGGCAATGATCAACCCGTCAATGACGATGCTGTCGGCGTGTAATTCGGCTGGGCTCATCAGGCGGTCCCCTGGGGTTCTTTAATGGCCGGAAGGTCTGCCGGCGCTTTGGGGTCAGCATATGCCTGAGGGTCGGAGGAGCCGGGTGCAAAAACGACAGGGGAATTGCCGAAAGCGTCAAGAAACGACAAAGGCATAGGCATGACGACGCAGCAGGTCCTCACGATGATGCAGCCATTCAGGCAGGGGGGCGCTCTGGGGCGGAATTCAGAAGTCGGGAAGATACGCCCAAACAAAAAAAACGAGGGTGACTAACGTCGTCAATGTGACTAGAGCCACCTGAGCCAACATCATGTATTTGAATTTTTTGGGAATGTATCGACCTGCTCCAAGTCGATGGCGCCCAGTTTCAGGAACATTTGGGGCCGAAGGAACATCGCGCTTACGATGGCTAATTTTCTGATATCTCCTAGAAACCCGGTCCCGATCTGGAACAAACTAGAGTCCGTGACCGCTAAACAGTTATCCAGTGATTTATTGATCTTGTTTCGCAGATACAACGTTATCAACACCGTATACAACAGAGTGACTACGAAAAGGATACACATCGTCAAAACGATAAAGTCATGATCCGCAGAATGAATGGCGCCACCATGACGATAGTGTCCGCTTCTAATTATCATAATGACCTCCGGGCCAATCGCAAAAAAGCTGTCAGCTACTAATAGCTTCACGCACCCTGCAAATACAACCAAAATACTTATATGCTTACATTAATGATGCCACCCTTTGAAAATAGCTCTCACCAGCGTCGGCTGCTATTTCGGTGCCAATGGAGATATTCTTCAAAGCATATGAAGTCGTTAGAAATCATAAAAGTAGAGCCAGGCACGAAACACCAACATGGCCGTAAAAAAAATGATATTTAGAAAAAACGGCACCACGATCAATAGTTTCCATTTTTTTGGAAAGTCCACTACCTGCCGGACATCAATGACTCCTCGCTTGAGGAACAGCTTAGGGAAAATTAAGATACACGCCACAGTGCCTACCCTATAGACATCTCCGATAAATCCCAAGCCACCAAAAGTGGTCTTGATATCTATAATTATGGAACATCGAGAAAGACGGCTGTCCACCTCGTCCCTTACCCACCAGGTGATGAATAGCAGCACCAATAAGTTCAGGATTCCAGGGATCATTATCGAAGTTGCAACTAGGCCAGGTACGATATCTTTCATTGAGAGACCTCATAGAGTAACTCGCCCGTCATCTCGCCTCCCTTACCTCCTATCTCGCCCCCCAACCAACCCAATATCCCAGCAGTGATGACACCGCAGGCGAGTGCACCCGGACCTGTTGTAAGCCCCAACCCGGTAACGCAAATCACAGTAGCCACTCCCGCGCCGGCCGCAGCGCCCCCCAAATTACCAACCAGCTTACTCCCCTCAACATACTTCGCCTTCGTACACTCATCCTCCCGGCCCGTCGAGCAAGCCGTCTTGATATCAACCGCCGTCGAAGCTGTATCGAGAACTATCCCCACATAAGCTCCTCTTTTTATTAGCTTCGCCGCTTTGGCAACGCCGCTCGTTTTTTCGGCGTAGTGTCTGATCTCGCCAGTGTGCAGGTAGCTTTTAGTTGAGATCCCCAGCATTCGCCGGATTGAGCCTGTGTTCCGCAGTCCTGCTCCCAGACTAAGAAAGCCTTTCAGCAGCTTTTCGAGTTTGTCGAAAAGCTGACGGCGTTTGGTATAGAACAGATTTCGTTCGATCAGGGTTCCCGAGGCCATGTGTTGCTTATGCAGGGCATCGATGCTGTCGAGCGTGGTCTTGATCTGCTCCAGATGCTTTTCCCAAGCGTCAGCAGCCATTCCGATACCGATTGAGGTATTGCCAAGTAGCCGCGTGATGAGTTCGTGGTTGGCCACGATGAAGTCGTCGCCTCCTGCGTCGTTATCGATGAGGCCCTGATGGGTCATCGTAGCAAGCCTCATGAGTTCGGCTTCTTCAGACGTGCACGCGGAGGTTGAATCATCGGGGACGATGACGATTTCTCCCGCCGCTACGGTGGAATTGCGGATGTGGGCATTAAGCACATCGAATTTATCGGCCGCGCGGCGCCCCAAGGGCAGTTTTGCCTTGATAGAAAAATAGGTCTGCATCTGATCATTGATGAAGCTGTAAGGCCGCGACATAGAAGACCCTCACGCGTAAATCGTGTTTTTGATACGGTCCCAGCCACCCGTCACGTTGCCGCCCCCACCACCATCGCTACGACGCTGCTGAACGTAGTTGGTTTTGATACGTCCGTAATCGAGCTGCACCACTTCGCGGGGCACGCCATCACTCGCGCTTTGGGCATAGTCAGCGATGATCACTTCCTCGAGGACGATCTCATAATATTTGAGCTTGTCGCCACCGGCACGATGTACCGCGATGGTCACCTTTGAAAAGTGCTGACCTGCACAGCTTGCCTGCAGCAGCTTCGCACTGGCAGCGTCGAGGAATTGGAGAAGTTGAAGGTGGTAACAGTGGTCCGGCCTGACGAAGCACCGCCCGCCGAACTGGCAGTTGCCGATGCGCTTTGATGGGTGCCGAAGTTATAGCCGAGGATTTCAATCCAGTTCTTGTGCTGGTCGTCGAGGCTCTCACCTGGAATGCCGTCGAATTGGATAAATGCGTCGAGCGCCATGAGTTCTCTCCCAGAGTTGCTTGACCGGTGTCATTTGCGAGTGCCGGTTAACGGCGCGGATTGGATCCTACCCAAAGAAACTCGCTACAAAAACCCTGATGGAAAATTTCAGACTTTTCCGTAGGACGGTTCTTTTACTTCGCGAATATTCGAGAAAACTCCCTATCTGACGCATCAGAAGTCCAAGCGTCGCGAGCAAAAACGACTGCAAAATGGTCGAAACCGTCAACAAGCGACGCTGGCTCACGGCGTACGGTCGATGCCCGCATTTGACACCTGTTCTTTGGCTCGCGCTTGGGCGAGAATCCATTCCATCTCTGACTCGGAAAGCCCCAATGAAAACCATGTTTCTGGCTCTGGCTCTATTCGCGACAGGCGCACACGCAGCAGCCAATCCGGCCGCCAGCCCTTGTGACGGCGTTGAAGAAGATCAGCAGACGCTCGAGTGCTCGGTGTACAGCCGCGACACGGCGGAGAAGTTGCTGACCGAGAATGTGCAGAACGTGCTTGAGCGCGTGCAGACGCAGTTCGGGGCGAACAAGGCTCAGGCCGAGGAATTCGCCACCAAACTCAAGGCGGCCCAGGAAGCCTGGAAAAAACTGCGTGACGCGGATTGCGCCGTTGAAGTGTTCCCGGCCAAGCCCGGCACCAAGGAATTCAACATCGACCAGAACGACTGCCTGACCCGCGCCAGCGACGAACGATCGGAGTATCTGGACACCGTCGCGCAGTCTGAGTGATCCCGAATGCGCTACCCTGACGCCCTTCCCGAGCTCAAGGTATGCACATGAACATCTGCGGCGTAGAAATCAAAGGCAGCGAGGCCATCTTCGCTGTCGCCACTCGCGCGTCCGGCGCACTCGAACACGTTGCACTGCCTACCAAGAAGATCGCACTCGAAGACGACGATGAGGCCGTCAACGTCAAAGCGTTTGCCCGCCAGATCGAGGCATTCGTGCGTGACAATGGCATTGGTCATATCGCAATCAAAAAGCGCAGCAAGAAAGGCGAGTTCGCCGGCGGCCCGACGACGTTCAAGATCGAGACCATCTTTCAGCTGCTGGAAGACTGCGACGTCGTCCTGCTGTCGCCCCAGACCATTAATGCTCAGATGAAGAAGCACAGCTTTGAACTGCCGACGGCGCTGAACAAATATCAGCACGAGGCTTACAAAGCGGCGTGTTCGGCGTTGATGAAGACCCAGTAAGCAATACGTTTACTGGGGTTCTCTTCGCTGCAGCAGCCACTCGCCCAGCGCCTTGTCCTCCAGGGCGTACGCGCCGCGACTGGACTTCCACACCAACTCTTTGTCACGTAACGCGTCGATGGCCGCCTGAATGGTCTGAGTACCCGGCACCACTTCGCTGCCCAGCGCCTCCAGTGCCTTTCCCACTGCAAGTAACGTGGCATCGGCGAAGGGTGCGAACGGCTGGTTGTCGCGGGCGCGATCAGCCATCACTTCCAGCACCGCGCGCTGCGGCAACGTCAGGGCGTTGTAGGCGCTTTCAAACTCCTCCCACACGCCCGCCCGCAGCAACCGGGCGCTGTCATGCAGCAATTGGCCAAGATTCTCGGCGTCTCCCAGCTCAAGCGCCACATCGCCGATGATTGCACGCAGCATTTCGGGACGGCGCCCCACGAGCTCGAACGCTGAATCGATATCCGCTGCGGAAAACTGGTTGGTGAGGGCCAGATGGCTGTTGAGGTGGGCCGTGTAGGCTTTGGTGAAGTCTTTGCCTAACAGCGGAAACGGCGTAATGCTTGAGCCATAAAATGGTTGATTTTTGTTCAATACCAGATGGGCCAGCTTGTCTCGGTTCGAGCCTGTCAACACTAGCCGCAAGGCGCCGTTGCCTTGCTCATGACCTTGATTGAGCTCGTCCCGTGCGGCCTTCAACGCAAACATCGCGTTGACCCCGGCTTCACTGGTCAAGGCGTGCTGAGCTTCATCGATGATCAGCACGATCATCTTCTGCGACGCACTGTGCAACAGCTGCAAGGCCTGCGTTAACGTCGAGCCCACTGGCAATTGCGGCGTGGTGAAGTCCCACGACAACGTGCGCAGGAAATTGAGCTTATCGATGCCGGCTGATTTGGCGAGCTTGCGAATGCCTTTTTCGTACGGCACCAGAGCAACGGCGATGGCCGCACTGATCAGGTCTGCGGGGTCCTGTTTACGATCAGCCCAGAGGTCGACATACACTGGCAGCCAGCCTTCGCTCAGACACTGCGGAACCAGATCCTCGCGCAGGAAGGTGCTCTTGCCCGTGCGACGCGGCGCCGCGAGGAACAGTCCTGATGAGTAGTCGTGCAGTCCTTCGCCGGTCAAACCTTCGGCGACGGTAGACGCGAGGCCAGTGCGCTTGAACACAAAACCAGTGCGTTTGGTCATGATTTATACCCAATTATTGCTCGGACTATAATTTATAGTCGCGAGTATAATTGACAATAATCAGGAGTCAAACAGCCTTCGTCTCGCGCGTGCGACCGCGATCTTCCCTAGGGCACACCACAAATCTCGCCCTGTAACTGCGGGTGAAATACGACGGCGATTCAAACCCGCAGGCAATGCTGACTTCCAGCACGCTCATATCGCTCTGGCGCAGCAGCTGTCTGGCTTTTTCCAGCCGCAGGCCGAGATAAAAATTGCTCGGCGTGTCATTCAGGTGCAAGCGGAACAACCGCTCCAGCTGACGCCGCGTCACCTGAATGCCTTCTGCCAGTTCCAGCGTGCTCAGCGGCGGCTCGGTGTGCTGCTCCATGACGCCGATGACCTGCACCATTTTCTTGTTGTTGATGCCATAGCGCGTGGCAATCTGCATGCGCTGGTGGTCTTTGCGCTGGCGTATGCGCCCGAGGACGAACTGCTCGGACACTTGGATCGCCAATTCTGGCCCGTGAGCCTGCCCGATCAGGTCGAGCATCATGTCGATGGAGGCGGTGCCGCCGGCCGAGGTGATGCGGCGTCGGTCGATCTCGAACAATTCCTGCGTTGCTAGCAGCCGGGGATAGGTTTCCTTGAAGGCGTCGAGCGCTTCCCAATGCAGGGTCAGGCGATAACCCTCCAACAGACCGGCTTGGGCGAGGATGAAGCTGCCTGTGTCGATCGCCCCAAGAACCACGCCTTCCAGGTCCAGTCGGCGCAGCCAGTGTTCCAGCGTGCCTGTGTAAAACTTCAGTGGATCGACGCTGCCCATCACCCATAACGTCGCGCCTTTTTTCAGCGGCTCAAGCGCGGCATCGGCATTTACCGACATGCCGTTGCTGGCAATCACAGGACCGCCGTCGACGCTCAGGATGTGCCAGCGAAACAGCTCGCCACCAAAGCGATTGGCGACGCGCAACGGCTCAAGCGCCGACACGAAGCCCATCATCGAAAAGCCGGGCATGAGCAGAAAGTAGAAATCCTGGGACATCGTTGGCGCGTTCCTTGGGATTTGAGCGACAGAGGCGATTTGGGCGAGACGTGATCAGAAGCAAGCGAGCTTCCTGGGCCCGATCATCAAATACACCTCTTGCCGATGGGCAGCAACAGCACAGGTCGCTGCTGTGCAAGACCGTGTCGCCGCTGTGCGTTTTGAGGGGTTCGCCGCTGCGTAGCTTTGCACCTCAAAAGCGGAATGCAAATGTCCGCGTTACTGTCTGGCCTGCAAGGAACCTCACCCATGAATCACGACGTCATCATCACCTGCGCACTGACCGGTGCTGGCGACACGACCGGGAAAAGCCACCTGGTCCCGATCACGCCCAAGCAGATTGCCGCTGCCGCAGTCGAGGCCGCCAAGGCCGGGGCGACGGTCGTGCACTGCCATGTGCGCGACCCCGAGACCGGCAAGTTCAGCCGTGACGTCGAGCTTTACCGCGAAACCATGGACCGCATTCGTGAAGCCGACATCGACATCATCGTCAACCTGACCGCGGGCATGGGCGGCGATCTGGAAATCGGCTCGGGCGAACGTCCGACCGATTTCGGCCCCGGCACCGATCTGGTCGGTCCGCTGACCCGGCTGGCGCATGTCGAAGCGCTGCTGCCGGAAATCTGCACGCTGGATTGCGGCACCCTCAACTTCGGCGATGGCGACACCATTTACGTGTCCACGCCCGCGCAACTGCGGGCCGGTGCCAAGCGCATTCAGGAGCTGGGTGTTAAGGCCGAACTGGAGATTTTTGACACCGGCCACCTGTGGTTTGCCAAGCAGATGATGAAAGAAGGCTTGCTCGACAACCCGCTGTTTCAGCTGTGCCTGGGCATTCCGTGGGGGGCGCCGGCGGACACCACCACGATGAAAGCCATGGTCGACAACTTGCCTGCCGATGCAGTCTGGGCCGCCTTTGGTATCGGCCGCATGCAAATGCCGATGGCCGCGCAGGCCGTGTTGCTCGGTGGCAACGTGCGGGTTGGTCTGGAGGACAACATCTGGCTCGACAAAGGTGTACTCGCCAGCAACGGCGCACTGGTCGAGCGCGCCAGCGAGATTCTCAGCCGCCTGGGCGCCCGGGTTATGACCCCGGCAGAGGGCCGCGTGAAGATGGGGCTTAAGAAGCGGTTTTGATCCCTCCACAAATCCTACCGTGCAGCAGTGCGCTTGCTCGCGATAACGGTGTGTCAGTCACACATGCCGCACAGATAAATAGCTATCGCGAGCAAGCTCACTCCCACAAGGGCTTCGACACTTTTTCGAGTAACCGACATGACCTTCATTACACAGATCAAAACCTTCGCCGCCTTGGGCAGCGGTGTCATCGGCAGCGGCTGGGTGGCGCGCGCGCTGGCTCATGGCCTGGATGTCATGGCCTGGGACCCGGCGCCGGGTGCGGAAGCGGCGCTGCGCAAGCGCGTCGCCAACGCCTGGCCGGCGCTTGAGCAAAAGGGCCTGACGGGGGGCGCCTCCCAGGAACGCCTGCGATTCGTCGACACGATCGAGGAATGCGTCCGCGATGCTGACTTCATCCAGGAAAGCGCCCCGGAGCGCCTTGACCTCAAACTGGATCTGCACAGCAAGATCAGCGCGGCGGCCAAGCCTGACGCAATCATTGGCTCCAGCACTTCCGGCCTGCTGCCATCGGAGTTTTACGAAAGCGCCACCCACCCGGAACGCTGCGTGGTGGGTCATCCGTTTAATCCGGTTTATCTGCTGCCACTGGTGGAAGTGGTCGGCGGCAAAAACACTGCGCCTGAAGCGGTGCAGGCGGCGATTCAGGTCTATGCATCACTCGGCATGCGCCCGCTGCATGTGCGCAAAGAAGTCCCCGGCTTCATTGCAGATCGCTTGCTGGAAGCGCTATGGCGTGAGGCGTTGCACTTGGTGAACGATGGGGTGGCGACCACCGGCGAAATCGATGACGCGATCCGTTTCGGCGCTGGCTTGCGCTGGTCATTTATGGGCACCTTCCTGACCTACACCCTGGCCGGCGGTGATGCGGGCATGCGCCACTTCATGGCGCAATTCGGCCCGGCGCTGCAGTTGCCGTGGACCTATCTTCCGGCGCCCGAGCTGACCGACAAGCTGATCGACGATGTGGTCGATGGCACCTCGGATCAACTGGGCAGCCACAGCATTTCAGCGCTGGAGCGGTATCGCGATGACTGCCTGCTGGCGGTGATTGAAGCGGTGAGAATCACAAAAGCCAAGCATGGGATGGCGTTCGAGGATTGATACGCCAGCGCCCTATCGTCTGAACTGGGGCCTTCGCGAGCAAGCTCGCTCCTACAGGGGATCGAGAAATACTGTTCTGATGTGCACCCGAAATTTCGCGGTGTGGCGCTTGCCGTCTTCCCGGCTAAAGCCGGCCCTACATTGGTTCACGCAAGACCTGTGGGAGTGAGCTTGCTCACGAACAGGCCCATTCAGCTCACCACGATTTCAGCCATGGGAATTCTATGCCTGCGCTCATTACCTACAAAACCTCGGTCCTCGCCGATTGGGTCGACTACAACGGTCACCTCCGCGATGCCTATTATTTACTGATTTTCAGCTTCGCCACAGACGCCTTCATGGACCGAATCGGCCTCGCCAGTGACGATCGGGATGCGAGCGGCCACTCGCTGTTCACGCTCGAGGCGCACATCAACTTCCTGCACGAAGTGAAGCTCGGGGAAGCGGTGGAAGTGCGTACGCACATCATCGGACACGACCGCAAGCGGGTGCAGCTTTATCACGGGCTTTACAAAGCAGAAGGGGATGTCGAGTTGGCAGCGAGCGAGCAGATGCTGCTGCATGTGGACTTGGCCGCCGGGCCGAAGTCGGCGCCGTTCAGCGACGCGTCACTACAGGCACTGCGATTGTTCACTGAAGCACAGCGTGACCAGCCTGACCCAATGTATGTCGGCCGAGTCATCGGACTGCCGAAATAACGTTCGCGAATCACAGCCACAAAAAAGCCCGCATCGCTGCGGGCTTCTTCATTCTTGCAAATTGATCAGAAAACGATCAGTTCACTTTGGCGTTCAGCTCGCCCTTGGCATAACGCTCGAACATCTTCTCCAGGGAGATCGGCTTGATCTTGGAGGCGTTGCCGGCGGTGCCGAATGCTTCGTAACGGGCGATACACACATCGCGCATGGCCGATACGGTTTTCGCCAGGTACTTGCGTGGGTCGAACTCGCTCGGGTTTTTTGCCATGAACTCGCGGATGGCACCGGTGGACGCCAGACGCAGGTCGGTGTCGATGTTGACCTTGCGCACGCCGTGCTTGATGCCTTCAACGATTTCTTCGACCGGCACGCCGTAGGTTTCTTTGATGTCGCCGCCGAACTCGTTGATGATTTTCAGCCATTCCTGCGGAACGGAAGAAGAACCGTGCATCACCAGGTGGGTGTTCGGAATGCGCTTGTGGATTTCTTTGATGCGCTCGATCGCCAGAATGTCGCCGGTAGGCGGCTTGGTGAACTTGTAAGCGCCGTGGCTGGTGCCGATGGCGATGGCCAAGGCATCGACTTGGGTTTTCTTGACGAAATCCGCTGCTTCTTCCGGATCGGTCAACATCTGGCTGTGGTCCAGCATGCCTTCTGCGCCGACACCGTCTTCTTCACCGGCCATGCCGGTTTCCAGCGAACCCAAAACGCCCAGTTCGCCCTCAACCGAAACACCGCAGGCGTGAGCCATGGCGACGGTTTCCTGGGTGACGCGAACGTTGTACTCATAGTCCGCAGGGCTTTTGCCGTCTTCGCGCAGCGAACCGTCCATCATCACCGAGCTGAAGCCCAGCTGGATGGAGCGCTGGCAGATGGCCGGGCTGGTGCCGTGGTCTTGGTGCATAACCACCGGGATGTGCGGGAATTCTTCGATCGCCGCCAGGATCAGGTGGCGCAGGAACGGGGCGCCAGCGTATTTGCGCGCACCGGCCGAAGCCTGAACGATCACCGGAGAATCGGTCTTGTCGGCCGCTTCCATAATGGCGCGCATTTGTTCCAGGTTATTCACGTTGAATGCAGGGACGCCGTAACCGAATTCGGCTGCGTGGTCCAACATCTGGCGCATGCTGATAAGTGCCATTGTCTGTCTCTCTCCCGGTGGGGTCGTTAATCGTGCGTGCCGTATTGGCGGCTATTCAAATTATAGGGGTCGATTGCTCAGTCATCGCCCCGGTGCAGCCTCGCTCGAACTGCTCGGCCCTTTACGGCGCCTTGCAGCCACGACCGATCAAATCGTTGGTAGCGTCCCAGTAGACCAGGCCTTCGCTGCCCTTGTTGTCGAACGCCAGCACGCCGTTACTGTAGAGCGCGCCCGAAGCTCCGGGCGATGCTTGCAGACGGAATACCTGCTCGCTCTGATTGAGGCGTACATCCACCTCCTTCTTCGCGGCATCGGCGTACTTCCAGAAAATTTCGGCTTTGCTGTCGCAGACCCAATGGGTCCAGGGGGCTGCCGGTTCCGATGCCTTCATGCTGGCGCAACCGCTCAGCAGCATCAGTGTCGCAAGGGCTAACAAGCCTTTCATTACTACTCCTGAATCCCCTGCACCGCGTGACGGATGTCGATCATGGTAGGGGCAATGCTGTTCCTGTATTCCGGCACACCATCAACTGACACTCAGTGACAGGGGACTGGTCCCACGGCAGGCATGAATTCGTATTTTTCCCAGACCTCAGGCCCGCCACGCTTGTAAACGATCGGTACGGTTTCCGCCTGCCAGCCCGCCTGATAGCAGCTGACCTGAAGCAATCCCGGTGCCGCGCTGGACGTCGTCTCCGCTTCAGGCTTGCTTGCGCAGCCGACCAGCAAACCCGCCATGATCAACAGCGGTAATGGCTTGACCATTTCACTCCCCTTCACCTTGGCCGGTCAGGCCTTGGCGCGTTGTTCCAGAACTTCCACGGCAGGCAGAACCTTGCCCTCGACAAACTCGAGGAACGCACCGCCGCCTGTAGAGATATAGGAGATTTTGTCGCCTACACCATATTTGTCGATGGCGGCCAACGTGTCGCCCCCGCCAGCGATGGAGAAAGCAGAGCTCTCAGCGATTGCCTGAGCCAGCGTCTTGGTACCTTCGCCGAACTGATCGAACTCGAATACGCCGACCGGGCCGTTCCAGAGAATAGTCTTGGAAGATTTCAGCAGTTCGGCAAAGTGAGCAGCTGTTTGAGGACCGATGTCGAGAATCATGTCGTCATCGGCCACGTCGGCGATCAGTTTGACGGTCGCTTCGGCATCGGCGGCGAATTGCTTGGCAACCACCACGTCCACCGGCAACGGCACACTGACCTTGGCCGCGATGGCTTTGGCAGTCTCAAGCAGATCTGGTTCGTACAAGGACTTGCCAACTGGATGACCCGCTGCTGCCAGGAAGGTATTGGCGATGCCACCCCCGACAATCAGCTGATTACACTTCTCGCTGAGGCTATTGAGCACGTCCAGTTTGGTGGAGACTTTGGAGCCGGCAACGATAGCCGCCATTGGCTGGGCCGGATTGCCGAGGGCCTTGCCCAGCGCGTCAAGTTCAGCGGCCAGCAGCGGACCGGCGGCGGCGACTTTAGCGAATTTGGCCACGCCGTGGGTCGAGCCCTCTGCACGGTGGGCAGTGCCGAAAGCGTCCATCACGAACACATCACACAAAGCGGCGTACTTCTGCGCCAGCTCGTCAGCGTTCTTCTTTTCGCCCTTGTTGAAGCGCACGTTCTCGAACAGCACGATATCGCCCGCCTTGACGTCGACACCGTCCAGGTATTCCGCGACCAGCGGCACTTCACGACCGAGCGCCTTGCTCAGGTAGTCAGCAACCGGCTTGAGACTGTTCTCGGCAGAAAACTCGCCCTCGGTGGGGCGACCCAAGTGAGAGCAGACCATAACGGCTGCGCCTTTCTCCAGCGCCAGCTTGATGGTTGGCAGCGACGCGAGAATGCGGGCATCGCTGGTCACCACGCCGTCTTTGACCGGAACGTTGAGGTCTTCGCGGATCAGTACACGCTTACCTTGCAGATCGAGGTCGGTCATCTTCAACACGGTCATGAGGCATTCCCTGTTTTTACTATTGTTTATGAGTGGTGTGCAGGTAGTGATCGGCGACATCCAGCATGCGATTGGCAAAACCCCACTCGTTGTCGAACCACGCCAGGATGTTCACCAACCGAGGGCCCGAGACCCGCGTCTGGCTGGCATCAATGATGGCCGAGTGCGGGTCGTGGTTGAAATCGCAACTGGCATGCGGCAATTCGGTATACGCCAGCAGTCCCTTCAGCGGGCCGCGGGTGGCGGCCTCGCGCAGGATGCGGTTGATCTCGACGGCATCGGTATCACGAGCGACCTGCAGCGTGATGTCCAGGCACGAGACGTTCACCGTCGGCACACGAACTGCTTTGGCCTGAATTCGGCCGGCAAGTTCCGGAAGCAGCCGCTCGATGCCGCGCGCCAGACCAGTGGACACCGGGATGATCGACTGAAACGCCGAGCGCGTACGGCGCAGATCTTCGTGATGATAGGCGTCGATCACCGGCTGATCGTTCATCGCCGAGTGAATCGTGGTGATGGTGACGTATTCGAGGCCCAGTTCGCGATTCAGCAGGTCGAGCAATGGCACGCTGCAATTGGTGGTGCACGACGCGGCAGACACCAGCCGCTCATCGCCCGTCAGGGTTTCCTGATTGATGCCGTAGACGATGGTGGCGTCGACGTCGGCTTCGCTGGCCATGGGTTGGGAGAACAACACCCGTGGTGCACGGGCCGAAAGAAAGCGCTCGCCGTCGGCGCGCGTGTTGTAGACGCCGGAGCATTCGAGCAGCAGATCCACGTCGAGCGAGCCCCAGTCGATGCCTTCCGGCGTCGCGCTGCGAAACACTTTGATGACGTGATCGTTGATGTGCAGAAAATCGCCTTCGACCCGCACTTCGCCGGGAAATCGGCCGTGTGTGGAGTCAAAGCGCGTGAGGTATTCGAGACTGGCCATGTCGGCCAGGTCGTTGATTGCCACCACGTCAAAGCCAGCCTTTGCACCTCGCTCGCACAGCGCGCGCAGCACGCAGCGGCCGATACGACCGTAACCATTGAGGGCGACTTTATAAGGGCGTGGCTGAGGCATGGGGTTCTCAACATCTTGAGTGGTACAGAGAACCTGCAGGCGCGTGGCTCTTCCCGCGATCTGCCAGTTACAGGCAGCAGATCGCAGGACAAGTCACGCGCCTACAAGGGCAACGCGGTGGTGCTTAGTCTTCCAGCAGCTCTTCAGCCGTGGAAAGAACGTTCTCCAGCGTGAAGCCGAACTCTTCGAACAGCAGATTGGCAGGTGCCGACTCGCCAAAGGTGGTCATGCCGATGACGCGACCTTCCAGGCCCACGTATTTGTACCAGTAGTCGGCGTGAGCAGCTTCGATGGCGATGCGGGCGCTGACTTGCAGCGGCAGAACCGACTGCTTGTACTCGGCGCTCTGGGTTTCGAAAACGCTGGTGCACGGCATGGAAACCACACGCACGTTCTTGCCATCTGCGGTCAGCTTGTCGTATGCCTGAACAGCCAGGCCGACTTCGGAACCGGTGGCGATCAGGATCAGGTCCGGCTCGCCGCTGCAGTCGCGCAGCACGTAACCACCGCGGTTGATGTTTTCCAGCTGCTCGGCATCACGCGCCTGATGTTGCAGGTTCTGACGAGAGAAGATCAGCGCCGATGGGCCGTCATCACGTTCGATGGCGTGTTTCCAGGCGATGGCGGATTCAACGGCATCAGCCGGGCGCCAGCAGTCCAGGTTCGGCGTGGTGCGCAGGCTGGTCAGTTGCTCGATCGGCTGGTGAGTCGGGCCGTCTTCGCCCAGACCGATGGAGTCGTGGGTGAACACATAGATGATGCGTTTCTTCATCAGCGAAGACATGCGCACGGCGTTGCGGGCGTATTCCATGAAGATCAGGAAGGTCGCGCCGTACGGCACGAAGCCGCCGTGCAGGGCGATACCGTTCATGATGGCGCCCATGCCGAACTCACGAACACCGTAGTGCAGGTAGTTACCGGTGGCGTCTTCGCCGGTGATGCTGCGGCAGCCTTTCCAGATGGTCAGGTTGGAACCTGCCAGGTCAGCGGAGCCGCCGAGGAACTCAGGCAGCAGCGGACCGAAGGCGCTCAAGGCGTTCTGGCTGGCCTTGCGGCTGGCGATGGTTTCGCCCTTGGCGTTGACTTCAGCCACGTACGCGGCGGATTTCTCGGCGAAATCAGCAGGCAGTTCACCGCTCATGCGGCGGATCAGCTCGTTGGCCTCGGTCGGGAAGGCAGCGGAGTAGGCAGCGAAACGCTGGTCCCATTCGGCTTCGACGGCCAGGCCTTTTTCCTTGCCGTTCCACTCGCTGTAGATGTCGGCCGGGATTTCGAACGGACCGTGGGTCCACTTCAGCGCAGCGCGGGTCAGGGCGATTTCTTCAGTGCCCAGCGGAGCGCCGTGGCAGTCTTCCTTGCCCTGCTTGTTCGGCGAACCGAAACCGATGGTGGTCTTGCAGCAGATCAGCGTCGGCTTGTCGCTCTTGTGAGCGGTGTCGATGGCGGTTTTGATCTCGTCGGCGTCATGGCCGTCGACGTTACGGATGACCAGCCACCCGTAGGACTCGAAGCGCTTCGGGGTGTCATCGGTGAACCAGCCTTCGACTTCGCCGTCGATGGAAATCCCGTTGTCGTCGTAGAACGCGACCAGCTTGTTCAGTCGCAGCGTACCGGCCAGCGACGCGACTTCATGGGAGATGCCTTCCATCATGCAGCCATCACCCATGAACACGTAGGTGTGGTGGTTGACGATGTTGTGGCCTGGACGGTTGAACTGAGCAGCCAGAGTTTTCTCGGCAACCGCAAAACCAACGGCGTTGGCGAAACCCTGACCCAGTGGGCCGGTGGTGGTTTCAACGCCCGGGGTGTAGCCGTATTCCGGGTGGCCCGGCGTGCGGCTGTGCAGCTGACGGAAGTTTTTCAGGTCTTCGATGGACAGGTCGTAGCCGGTCAGGTGCAGCAGCGAGTAGATCAGCATCGAGCCGTGACCGTTGGACAGGATGAACCGGTCGCGGTCAGCAAACATCGGATTGGCTGGGTTGTGCTTCAGATAATCGCGCCAAAGCACTTCAGCGATATCCGCCATGCCCATCGGGGCACCCGGGTGGCCGCTATTGGCCTTTTGCACGGCATCCATGCTGAGGGCACGAATGGCATTGGCTCGCTCACGACGGCTTGGCATCGCTGATCTCCTGGGGCAGATAAAAGTGGGACCGGAAAAAGGCGGCCATTTTCCCTCAGGCACCCTCCGGGGGCAATGACAGATCACACACCATCGGTGTTTTCCTCTGCCGCTAACGTGTTTTCGTACACCGCACCCAGCGCGCGACGGCAAACGGCAGAATCACGGCGCCGGGGTGCCGCCACTGATCGACCAATATCAAAACTTTTTGATATTGCCCTTGCGACACCACTGGTCGATAACTAGACTGCCTGCCTTATGAATCTTCGCGTGCCTGCCATTAGCCATGATGAATGCGACGAGCTGGCTGCCCTGTGCAAAGCCGGCGGCGATCCGCTGCGGCTGAATGTCTTGCGCGCACTGTCGAACGATTCCTTCGGCGTACTGGAGCTGGCGCAGATCTTTGCGATCGGTCAGTCCGGCATGAGCCACCACCTCAAGGTCCTGGCCCAGGCAGACCTGGTGGCGACGCGGCGTGAAGGCAACGCGATCTTTTATCGACGCGCCCTGCCCCACACCGAACACACCGGCGGCAAGCTGCACGCGGCGATGCTTGAAGAAGCCGACAACCTGCGCCTGCCCGATGACGTACAGACCCGGATCGGGTTGGTGCATCGCCAGCGGGCCAATGCCAGTCAGGATTTCTTCGCACGCACTGCCGAGAAATTTCGGGCCCAGCAGGACCTGATCGCAGGGCTGCCGCAATACCGCGACAGCCTGCTGTCGTTGCTGGACAAGCTGAGCTTCACCGCCGATGCCACGGCGATAGAAGTGGGGCCGGGCGATGGCGGTTTTCTGCCGGATCTGGCGCGGCGTTTCCGACATGTGACGGGCCTGGACAACAGCCCGGAAATGCTCGATCTGGCGCGCAAGATCTGCACGCAGAAGTCGCTGGTTAACGTCGAGCTGAAACTGGCCGATGCACTGACCAACGCTAATATCTCCGGCAACTGCGTGGTCTTGAATATGGTGCTGCACCATTTCGCCGCGCCCGCCGAAGCGCTCAAACAATTGGCCAACCTGTTGCAACCGGGCGGTAGCCTGCTGGTGACAGAGTTGTGCAGTCATGACCAGAGCTGGGCCAAGGAGGCCTGTGGCGATCTCTGGTTAGGCTTCGAACAGGAAGATCTGGCCCGTTGGGCCATCGCTGCGGGGCTGGTCCCCGGGGAAAGCCTGTACATAGGCTTACGTAATGGTTTCCAGATCCAGGTCCGCCATTTTCAGCGACCGGCTGGCAACACTCACCATCGGTACTAATCAGGAAAACCGTCGAGATGAGCGAATACTCCCTTTTCACCTCCGAGTCCGTGTCTGAAGGACATCCGGACAAAATCGCCGACCAGATCTCCGATGCGGTGCTGGACGCCATCATTGCCCAGGACAAGCAGGCGCGCGTCGCCGTGGAAACCCTGGTCAAGACCGGTGTGGCCATTGTTGCCGGCGAAGTCACCACGACCGCGTGGGTCGACCTGGAGCAGATCGTTCGTGACGTGATCTGCGAGATCGGCTACACCAGCTCCAACGTCGGTTTTGACGGTGCGACCTGCAGCGTGATGAACATCATCGGCAAGCAGTCCCCTGACATCAACCAGGGTGTCGACCGCGCAAAACCTGAAGATCAGGGCGCTGGCGACCAAGGCCTGATGTTCGGCTACGCCAGCAACGAAACCGCCGAGCTGATGCCTGCGCCGATCGCGTTCTCGCACCAGTTGGTACACCGCCAGGCCGAAGCCCGTAAATCCGGCCTGCTGCCGTGGTTGCGCCCGGACGCGAAATCCCAGGTCACGTGCCGCTATGAAAACGGCATCGTGGTGGGCATCGACGCCGTTGTGCTGTCGACCCAGCACAACCCGGAAGTGTCCTACAAAGATCTGCGCGAAGGCGTGATGGAGCTGATCGTCAAGCACGTGCTGCCGGCCGAACTGCTGCACAAGGACACTCAGTTCCACATCAACCCGACTGGCCAGTTCATCATCGGCGGCCCAGTGGGCGACTGCGGTCTGACCGGTCGCAAGATCATCGTCGACAGCTACGGCGGCATGGCCCGTCACGGTGGCGGCGCGTTCTCCGGTAAAGATCCATCGAAGGTCGACCGCTCGGCTGCGTACGCTGGCCGTTATGTCGCCAAGAACATCGTCGCTGCCGGCCTGGCCGAGCGCTGCGAGATTCAGGTGTCCTACGCCATTGGCGTTGCACAGCCTACGTCGATCTCGCTGAACACCTTCGGCACCGGCAAGATCAGCGACGACAAGATCGTCCAGCTGGTCCGCGAGCACTTCGACCTGCGTCCATACGCAATCACCAAAATGCTCGACCTGCTGCACCCGATGTACCAGGAAACCGCAGCCTACGGCCACTTCGGCCGCACGCCGCAAACCAAGACCGTGGGCGACGACACCTTCACCACGTTCACCTGGGAAAAAACCGACCGCGCCGACGCGTTGCGCGCCGCTGCCGGTTTGTAATATCCGCTGGGTGCATAGCGCTTAGCGGCACCCGGTAAAAGAAAAAGCCCTTGGCGATGTGAGTCGCCCGGGGCTTTTTGCATTCGGGCTGCGGAAACAATCACACCCTACGCGCCACCAGCAAAAACGACGCCGCACTCGCCAACAACCCCGCACACACCCGGTTGAACAGCCGCTTGCCACTGGGCTTGGCAAACAACCGCCGCGCATGCACACCCATCCAGCAATACAGCCCGATAGCGATACATTCCAGCGCCAGAAACATCGCGCCCAATTGTGCGAATTGAGTGGTGACAACGCCGGTACGGTCCAAGAATTGCGGCAGAAACGCCGTGAACAACAGAATGGCTTTGGGATTGCCGATGGCGACCAGACTCCTGACGTGCCAGCCTCGCCACGCCAACCTGCGCGCCCGCTTCAATATCGTGGGCCTCCGACGGCGCTCGCCACAGTTGTAACGCCAGATAGAACAGATACGCCGCCCCCACAATTTTGATCGCATGAAACAACCACTCGGACGTGTGCAGCACTGCCGTAAGCCCGACCGCCGCCAGCGCAATCATGATCGCGAATGCCAGCAACCGACCGAGCCCGCCCATGCAAGCGCCGCCGAATCCGTAACGTGAGGCGTTGCTGATGGAGAGCAGGTTGTTGGGGCCAGGCGCCATGTTCAAAGCGAAACAGGCAGGAACGAATAAAGCGACGGTCGACAGGTCCATGGCGCGTTTCTTCCTATTGCTGGGATGAAACATCATTTTGCACTCGTGACCACCCAGCTCAAGACACAGCCGGGCGTGGAAAAAAGGCCTGGCTGTACCGGTGCGAGACAAAAGCGGTAACCAAGGCGCGATGAAACGCCCATCGGGAAAACCTAGCCTTGCAGTCCCTCCCCCGGCAAGGACGCTCCAATGCTGCCCCTCCTCCGCGCTATAACCTGCGCTTTAATCGCCCTCGTTTCCATCGCTACTAATGCCACCTCCTGCCCCGACTGGCCACCGGCCAAAGCCCGAAGCGAGATCCTGGCGCTGCAAAGCCAGATCACCCAGTGGGACGACAGTTATCACCGCCAAGGCGTTTCTCTGGTGGCCGATGAGTTGTACGACCAATCCGTTCAGCGCCTCGCCGATCTGCGCAGTTGTTTCGCGACCACGTCGGCGTCGCCCTCCAACCCCCTGAAAACCTCTCGCGGTCCTGTCGCACATCCCATCCCGCACACCGGCCTGACAAAATTGCCGGGCGAGGCCGCCGTTCAAGCGTGGCTTGAAGAGCGAAGCGATCTGTGGATTCAGCCAAAAGTGGATGGCGTGGCGGTCACGCTGGTTTATGTCGACGGCAAACTGGTGAGTGCCATCAGCCGGGGCGACGGCGTTTTCGGCCAGGACTGGACGGGGCATGCCCACCAGATCGAGGCGATTCCTCGCCATCTCGCGTGGGAAAAGACCGTGATCCTCCAAGGCGAGCTGTATTGGAAGCTGACAGATCACGTTCAGGCGGACGCCGGCAGTCTGAACGCTCGCAGCAAAGTAGCCGGCTTGTTGGCGCGTCACGCGATCAGCGAGGAGGCAGGCGCGCACATCGGCTTGTTCGTCTGGGACTGGCCGGAAGGTCCGACGGGGATGAACGAGCGACTGGCAGGGCTCAGAGCCATGGGTTTCGAGGACAGCGCGCGATTCAGTGAGCCGCTGGAGGGTTTCACTCAGGCAAAGAACTGGCGAGAGCACTGGTACTGTTCGCCGCTGCCGTTTGCCACCGATGGCGTGGTCATCCGGCAGGGCGAGCGCCCATCGGCCGAGCGCTGGCAGGCGAAAGCGCCTTACTGGATCGCGGCGTGGAAGTACCCGTTTGCGCAAGCGCTGGCCGAGGTGCGCAAGGTTCATTTCAATGTCGGGCGCAGCGGCAAGATCACGCCCGTGCTGGACATCGAACCGGTGCGCCTGGATGACCGAATGATCGCCCGCATCAGCGTCGGTTCGCTGAGGCGCTGGGAGCAGATGGACATACGGCCCGGGGATCAGGTCGCGATCAGCCTCGCCGGGCTGACGATTCCGCGTCTGGACGAGGTGGTATCGCGCAGCGTCGAGCGCGCTCCGCTGAATGTTCCGAGAGCGGAGGATTTCCATCCACTGAGTTGCTGGCAGCCCACCGAAGGCTGCGAAAGCCAGTTCCGTGAACGACTTAAATGGCTGAGCGGGAAGAAGGGGTTGGCGCTCAGCGGCGTAGGACCGGGCACGTGGGACAAGTTGATTAAGGCGGGGCAATTAAAGGGTTTGTTGGACTGGATGACCCTCGACGGTGCACAGCTTGCTAACATTCCCGGCCTGGGCGAGCGCAGCAGCGCTAAACTGCTGGCAAGTTTTCAGGCTGCACGTGAGAAGCCCTTTGTCGTGTGGCTCAAAGCCATCGGTTTGCCGCCCGCGACGGGCGTTGATCTGGGCGGATCCTGGGTAGCGCTGGCCTCGCGAAGCGCCGTGGAATGGCAGGCCGAACCCGGCATTGGCTCAGGACGGGCGAAGCAGTTACATGCATTTTTTCAAGACCCGCAGGTGCAGGCGTTAAGTCGCCAACTGCGGGACGAAGGCATCAACGGTTTTTAGTATTTTTAGGGCCGCATGATTGTGTCGAGCGTGCGGCTATTTGTGTTCAAGGAGTATTCATGAAATTCCTGTCATCCCTTTTTGCGTTCACCGCGTGCGGATTTCTGGTCGCGCCCGTGTTTGCGGCCGACCAAGCGCCGGAACCGTCCGGATGCGCCGCGAAGCGTCAGGACATCACCACTCAGATTGAAAACGCCAAGGCCGCAGGCAATACCAATCAACAGGCCGGGTTGCAAAAAGCCCTGAGCGAGTTAAACGCCAACTGCAACGACGTCGACCTGGTCAAGCAGCAGGAGCAAAAGGTGTTGGATGCCAAGCGCGAAGTCAGCCGTCGCCAGGCGGACCTGAACAAGGCCATGAGCAAGGGCGATCCGGAGAAAATCGACAAGCGAAAAGACAAGCTGGCCGAGTCCCGCAAAGAACTGCAGGACGAGCAGGAAAAGCTGGAGAAGGTGCAGCCCGACGAGGATGACGAGTAAGGTCGTCGGCGGGGCCTTTATCTTTTTCTACAGGAGTGACCGGAATGGCGCTCCACCTTGCTCGCGAAGAAGGCATTTCCACCGATGAAGATTTGGCGGATGTACTGGCCTCTTCGTGAGCAAGCTCACTCCCACCCGGTCTTTTTCGCGGCAAGACCTCAGGGTGTCAGCGCTACCGTTGAGTGATCAAACTGAAACGCCAAACAGCGCGATCACCAACCCCAACCCGACGATCCAGGCCAGCGAGCGCAAGGCCGCGAGATCGGCTAGATAAAAGATGATGTAGAGCAGGCGACTTGTCACGAACAGCACCGCGAGCACGTCGATCGTCACCAACTGCGCCACGCCGGCGACATGGGCGATGATCACGCCAGCGGCAAACCCTGGAATCGCTTCGAAGCTGTTCTGCTGCGCGTTGTGGGCGCGCCGCGGGAGACCTTCGAGGCGGTCGAGAAAGTCCCGGGGATCATGATTGTGCCGTGGACTGAATTTGCCGCTGCTGAACTTGGCAATGCCAGCGCACCCTATCGGCAACAGAATCACGATCAACACGCACCAAAAAGCAACGGTCATAACCACATCCTTTTTTAGAATTTGAGCTTCATTAGAACGATGCCCCTCTACAGCCTAAGAACTGCAGCCTGGCGAAAGGTTCTTTCAGGTCCTGCATGCCTGAAAGCGTTACACGAATCACACGCCTCCAGTGGGCCATCGTGCCCCCATAGTGGGACCGGCTTTAGCCGGGAAGGCGGCACCCGCCACACCGCAAATTTGATGCGCACACACCGGCCCCCTTCCCGGCTAAAGCCGGTCCTACTAAACATCGCATTCAGTCAGTTAAATGAGCGTAACTCAGCACTGATTATTCGTCGTTACTGCGACCGCCAGCCCGATTGGCTAAGATGCCAGCCACCCAGCCGACCCCGGCTGTATCTCGTTGCCCAGGAGCCTGCATGTCCAGCGAAGAAGACGCCACCCTCAGTGGTGCTGCGCCGATGATTCCCGATCAGCGCCGGGAGTTGATGCTGCGTCAGTTGCGCAAGCATCAGGTGCTGAGCGTGCATCAGCTCATGGAGATGTTCGACTGCTCGCACATGACCGTTCGCCGCGACATCGCGCTGCTTGAGCAAAGCGGTCGCGCTTATTCGGTGACCGGCGGGGTGCGCATCGCCAGCCAGGTTCACAGCGAGCCCAGTCACCAGTCCAAAGCGGTGGTCGAGCTTCCGCACAAACAGGCGATGGCGAAACTGGCCGCCAGCCTGTTGCACCCCGAGATGACCGTGTACCTGGACGCTGGCACCAGCACGCTGGAAATCGTCCCGCACATCGTCGCGCTGGCAGGCATGACGGTGGTGACCAACGACTTCGGCGTCGTCAATGCACTCGCTGACGCAGCCCATGTGGACGTGATTCATACCGGCGGGCTGCTGGACCATCCGAATCGATCCTGTGTTGGCGGTCTTGCGGCAGCGACGTTGCGGCAATTGGCAACCGATGTAGCGTTCATGTCGACCAGCTCATGGGATCTGCAGCGAGGCACGACCACGCCTTCGGCGCTGAAGGTTGAGGTCAAACAAGCAGCGATGCAGTCGGCGTCGCGCACGGTGTTGCTGACGACCAGCACGAAATACGGCACCTTTGGCATGTACAAGGTCGCGGGCCTGGAGCAATTCGACACGATCATCAGCGATGACCGCCTCGCCCACGGCGCAGCGGACAGCATTCGCGGGCTTGGGGTTGAATTGATGTTGGCGTCAGTGGGTAAGGTCGCGCTCTCCTGAGGCTGACATCCCTGGTGTGGGAGTGAGCTTGCTCGCGAAGCGGTCTTTCAGCCGCTGAAGATGCGGTGGATGCTCCTGCTGCTTCGCGAGCAAGCTCGCTCCCACAATTTACGTGCTGACAGAGACATCCCACCCAAAACCGTGCACCCAAGCCTTGGCAGCCAGCCAGGGCTTTTTTGTGCCCGATCAGGCTGATGTTAATTTTTGTTAACTCAAAAAAGGACTTCACATTATTCGATCATGGGTTCACTATCTTTAACAGATCAGAACAAACACCGTTCGAGTGCTGATGAACTTTCGGCGCTCACCCGAGGAGAGATTCATGAATAACAAGAATGTCGGCGTCATTGGTCTGGGTGCGATGGGCCTGGGCATTGCGCGCTCCTTGCTGCGCAGCGGCTTCAACGTTCATGCCTGTGATGTGCGCGCGGCCGTCACCGAGCAATTCGCCAGCGAAGGCGGCGTTGCCTGTGAATCCCCTGCGAGCATGGCCGCTGCCTGCGACGTGATCATCACCGTGGTGGTCAACGCCGAGCAGACCGAAACCGTATTGTTCGGCGACAACGGCGCAGTCGCCGCCCTGCGCCCGGGCAGTCTGATCATCGGTTGCGCCACGGTCGCACCGACCTTCGCCATCGAGCTGGGTCAGCGCCTCACCGAAAAGGGCCTGCTTTACCTCGACGCTCCGATCTCCGGCGGCGCGGCCAAGGCAGCCGCAGGCGAAATGACGATGATGACTTCCGGCCCGGCTGATTCTTACGCCAAAGCCGACGCGATCCTCAACGGCATGGCCGGCAAAGTCTATCGCCTGGGCGACGTCCACGGCCTGGGCTCGAAAGTCAAAATCATCAATCAGCTGCTGGCCGGCGTCCACATCGCCGCAAGCGCGGAGGCCATGGCCCTGGGCCTGCGCGAAGGCGTCGACGCGGACGCGCTGTTCGAAGTGATCACCAACAGCGCCGGTAACTCGTGGATGTTCGAGAACCGCGTGCCGCACATCCTCAAAGCGGACTACACGCCGCTGTCGGCCGTGGACATCTTCGTCAAGGACCTGGGCCTGGTACTGGATACCGCCCGCGCCAGCAAATTCCCGCTGCCGCTGTCGTCCACCGCCCACCAGATGTTCATGCAGGCCTCCACCGCAGGCTTCGGGCGCGAGGATGATTCTGCCGTGATCAAGATTTTCCCCGGCATCGAACTGCCGACCGCCAAGCCTGAAAACAACTGAGATGACGCTGATGAGCACCACGACTCCGCGCCCTCTGTTGGGCTGCATCGCCGATGACTTCACCGGCGCCACCGACCTGGCCAACATGCTGGTGCGCGGCGGCATGCGCACCGTGCAAAGCATTGGCATCCCGAGCGCCGACAGCCTGGCCGAACTGGATGCCGATGCCATCGTCATCGCACTGAAATCCCGTACCACGCCGGCTGCAGAAGCGGTTGAGGAATCCCTCGCCGCGCTGCAGTGGCTGCGTGATCGCGGTTGTGAGCAGATCTTCTTCAAGTACTGCTCGACGTTCGATTCCACCGCCAAAGGCAACATCGGCCAGGTCAGCGAAGCGCTGCTAAAGGCGCTGAACAGCGACTTCACCCTGGCCTGCCCGGCGTTCCCGGAGAACGGGCGCACGATTTTCCGCGGCCACTTGTTCGTGCAGGACCAACTGCTCAGCGAATGCGGCATGCAGAACCATCCGCTGACGCCGATGACTGATGCCAATCTGGTGCGCGTGCTGCAATCGCAGACCGCCCAGAAAGTTGGCCTGCTGCGTTACGACAGCATCGCCAAAGGTGTCGAGGGCGTGCGGGCGCGTATCAACGAGCTGCGTGCCGAAGGCGTCGTCATGGCGATTGCCGACGCATTGTCGGACGCTGACCTGTACACGCTGGGCGAAGCCTGCGCCGACCTGCCGCTGCTCACCGGTGGCTCGGGTCTGGCGCTGGGGCTGCCGGGCAATTTCCGTAAAGCGGGCAAATTGCGTGACATCGATGCGGCGAAGCTTGAGCACGTCGACGGCGGCGAAGTGGTGCTGGCGGGCAGCGCATCGGTCGCCACCAACGGCCAGGTGGCCGCCTGGCTTGAGGCCGAACGGCCTGCGCTGCGCATCGATCCATTGGCACTTGCCGAAGGCAAACCCGTTGTTGCCGATGCGCTGGCGTTCGCCCGCGATGCCGGGCAAACCGTGTTGATCTACGCAACCAGCAGCCCGGAAGAAGTCAAAGCCGTGCAGCAAAAACTCGGCGTCGAACGTGCCGGCGCGCTGGTCGAAGACGCGCTGGGGCAGATCGCCCGCGGCCTGCTGGACGCGGGCGTGAAACGCTTTGTGGTCGCCGGCGGCGAAACCTCCGGCGCCGTGGTTCAGGCGTTGGGCGTGAGCCTGCTGAAGATCGGCGCGCAGATCGACCCAGGGGTTCCAGCAACCGTCAGCAGCGGCGCAGTGCCGCTGGCCTTGGCGCTGAAGTCCGGGAATTTCGGTGGCCGCGACTTTTTCGACAAAGCCCTCACGCAACTGGCGGGGGGTGCGCAATGAGCAACGTAACCAGCAGTTCAGTGAGCGCCGAAAACAAGCAGCGTGAAGAAATCTGCACCATCGGCCGCTTGCTTTTCGGGCGCGGCTACACCGTCGGCAGCGCAGGCAACATCAGCGCGCGTCTCGACGATGGCTGGCTGATCACACCGACCGACGCGTGCCTGGGGCGTCTTGATCCTGACGCCATCGCCAAGGTCAATCTGGCCGGCGAATGGGTCTCAGGCGACAAGCCGTCGAAAACCCTGGCCCTGCATCGTCAGGTCTACGACCGCAACCCTGGCGTGGGCGGCGTGGTGCACACCCACTCGACGCATCTGGTCGCGCTGACCTTGGCCGGCGTCTGGAAACCGGACGACATCCTCCCGCCCATCACGCCATATCAGGTGATGAAAGTCGGGCACATTCCCTTGATTGCCTACGAGCGCCCCGGCTCGCCGAATGTCGCCGATCAGGTGGCGAAACTGGCGAACAGCGTGCGCGGCGTGATGCTCGAGCGACTCGGCCCGGTGATCTGGGAAAGCTCGGTCGCCAAGGCTTCTTATGCGCTGGAAGAGCTGGAGGAGACGGCACGCCTCTGGCTGATGAGCAACCCTAAACCTGAACCGCTGGACGCAGCGGCTCTGGAAGAACTGCGCCAGACGTTTGGCGTGAACTGGTAACCCCAACGGCGTTTGGATCGAAAACCGGACTCCCGGTTTTCGGCGGACCGGCTTCGCCGGAAAACAATAACAACGGGACACAACATGACTCCTCTATTGCTCATGATCATCGCCGGAGCCGGCATTGCGCTGTTGCTGCTTCTGGTCCTGAAATACAAATTCCAACCGTTCGTGGCGCTGATGCTGGTCAGCATTATCGTGGCGCTGGTGGCCGGGGTTAAACCCAGCGATCTGGTGGCGACCATCGAAGGCGGCATGGGCAAAACCCTCGGCCACATCGCGATCATCATTGCCTTGGGCGCCATGATCGGCCGCATCATCGAGCTGTCCGGTGGCGCCGAGGCGCTGGCCAAGACGCTGATCAACCGCTTCGGCAACCGGCGCACGCCGCTGGCCCTGACCGTCGCGGGGTTCATGGTCGGTATTCCGGTGTTCTTCGAAGTGGGCGTGATCATCCTTATGCCACTGGCCTATGGTGTCGCTCGCGCCGCACGTAAACCGCTGCTGATTTTCGCGCTGCCCATGTGCGCCGCGCTGCTGTCGGTACACGCCTTCCTGCCGCCACACCCGGGCGCCGTTGCGGCAGCCGGTCAGTTGGGTGCGGACCTGGGCCGCGTGTTGATGTTCGGGCTGCCGATCGTTGCTGTGTTGTGCCTGATCGGCTACCTGATTGCCGGTCGCATCACCCGCAAGACCTACCCGATGACTGACGATATCCGGAGCGAAGTCTACGGTCCGCACATCACCAACCAGGACCTGGTGGCGTGGGCGAACAACGATTACTCAACGACCTCCGAAGCGGCACACGCCAAGGTACTGGGGCTGGAAGAAAACGCCAGCAGCCTGGCGGCACGTCTGCCAAAAGCGCCGGCGCCGGGCGCAGGCATCATCATCGCGCTGATTCTGCTGCCAATCATTCTGATCCTGCTGGGCACACTGGCGACCACGATGTTGCCGGCCGAATCAATGCTGCGCAGCGTGCTGACCGTCCTCGGTGCGCCGCTGGTGGCCCTGCTGATCGACACGCTGCTGTGCGCGTGGCTGCTGGGTTCGCGCCGTGGCTGGAGCCGCAGTCAGGTGTCCGATGTCGTGGGTTCGGCATTGCCCGGCGTGGCGATGGTGATTTTGATTGCAGGCGCTGGCGGCGTATTCGGCAAGGTGCTGGTGGATACCGGTATCGGCGCAGTCGTCTCTGAAGCACTGCGCAACACCGGCCTGCCGGTTCTCGCCCTGGGCTTTCTGCTCACGCTGCTGTTGCGCGCCGTACAGGGCTCGACCACAGTGGCGCTGGTGACCACGGCCGGCATTCTCAGCCCGCTGATCGCCACGCTGAACCTGAGCGCCAACCACATGGCCCTGCTCTGCCTGGCCATGGGCGGTGGCGGTCTGGCCATGTCGCACATCAACGACGCCGGTTACTGGATGTTCACCAAACTGGCGGGCCTGAATGTTGCCGACGGCCTGCGCACTTGGACCTTTCTGGTGACCATTCTGGGCACCCTCGGGTTCTTGATGACGCTGCTGCTCTGGCCTTTCGTCTAACGGCTTCAATTGGGAGATAACCATGCCTCGCTTCGCTGCCAACCTCAGCATGATGTATCCGCAACACGACTTTCTGACGCGTTTCTCGGCTGCGGCGAGTGACGGCTTCAAGGGCGTGGAGTATCTGTTTCCGTACGACTTCAAGGCCGAGGAAATCAAGCTGCGTCTGGACGACTTCGGTTTGACCCAGGCGCTGTTCAACGCCCCGCCCGGCGACTTCACCAAGGGCGAGCGCGGCATTGCTTCGTTGCCGGGCCGGGAGAGTGAATTTCGCGACGGTTTCCAGAAGGCGCTGGATTACGCAGCGGTGCTGGGCAACGACCGGATTCACGTCATGGCCGGTTTGCTGCCCAGTGAAGACCTGCGCCAGAAGCATCACGCGGTGTACCTGGAAAACCTGAGCTTCGCCGCACAGCAAGCCGCCAAGGTCGGGTTGACGGTGTTGATCGAACCGATCAACACCCGAGACATTCCGGGCTTCTTCCTCAATCGTCAGGATCAAGGCCAGGCTGTGCTGAAAGAAGTCGGCGCCGATAATCTGCGGGTGCAGTTCGACTGCTATCACTGCCAGATCGTGGAAGGCGACGTCACCAGCAAACTGCGTCGCGACTTCGCCGGCATCGGCCACATCCAGATCGCCGGCGTGCCGGACCGCCATGAGCCAACCGTGGGGGAAGTGAATTACCCGTGGCTGTTCGAACAGATCGACCGCCTGGGCTACACCGGCTGGGTCGGCTGCGAATACCGTCCGAAAGGCGATACCAGCGAAGGCCTGCAGTGGCTGCGCGACTGGCAGGCGCGTCATCCGGCATAACAGGCGCTGTCTTTTTACTGTAGAAGTGAGCTTGCTCGCGATGCGTCAGACCAGACGAAGCTTCTTCGCCTGACACACCGCAATCGCGAGCAAGCTCACTCCTACGAGGTCTTCCTTGATCAGTCATCCGCGTCCATTGCGCGATCACTCGTTGATCACGTCTTCCTTGAACTGATCTTTCACATAGGTGATTTCGGTCTTGCCGTGGGGCGCCGGCAGGCCGTCTTCACCCAGATTGACAAAGACCATTTTCTCGACCGTGAGAATGCTCTTGCGGGTGATCTTGTTGCGGACTTGGCAGGTCAGCGTAATGGAGGTGCGCCCGAACTCGGTGGCGGTGATGCCCAGCTCGATGATGTCGCCCTGACGCGAGGCGCTGACGAAGTTGATCTCGGAAATGTACTTGGTCACGACGCGCTGATTGCCCAACTGAACAATGGCGTAGATGGCCGCCTCTTCGTCGATCCAGCGCAGCAGGCTGCCGCCGAACAACGTGCCGTTGGGGTTGAGGTCTTCGGGTTTTACCCATTTGCGTGTGTGAAAGTTCATGGGGGCTCCGGGGTGTTTGGGAGACGGTGGTGGATGTGCCCCAGCTTCAAGCTTCAAGCCTGAAGCTGCAAGTTAAAAGCAGGTCCGCTGTTGTTTACCGCTTGCCGCTTGCAGCTTGCCACTTGCAGCTCAAAGAAAGATAATCGGCACCGCTTCAAAAAACGGTCATCACACCTTGTTACCGTTTTCCCGCCACCTGTCCGAGGGGCGCTGCAGCAGGTCAGACCTGTCAGGCTCGGAGAGGGCGTTGTTTGATCAGGCTTTGCGCCGGTCAAGCTTTAAACGCACAACGGCGCCCATTCGCACCCTACGAATGGAGACTCTTAATGAGTGCTGTACTGACGCCCAACGATTTCAACGACTACAAAGTCGCCGACATGTCCCTGGCTGCCTGGGGCCGTCGCGAAACCATCATCGCCGAATCCGAAATGCCTGCCCTGATGGGCCTGCGTCGCAAGTACGCTGCCGAGCAACCGCTCAAGGGCGCGAAGATTCTCGGCTGCATCCACATGACCATTCAGACTGCCGTGCTGATCGAAACCCTGGTTGCCCTGGGTGCCGAAGTACGCTGGTCGTCCTGCAACATCTTCTCGACTCAGGATCAGGCCGCTGCCGCTATCGCTGCTGCCGGCATTCCTGTTTTCGCCTGGAAAGGCGAAACCGAAGCCGAGTACGAGTGGTGCCTGGAGCAGACCATCCTCAAGGACGGTCAGCCATGGGACGCCAACATGATCCTCGACGACGGCGGCGACCTGACCGAGCTGCTGCACAAGAAATACCCAGCCATCCTCGACCGCGTTCACGGCGTGACCGAAGAGACCACCACTGGCGTTCACCGTCTGCTGGACATGCTGGCCAAGGGCGAACTGAAGATCCCTGCGATCAACGTCAACGACTCGGTCACCAAGAGCAAGAACGACAACAAGTACGGCTGCCGTCACAGCCTGAACGACGCCATCAAGCGCGGCACCGACCACCTGTTGTCCGGCAAGCAGGCGCTGGTCATCGGCTACGGTGACGTGGGCAAGGGTTCGGCTCAGTCGCTGCGTCAGGAAGGCATGATCGTCAAGGTCACCGAAGTCGACCCGATCTGCGCCATGCAAGCCTGCATGGACGGTTTCGAACTGGTTTCGCCTTTCATCGACGGCGAGAACGACGGCACCGAAGCGAGCATCGACAAAGCACTGCTGGGCAAGATCGACCTGATCGTCACCACCACCGGTAACGTCAACGTCTGCGACGCCAACATGCTCAAGGCCCTGAAGAAACGCGCAGTGGTCTGCAACATCGGTCACTTCGACAACGAAATCGACACGGCTTTCATGCGCAAGAACTGGGCATGGGAAGAAGTGAAGCCGCAAGTGCACAAGATCCACCGCACCGGTTCGGGCTCGTTCGATCCTCAGAACGATGACTACCTGATCCTGCTGGCCGAAGGCCGTCTGGTGAACCTGGGCAACGCCACCGGTCACCCGAGCCGCATCATGGACGGCTCGTTCGCCAACCAGGTGCTGGCGCAGATCTTCCTGTTCGGCCAGAAGTACGCTGACCTGAGCCCTGCCCAGAAAGCCGAGCGTCTGACCGTTGAAGTGTTGCCGAAGAAGCTGGACGAAGAAGTGGCGCTGGAAATGGTACGTGGCTTCGGCGGCGTCGTGACCAAGCTGACCAAGACCCAGGCCGACTACATCGGCGTGACCGTCGAAGGTCCGTTCAAGCCGCACGCTTATCGCTACTAAGCAATAAGCGGCAAGCTTCAAGCGGCAAGTGAAGGCATCACCATTGTCATGACTTGCCGCGTCAGGCTTTAAATCGTCCAAGCATTTAGCAGCACCAGGTGACAAGCCTTGAGCTGCAGGATACGGCGCACCGCCACTCTTGCAGCTTATGGCTTGTAGCTTGCCGCTGGAGACTCGCTCCATGAGCCAAGACCGTAGCTACAGCTTCGAATTCTTCCCGACGAAGACCGACGCTGGTCATGAAAAACTGCTTGCCACGGCGCGTACGCTGGCCAGCTACAACCCCAGTTTTTTCTCCTGCACTTACGGTGCCGGGGGCTCCACGCGCGACCGCACGATCAACACCGTGCTGCAGCTGGAAAAAGAAGTGCACATCCCGGCCGCACCGCACCTGTCGTGTGTCGGTGACAGCAAGGCCGACCTGCGCAGCTTGCTGACGCAGTACCGGGAAGCTGGCATCAAACGCATCGTTGCCCTGCGCGGTGACCTGCCCTCCGGCATGGGCATGGCCAGCGGTGAGCTGCGTTATGCCAACGACCTGGTGAGCTTCATCCGTGAAGAAACCGGCGATCATTTCCACATCGAAGTCGCGGCCTACCCGGAGATGCACCCGCAGGCGCGCAACTTCGAAGACGATCTGAAAAACTTCGTGCGCAAGGCCAACGCCGGCGCCAACAGTGCGATCACCCAGTACTTTTTCAACGCCGACAGCTACTTCCACTTCGTCGAGCGCGTGCAGAAGATGGGCGTGGATATTCCGATCGTGCCGGGCATCATGCCGATCACCAACTACAGCAAGCTGGCGCGTTTCTCGGACGCGTGCGGTGCGGAGATCCCGCGCTGGGTTCGCAAGCAGCTGGAAGCGTACGGCGATGACACAGCGAGCATTCAGGCGTTCGGCGAGCAGGTCATCACCGAAATGTGCGAACGACTGCTGCACGGCGGTGCGCCCGGTCTGCATTTCTACACGCTGAATCAGGCCGAACCGAGTCTGGCGGTCTGGAACAACCTGCAGCTTTCTGCGTGATATCGGTTTCAATCCATACGGATTGAAACCACGCTGGTCTCACCGGCAGGCTTCGTCACCAGGACGCCTGCCAGTCCCGTCGTTGCGTCCAGGCTTCTGTTTTCATTGAGAATCACTGCTTCTATTTAATCAGCTCGCGTCGTAATCTCGCGCGCATGCCGTTCATCCTCTCCCTATCCGTTGCTGCCCTCCTCACCTGCCTGAGCTTCAGCGCACTGGGCGAAAAACTGCGGATCGTCACCGAACCCTGGTCTCCCTACGTCATCGTGGACGGCAACCATGCCTCCGGCCTGGATTACGACGCCACGGCGATTGTCTTCGAGCGCCTGGGCATCGACGTCGAGTGGCAGTTTCTTCCGTGGAAGCGCTGCCTGATGATGCTCAGCGAAGGCGAGGCCGACGGCATTCTCGATATAAACAAGGAAGAAGCGCGCGCCGATCTGTTGTATCCGGACGAACCGTTGTCGAGCATCGATTGGGTGCTGTTTCAGGCCAATGCCAGGCCCCATGCTTTCAATGGCGTGGAAGACCTGCACGGGCTGACCGTCGGTGTATCTCCAGGTTATCGATACAGCCCGGCGTTCGACCGCTCCACCGAGTTCATCCGTGAGCCTGCGCCGAGCCATGAAGCGAACTTCGGCAAACTGATCCGCGGCCGCATCGACCTGATGGTGACCGATCAGCTGCTGGGGCGGCAGATGATCGAGCGGCTCAAGCTCGAAGGCCAGGTCAGTCAGTTGCCCACCGTGCTCAATCATCGGGGCCAGTACCTGGCGCTGCGCCGCAATGCCGGCATGGACCTTTTGGCCCAGCGGTTCAGCGCAGAACTGAAGCGTTTCAAGCAAGAACCCGCCTACGCGAAACTGCTAGAGCGGTATACCGGAGAAACGCCGGCGCCAATCCCTGCACAATCGGGGGAAAGTGTCGATAAAACCGTTGAGCAGCAGGAAAGCAGCGCGTTGTGATTGCTCTGTTATACTCCGGCGTCTCCGCCAGGCTTGCGCCCGGGTGCACGGTCTCACAGAAGACTTCTCGAACACGTCAGCAGCGCACTTTTTGCGCCCCTGCCTCGAGTTGAACTTACAGACCTCCACAGGACCGGACGCCATTGCACCTTCCAAGGAGTGTGCGATGACCGCAGCAGGGTCGAGCGCATTCACGTTACGTGCAGAACCTTAGTCTGCGCCTGGAAGATCATCCCTATTTGGGCCTCTATGGCCCCAACTCAAGACAGGATTACTCATGTCCTTTGCTTCCCTCGGTCTCTCCGAGGCTTTAGTCAGCGCCATCGAGGCTGCTGGCTACACCCAGCCTACCCCAGTGCAACAGCGGGCCATTCCCGCCGTGTTGCAAGGCCGCGATCTGATGGTCGCCGCCCAGACAGGTACTGGTAAAACCGGTGGTTTCGCCCTCCCTATCCTGGAGCGGTTGTTTCCCAACGGTCATCCGGACAAATCCCAGCGTCACGGCCCGCGCCAACCGCGTGTTCTGGTCCTGACCCCGACTCGTGAACTGGCCGCCCAAGTCCACGACAGCTTCAAGATCTACGCCAAAAACCTCAAGTTCGTCAGTACCTGCATCTTCGGCGGTGTCGGCATGAACCCGCAGGTTCAGGCCATGGCCCGCGGCGTTGACGTCCTGGTCGCCTGCCCGGGTCGTTTGCTCGATCTGGCCGGTCAGGGCAGCGTCGATCTGTCCCACGTTGAAATCCTCGTGCTGGACGAAGCCGACCGCATGCTCGACATGGGCTTCGTTCACGACGTGAAGAAAGTCCTCGCGCGCCTGCCGTCCAAGCGTCAGAACCTGCTGTTCTCGGCAACGTTCTCGCAGGACATTACCGCTCTGGCCGGCAAACTGCTGCACAACCCGGAACGCATCGAAGTCACGCCGCCGAACACCACGGTCGAGCGCATCGAACAACGCGTTTTCCGCCTGCCGGCCAACCACAAACGCTCGCTCCTGGCGCACTTGATCACTCAAGGCGCGTGGGAACAAGTGCTGGTGTTTACCCGCACCAAGCACGGCGCCAACCGCCTGGCCGAATACCTGGATAAACACGGCCTCAGCGCTGTGGCGATCCACGGCAACAAGAGCCAGAACGCGCGCACCAAAGCGCTGGCCGACTTCAAGGCCGGCACCGTTCGCATCATGGTCGCGACCGACATCGCTGCCCGCGGTCTGGACATCGACCAGTTGCCCCACGTGGTCAACTTCGAACTGCCTAACGTCGACGAAGACTACGTGCACCGCATCGGTCGTACCGGTCGCGCAGGCCGTAGCGGCGAGGCGATCTCGCTGGTTGCGCCGGACGAAGAAAAGCTGCTGAAAAGCATCGAACGCATGACCAAGCAGAAGATTGCCGACGGCGATCTGATGGGCTTCGACATCACGGCCGTTGAAGCCGAGAAGCCGGAAGTCCGCGAGCGTCCGGACGTGCGTAACCCGCGCAATGCCCGTGGCCCCCGTGGCGACGGTCCGAACGGCGGCGGTGGTGGTGGCGTTCGCAAGGACAAAGGCAAAGACAAGGGCAAGGAAAAGCCCGCAGCGGCCGCCGCTTCAGGCGAGCGCCCGGCACGTCCGGCGCGTCCGCAAAAGCCGCGTCAGGGCACCGCGTCGAGCGAGTCACGTCAGTCGCAGCCAGCAGCGTCAGGTGCTAATCGCGCCCCCGACGAATTCCTGGATGACGAAGTGGACAACTTCGGCAACCGCGCCGACTACGTCAGCCCGTACCAGAACAAGAACCAGAGCCGCGGCCGTCGTCCGGGCGCTCCTGCCACTGGCGCTGCACCGGCACCTCGCGGTCAGGCGCCAGGCCGTAGCGGTCCGCGCAGCGGTTCAGGCGGCGGTTCGGCATCTGGCGCGCCTGCCAGCACCGACAGCGCCGGCGCTCCGGCCAAGCGCAGCGGTCCTCGCAATGGCTCCGGCCGTGATGGTCAGGCCCGCCGTGAAGACTCGCCGCGTGCCCGTCGTCCGGCACGCGAAGAGCAGCCAGCGCGTCAGGAGCCAGCGGTTCGCGGGCCTCGCGACGGCCAGCCGGCACCAAAGATCATGCACAAAGAGTCCAAGGGCGATCGATTCCCTTCGGCTGAACAACTTGATCAGCTGCCAAGCCGCCCACGCGGTGAAAAACCAGCCCTGCTGACCCGCAACCGCGAAGGTTAAGCAGCGCCGGCTGTTCGCAGCACATAAAACGCCCCGACTGGTTCGGGGCGTTTTTGTTTGCGTGATTCAAGCAATGCCACACACAAAAACGCCGACCCAAAGGTCGGCGCTTTATCACCACAACAACTCGTCTTACTTGGCTTTGACGCCTTCGAACGAGATGATCAGGTCCAGGGTGTCGGACTGTGGACCCAGGTCCATCATCTTGCCGAAATCAGAACGCTTGATCGAGGTCGTGCCCTCGAAGCCGGCACGGTAGCCGCCCCATGGATCCTTGCCTTCGCCCAGGAAAGTGGTCTTGACGGTGACCGGCTTGGTCACGCCGTGCAGGGTCAGGTCGCCGATCACGTCAGCCGTGGTCTTGCCGTCAGCATTCTTGCCGACGTTGGTGACCTTGGTGGAAACAAACTTGGCGTCAGGATAGGTCGCGACGTCGAGGAAGTCCTTGCTGCTGATGTGCTTGTCACGTTCAGCGTGGTTGGTGAAAACGCTGGCGGTCTTCAGGTCGATGCTGATCTTGCTGTCTTCAGGCTTGGCGGCGTCGAAGCTGAATGTGCCGGTCCAGTCCTTGAACGTGCCGTAGATGAAGCTGTAGCCCAGGTGGCTGATCTTGAAGTTGATGAAGGCGTGCTGGCCTTCCTTGTCGATCGTGTAATCAGCGGCCATGGCCTGACCCGCTGTCAGCAGCGCGGTACCGAGGGCCAGTGCAGCCAGTGTCTTTTTCAACATACGTCTTCTTCCTTTTCAGCTGAATTGAGTATCAGGCCTTGCGGCCAAGCATGCGTACAAGCGTGGCATCACGATCAACGAAGTGATGCTTCAAAGCGGCCAGCCCGTGGGGTCCAGCGAAAATCACCAAGGTCCAGGCCAGGTACAAGTGAACGGTGCCTGCGACGTCTGCTTGGTCGGGCAGTCCGCTGATCAATGCAGGCACTTCGAACAATCCAAACACCGGAATCCCGACACCGTCTGCGGTGGAAATCAGGTAACCGGCGAACATCACCAAAAACAGGTCCAGGTACAGAAAGGCATGGCCCAGCTTTGCAGCGGTTTTCACAAACCGGCTGTGGGAGGCAGGCGCTGCTGGCGGCGGGCTGACGAAGCGCCAGATCACCCGGATCAGCATGAACAGGAACAGCGTGATGCCGATGCTCTTGTGCAGGTCCGGGCCAGCCTTGCGCCACGTGTCGTAATAGCCCAGCCCCACCATCCACAACCCTAGCGCAAACATGCCAAACACCGTCAGCGCGACACCCCAATGCAAAACGATGCTGACCCAGCCATAGCGAGAAGAAGAGTTGCGTAGCTGCATGCTGAATATCCTGTGAGGGCCGAGGGAGAGACTAGCGCTTTACCTATCGAAAGAAAGCGCAAAATGTTGCTTTGAAGAATCAGGAAATCCGATTGAAATCTCCTGACATATTTTCGTCCGAATGAGATTAAGCCAGCGTTACGGTTCATCCAGGCGAAAAAAAGGCGCGGTATCAAGCCGCGCCTTTGTTTTCAGCCGTTACCGATCAGTTTTTGCTGTCGGTCGCGGGTGCTGCCGGAGCCGTTGCCGGAGCCGCCGGAGGGGCCGGTGCCGCCTTGTCACCCGTGGCCTTGGCCGGCGCTTTTTTCGCAGCGTCGGTTTTGGCAGGGGCTTTGTGGGTGGCTGCCGGTTTGGCCGGGGCCTTTTTGACGGGCTCCTTTTTCGCCGGCTCTTTCTTGGCCGGGGCCTTTTTCGCAGGTTCTACGACAGCAGGCTTGGCCGGTTCAACCACTGGAGCTGGCGGCGGCGTTACCGGGGCAGGCGCTGGAGCTGGGGCCGGAGCAGGTGCTGGCGCTTTCTCGGCCGGTTTCGGCTCAGGCTTGGAACCGCCGAACATGTTTGAGAAGAAGCCGCCAATGCCGCCGCTGCTCTCTTTGGCCGGTTCAGGGGCTTTCGGTGGCGGCGCTTTGACCGGCTCGTACGACTTGCCTTCAGACAGACCCTGCACCTGAATGGCCGCGCGCTGACCTGAACGCAATGCGCCTTCCAGGGTGCCCGGGTACAACGTGTCAGTGTGTTCGCCGGCAAAGGCTACGCGCTGCAGCGGGCGTTCCCACAAGCGCCAGTATTTGCTGATCTGGCCCGGGCCGAACGCCAGGTACGCGCCGCCGCTGGACGGGTCGATGCTGGAACGACGCAGCTCATAACCGGTGAACGCGCCGCGCGCCTGTGGATAAAACGCCTGCATGCGGATCAGCACTTGATCCACCAACTGCTTGTCGCCGAACGCCTGCATGATGCGGGCGTTGTCGCCGGACAGGTTGATCACGACGTTGGCGCCGCCCTTCAACGCAGGCTCGACCCACAACATGCCCAGGCCGGTGTTGCTGTAAATCTCGCCAGACATGCGCGCTTTGCTGTCCCAGACCGGGGTCTTGAACTTGAGCATGATCTGGTCGTGCCAGCCGTAGTTGGTGCTCTTGATCGCGCCGAGACGCTGGGCGTCCAGCGCCGGGGTCATCTGAATCTTGCTCAGCGCGCGCAACGGCACGGCCAACACGACATATTCGGCTTCGTAGCCCAGCGAACCGACTTTGACGGTCACGCCGTCCTTGTCCTGATTGATGGCCGACACGGGCGAATTGGTCTTGATGACTTTCAGCTGTTTGACGAATTCCTCGGCCAACACGGCGCTGCCACCCGGCAGGCGAGCGGCGCGACGGTCGCGGTCGTCGACGTTGCGATTGACCCGCGTCTGCTGTGCGAGGTACAGCAGCGACAAACGCGAAGGTTCATCGTAGCGCGTACGAATCTGCTGGTTGATCAGCTGGCGTGCGGTCGGGGGCAGGCTCAGACGGTCCAGCCAGTTGGCGACGGTGATCTGGTCCAGCGCAAACAGCGTGCTGTTGGCAGCCGGGTTGTCCGGGTCGGTGATCGAGCGAGCCAAGTCATCCACCGCCGCTTCGTAGCGCTTGATGGCTTCAGCAGTCGCTGGCTGTTTGGTCGCCAGGTCGGCGCCAGTGAAGTATTCGCCTTCGATCAGGTAGCTCGGGGTCCGCACGAACTCCGGCGCAGGCACCGCTTTGATTTTGAAGCGATCGATGTATTGATTCAGGACCGGCTGAGCCTTGGCGTTGCCGATCCATTCGCTGCCGGCCAGACCGGAGCGGCCGCCGACGTTGGGTTTGGCTTCCAGCAAGGTGACTTGCCAGCCTTTGCTCTGCAGCTCGTAAGCCGTTGTGAGTCCCGCCAGACCGCCGCCGACGACGATCACCGTATGCGGTTTATCCACGGCAAGCGCTGAAGCGCTGACCAGCCCAACCATCACCAGCGCACAGGCGCGCAGCCAACCAGAAAGCATTCAGCGAACTCCGGAGAAAAACGGGGGGAATTGTCGGATTTTGTTGTCCGATTTTTCGAAGAGCGCGAAGGATACGCGAGCCGCGAAACGCCCGCCACCAATGTCCGTCAGGCTTGAAAACGGCGCCCGCGGCGATTTAAACAACGCGCAAAAGGTTGTCCCGCTGGCATGCATTGCATAGGCTTGCGCGATTGTTTGCCCTCGCGCCATGCGAGCCGCTATGTGGAGAAGAGTAATGGGCCTTAACGACCAGTGGATGCAGCGCGACCTAAAGGTCCTTTGGCACCCCTGCACCCAGATGAAAGACCACGAAACACTGCCGCTGATTCCGATCAAGCGCGGCGAAGGGGTCTGGCTGGAGGACTTCGAAGGCAAGCGCTACCTCGACGCAGTCAGCTCGTGGTGGGTCAACGTATTCGGCCACGCCAACCCGCGCATCAATCAACGCATCAAGGACCAGGTCGATCAGCTGGAGCACGTGATTCTGGCGGGCTTCAGCCATCAGCCGGTCATCGAGCTGTCCGAACGGCTGGTAGCGATGACGCCCGAAGGCCTGACGCGCTGCTTCTACGCCGACAACGGTTCGTCCTGCATCGAAGTCGCGCTGAAGATGAGCTTTCATTACTGGCTCAATCGCGGCAAGCCGGACAAGAAACGCTTCGTCACCCTGACCAACAGCTACCACGGCGAGACCATGGCGGCGATGGCGGTCGGCGACGTGCCGCTGTTCACCGAGACCTACAAAGCGCTGCTGATGGACACCATCAAGGTGCCGAGCCCGGACTGCTACCACCGCCCTGAAGGCGTGAGCTGGGAAGAGCACACCCGCACGATGTTCGCGGTGATGGAGCAGACCTTGGCCGAGCATCACGACAGCGTCGCGGCAGTGATCATCGAGCCGCTGATTCAAGGCGCCGGCGGCATGCGCATGTACGACCCGATTTACCTGAAGCTGCTGCGCGAAGCCTGCGACCGGTATGGCGTGCACCTGATTCATGACGAGATCGCCGTAGGCTTCGGCCGCACCGGGACCATGTTTGCCTGCGAGCAAGCCGGCATCCGTCCGGATTTTCTGTGCCTGTCCAAAGCACTGACCGGTGGTTATCTGCCGTTGGCGGCCTGCATCACCACCGACGACGTGTACGACGCGTTTTACGATGATTACCCGACCCTGCGCGCGTTCCTGCACTCCCACAGTTACACCGGCAACCCGCTGGCGTGCGCGGCGGCGTTGGCGACGCTGGATATTTTTGAGCAGGACAACGTCATCGAAAACAACAAGGCGCTGGCCCAGCGCATGAAGACCGCGACGGCGCATCTGGTCGATCACCCGAACGTCGCTGAAGTGCGGCAGACCGGGATGGCGATTGCCATCGAGATGGTGCAGGACAAGGCAAGCAAAACGCCGTATCCGTGGCAGGAACGGCGCGGGCTGAAGGTGTTCGAGCACGCGCTGACCCGAGGCGCGCTGCTGCGTCCGCTGGGCAGCGTGGTGTACTTCCTGCCGCCCTACGTGATCACGCCAGAGCAGATCGACTTCCTGGCCGACGTCGCGACCGAGGGGATCGACATCGCGACGCGCAGCAGCGTGAGTGTGGCAGTGAGGGAAAACTTCCATCCGGACTTTCGTGATCCCGGCTAACAGGCCGTTACACCCATTCTCCAGGTGCTGCATTCAACACAATCTTTAGAGAAACAACCATGAGACTGTCCCGCTTTTTCGTCGATGCCACCCTCAGCGTCGGTGAGCACGAACTGCCAGAGGCCCAGGCCCATTACATCAGCCGCGTGTTGCGCATGTCCGAAGGCGACGCGGTGCAGCTGTTCGATGGTTCGGGCAATGAGTTCCGCGCCACGCTGGCGGAAGTCGGCAAAAAGCAGGTGCGGGTTCGGGTCACGGAAAGCTTCGCCGGTCAGCCGGAGTCTCCGTTGCACATCCATCTCGGCCAGGGTCTCTCTCGGGGTGAGCGGATGGACTGGGCGATTCAGAAAGCCACCGAGCTGGGCGTGACGCAGATTACCCCGATCATCAGCGAGCGCTGCGAAGTGCGTCTGAAAGATGAGCGTGCGGAAAAGCGCCAGGCGCACTGGCAGCAGATCGCGATCAGCGCTTGCGAACAGTGCGGGCGCTCCGTGGTGCCGGTGATCCATGCGCCGGTGACCCTGACCGACTGGCTCAAGCAGACGGAAGCAGACCTGAAGCTGGTACTGCACCCGGTCGCGGCGCCGCTGACCAGTCATGAAAAGCCCGGCAGTCTGGCGTTTCTGATCGGTCCTGAGGGCGGGCTGAATGACGCCGAAGTGGCGCAGGCGCAGGACGCCGGTTTCCACGCCGCCCGCCTCGGCCCCCGCGTGCTGCGCACCGAAACCGCGCCAGTGGTGGCGCTGAGCATCGCGCAGCAGTTGTGGGGGGATTTCTAGGTTAGAGACGACGCCAATAGGCTCTGGAGAATTCCTCCTTCGTCCCGACGCCGCGCTGTCGGGCAGCGAACACGGTCCATGTGGGAGTCAGCTTGCTCACGAAGGGGCCCATGCATACGCTGAAAATCTCTGACGGGAGGCACATTGCCTTCGCGAGCAAGCTCGCTCCCACAAGGATAGCGTTATGTCAGTGAAGCTTGCTGCGACTGGGATCGCCTCTTCCCGGCTGAAGCCGGTCCCACTGAGGTCGCGTGCATACCTCGCTTTGACACTGCGCGGTCGCTCAGCCGAGCAAATCATGTGGGAGTGAGCTTGCTCACGAAGACGGCATTCCAGCCGCTGGAGATTTAGCGGATGTGAGTGCCTTTTCGCGAGCAAGCTCGGCTCCCACAGGAATGGTGTGAGTCAGCTCATATTGCGGGGGCTTTGATACCCGACGCGTATCACCGTCATCACTCCGGTAACTCCGACTCTCTACGCCGGGCTTTCGCAGGCTCCGGGCGGGCGCAGGGCAGAAATTCTCCGCGCCCCGGTTCACCCAACGGACTGCCATCCCACACCCGTTCACCTCTGGCGAAGGTCATCGCCGGCCATGCACTCAAGCGCATACCCTCGTACGGGGTGTAATCGACGTTGTGGTGCAGCATTTCGTTGGTCAGCTCGATGTCCAGGTCCTCATCCCAAATCACCAGATCCGCGTCCGACCCAATGGCGATGCTGCCCTTGCGCGGATACAAACCGTACAGCCGCGCCGCGTTAGTCGCCGTCAGCGCGACAAATGCCTGCGGCGTGATTCGCCCTTTGCGCACGCCTTCCGACCAAAGCAGCGCCATGCGCGTCTCCACGCCCGGAATCCCATTGGCCACTTCAGAAAACGGCGCCGTTTCGCCGTGGGCACGTTTGCCGTCCGGGCCGCCGTAGCGAAACGGCGCGTGATCCGATGAGAACACTTCGAACGAGCCATTCTGCAAGCCGTCCCAGACCACTTGCTGATTGCCGGCGTCTCTCGGCGGCGGGCTGCAGATGCATTTCGCGCCTTCGAAGCTGTCATCGCAGCCCAGCGAATCCGCGGTCAAAAACAGATACTGCGGGCAGGTTTCGCCGTAGACCTTCAGGCCGTGGCTTTGCGCCCAGCGGATCTGCTCGATGGCCTCGCGTCCGGACACATGGACGATGAGCATTGGCACATCCACCAGCTCGGCCAGCGCAATGGCCCGGTGCGTGGCCTCGCGCTCGACCAGCATCGGCCGGGACGTGGCGTGATAACGCGGCGCGCTGAGACCGGCGGCAAGCAGGCGCTCGGTCAGCCAGGCGATGCAGTCGCTGTTTTCGGCGTGGAGCATCACCATCGCGCCTTCGGCCCGCGCCACTGACAGGGTTTCCAGAATCTCGCGGTCGTTGAGCTTCAGCGCGTCGTAAGTCATGTAAATCTTGAACGAGGTGTAGCCCTCGTCAATCAGCTCGGGCAGCTCGCGGCGCAGCACGTCCTCGGTGGGATCGGTGACAATGAGGTGAAACGCGTAATCGATCAGCGCGCGACCGTCCGCGCGGCGGTGGTAATCCTCCACCGCCGCCCGCAGGGTCTGGCCCTTCTGCTGGCAGGCAAAGGGAATTACCGTTGTCGTCCCGCCGCAGGCCGCCGAGCGGGTGCCGCTTTCGAAGTCGTCGGCCATGACCGAACCGTCGCCGGTGGGCTGATCCAGATGCACATGGCTGTCGATCCCGCCCGGCGTCACAGTTCGCCCCCGCGCATCGACTTCCTCTGCGGCACCTTGCAGGCCCAGGCCCAGCGCGACAATCCGGCCGTCGCGCACGCCGATGTCGCACAGGAAACCGTCCGCCGCCGTCACCACATTGGCGTTGCGGATGATCAGATCAAAAGCCTGCATGTCGTTCACTCCGTCAGGCGCGGGTCAGCCAGGCCTTGGCGATCTCTTCGCGGGTGGTGAACCAGACGCCTTCGCGGGCCTGGGCGTACTCGATGAAGTGCTTGATCGCGCGGACCCGGCCTGGACGTCCGACCATGCGTGGGTGCAGTCCGATGGACATCATTCGCAAGCCGTCGGCGGATTCTTCGTACAGCACATCGAAGCTTTCCTTCATGTACTCGAGGAAATCGGACGCCTGGGACAAGCCCGGGGAGTTCCAGTAACGGAAGTCGTTGACGTCGCTGGTGTACGGCACTACCAGATGTTGCTTGCCCTCGACGTCAACGAAATACGGCACGTCATCGTTGTAGGCGTCCGAGTCATAGAGAAACCCGCCCTCTTCCGCCACCAGCCGACGCGTATGAACGCTGGCGCCGTAGCGGCAATACCAGCCCACCGGACGCTTGCCGCAGGTACGTTCGAACGACTCGATCGCCAGACGAATGTGCTCGCGTTCCTCGGCCTCAGTCAGGCGGAACACTTCTTCCCAGCGATAGCCGTGGCTGCAGATTTCATGGCCCAGCTCGACCGCCGCCTTAGCGACATCCGGGTTCTGTTCGAAGGCCACCGCGCAGGCATGAAAGGTTGCCGGGACGTTGGCCTGTTGCAGGATGTCGAGGATCCGCCAGATGCCGACGCGGGCGCCGTATTCGTACATCGACTCCATCGCCAGGTTGCGCACGCCATCGGGAAACTGATAGCTGCCCCACTCGGTCATGCTCTCCTGGTCAGGATCGCCTATGGCCAGGGAACGCTCCGAGCCTTCTTCGTAATTGATGACAAAGTTGACGGCCAGCCGCGCGCCGTTGGGCCAGGTGCCCTGGGGGCGCTGCCGGCCGTAGCCGACCAGATCTCGAATGGGTGACGCCATAAAAGCCTACTCCTGCAACGTTCGAACAGTCGGCAGACCGCCAAGCCAGGGCTCAGCAGTCGATGGTTTTCAGTGCATCGTGGTCGGGGCCATCGAGGTTCTGGCCGGTGCGAAAGGCCAGGCCCATGGCAAGGGTCTGCGCAATGCAGAACGCTGCGGTGAGCGAGCGAAAGCCCAGCAGTTCGGCGTCGTTGACCTCGATCATCACCGACGCGGTTTGTCCGATGGGGCTGAGAATGCTGTCAGTAATCGCCACGATGCGCGTCCCCGCGGCGACGGCTTGCTGACAGGCGTCGATGGTTTCCTGCGCGTACGGCGGAAAACTCACCGCCACCAGCACGTCATCGCCGTGCAGTGCGCCGACCTGCTCCCGCAAGCTGCCGCCCAGACCGCTGATATGAACGGCGCGACGACCGACACGGCTGAGCGCGTAACTCAGGTAGGAGGCCATGGGAAACGAGCGACGCATGCCGACCACGAAGGTGGTGCGCGCCTGCTCCAACAGCTCGATGGCGCGCTCGATGGCTTCGACTTGGTCGCCTTCGGCCAAGTGTTCGAGCGACACAATATTCGCGCGGCTGAACGCCGAGAGCATAGCGCCCACATCGGTGGGATCGTCGAGCAATTGCTCGCCGCGATAGTGCCGGATGCGCTCTTTGAAACTGCCCTGCCCGGCCTGCTGCAACGGCTGCTTGAACAAGCGCTGCAGATCGCTAAACCCACCGAAGCCCAGCGCCTGGGCCAGCCGAATGAACGCCGACGACGGGATGCCGGAGATTTTCGCCAGCGCCGCGACCGTGTTCAGCGCCACGTCGTGGGGGTGCTCGTTCAGGTAATGCGCCGCGTCACGCTGCCGCGCGGTCAGGCGTCCCTGATGTTCGACGATGGCTGCACGCAGCTCGGCCAGGGTTTGGGGTACAGGCATAAAAAGGCTCGATAGAAGTCAGGATGGACGCAGTTCTGTGATCGCCTGAGCCAGATGCTCCACCAGACGATTCAGCTCATCGACGCTGTTGTAGTGTGCGATCGAGACACGGACCACGCCGCCGTAAGGGGTCAGACCCAACTGTTCGATCAGGCGGCGCGCATAGAAGTCACCAAAGCGGATGCCCATGCGTTGATTGTCCACCCGGCGCACGATGGCTTCGGATTGAATGCCTTCCACCACAAAGCTGATGGTCGGCACGCGATCGCCGTCGGTCACACGGGATTTTCCGATGATTCGTACGCCCGGCGTCTCCCGCAGAAACGCCAGCAGTGTTTCGGCCAACAGGTCTTCCTGGACTTCGAATGCATCGAACGCAGCCTGCATCAACTGGCGTTCGCTGCCGCTGGCGCCGAGGCGGCGGCCGACGTCGATCAGGTAATCGCTGATGCCGATGCAGCCGTAGGACAGCTCGTAGTTCAAGTTGCCGGGCTGCAGCTTGTAGGGGATGACCTCCTGACCGATGAAAAAGTGGTTCAGGCTCGGCAGCTCCAGCAATGCTTCCCGCTTGCCCCACATCACGGCGAAGTGCGGGCCGAAGGTCTTGTAGAAACTGAACACGTAATAATCGGCGCCGCTGGCCTGCACATCGACCAGCCGATGGGGCGCGTAGGCCACGGCATCGACGCACAACTTGCCGCCGACCGCGTGCACCCGGCGCGCCACTTCGGCGACCGGGTTGACGCTGCCGAGGATGTTCGACGCATGGGTCATCGCCACGTAGCGGGTCTTGTCGCTGAGCAGCGCATCAAGATCAGCCAATTCCAGGTCCATGCTCTGCGCGTTGACCGCCCAGACGCGCAACGTCGCGCCGCGGTCTTCGCACAGCCGCACCCACGGCCCGATGTTGGCTTCGTGGTCGCAGTTGGTGACGATAATTTCGTCGCCGGGATTGATCGACGGAGCGATGGCGCGGCAAAGGATTTGCAGCAAATGGGTGGTCGAGCCGCCCATCACGCACTCTTCCGGGAAGCGCGCGTTGATCAGTTGCGCGACCGATTCCCGCGCCTTCATCACACGTGCGCCAGCGTCCACCGAATCGCTGTATGACGCGCCCAGCTGCACGGCACTGTTCAGCAAGTAATCGGTGATGCGCTCGGCGACCGGCTTGAGCACGGCCGAGCCGCCGGCGTTGTCCAGGTAGGCGTAACCGCTGGCGAGGGCGGGAAACTGGCTGCGTACGTAATCGATGTCCAAGGCATTCAAGGGATGAGCTCCAGAGTCTGATCAGTGATGCAGGATGGCCTGCAAAAACGCGCGGGTTCTCGGCTCTTGCGGGGCCGTGAAGAAATCGTGCGGGTTGTTCTGTTCGATGATTCGGCCGTTTTCCATGAAGATCACCCGGTCGGCGACCTTCCGCGCAAAGCCCATTTCGTGGGTCACGACGACCATGGTCACGCCGGAGCGGGCGAGGTTCTGCATGACGTCCAGCACTTCGCCGACCATCTCCGGGTCGAGTGCCGAAGTGGGCTCGTCAAACAGAATCACCCGTGGCTCCATCGCCATGGTTCGGGCGATGGCCACGCGTTGCTGCTGTCCGCCGGACAACTGGCTCGGGTATTTCGCCGCGTGGGCGCCCATGCCGACTTTCTCCAGCAGCAGGCGCGCGCGTTCGTTGGCGTCACGGCGCGACATGCCGCGCACCCGGACCGGCGCCAGCGCCACATTGGCGAGCACGGTGAGGTGCGGGTACAAATTGAAATTCTGAAAGACCATGCCGACTTCACAACGAATGCCCGCCAGCTTCGGGCCGGTTTCAACGCGCTGATCGCCGACGCGGATATCGCCCTGCTGATATTCCTCCAGCAGATTGATGCAGCGGATCAGTGTCGACTTCCCGGAGCCCGACGGCCCGAGGATGACCACCACTTCGCCTTGATCGACGGTCAGGTTGATGTCGGTCAGGGCCTGGAACGGCCCGTAAAATTTGGCCACGCCTTCCATCTCAATCACGGTGCTCATGCGCTTTTCCTCCCGGCGCCGTTACGCCGCTCGATCCAGCTCACCAGTTGCACCAGCGGCAGAAGCAGCAAGAGGTACATGACCGCCGCGCCCACCAGCGGTGTCGGGTTGGCCGCCAGCGCCTGGGCCTGTGTGGCTTGTTTCAGGAGGTCAGGCATGGCCACGACCGACGCCAGCGCAGTGTCTTTCATGACGTTGATGCAGTTGCTGGTCATCGGCGGCATGACGATGCGCATGGCCTGGGGCAGGATGATGTCGCGCATGGTGCTGAAAAAGCTCATGCCCTGGGAGGCCGAGGCTTCGAATTGTCCGCGCGGAATGGCTTCGATGCCGGAGCGGAAGATCTCCGCCGAATACGCGCAGGACACCAGTGACAGCGCCGCAGTCGCCGCCGCGAACGACGACAGGCGAATGCCCACGAACGGCAGCGCGTAATAGATCAGCACCAACAGCACCAGCAATGGAATCGAGCGCAGCACGTCGATGTAGACCCGCGCCAGAAACCGCACCGGCGCGTAGCCGTACAGCCGCAGCATCGCCAGCACCAGCCCGACCACCAGGCCGAGAATGATGCTGACAACGCCGAGCATCACCGTCACGCCCAGGCCGCGGAGCATCAATGGCAGCGCATCGACGAACACGCTCCAGTTGAAGAACGTTTCTAACAACTCCATTGCGATTCCTTGGTGGCGAGCAGTGACAGACGCGGGCGTGAGCGGTCAGGGGTTACTTGAGCACATCGACCACTTTGACGGTGCTGGACTCCGGATCAGCGTCGGCACCGAACCACTTCTTGTGCAGGTCGGCGATCACGCCTTCCTTCTTCATCGTGGTGATGATGTCGTTGACCTGACCGGCCGATGCCCAACCCTTGGCGTGCATCAACGAATACTTTTCACCGGTAGGAATTTTCGCGACGACTTTGTACTGCGGCTTGTCCTTGATGTAGTACAGGACCGCCGGGATGTCGCTGATGTAGCCGTCCATGCGGCCGGACGCGAGATCGAGCATCGCAGGCGACAGCCCTTCGTAGCGTGAGACTTCCTTGAATTTGTATTCGGCCTGATGGGTGTTGACCCACATGTCGCCGGTGGAGCCGGTGTCGACGCCGACCACCTTGCCGTCCATGTCTTTCAGGCCGTTGATGCCGGATTTGGCGAGCACGGACAGGGACTGGTCGCTGTCGTAATACGGCTGGGCGAAGCCGACGGACTCAAGGCGCTTAGGGGTGATGGTGATCGAGGAAATGGCGATGTCAGCCCGCTTGGACTGCACGGCGCTGAACAGGCCGTTGAAGGGGATGTTGACGAATTCCACGGTCTTGCCGGCGCGTTTGGCGACTTCTTTCACCACGTCGACTTCGAAGCCGACGATCTCGCCTTTGGCGTCCTGAAACTCCCACGGCACGTTGCCCACGTTGGCGCCGACGGTCCAGTCAGCGGCCCAGGTGGATGCGGAAAAGGCGGTTGCCACGGCCATGCTCAAGAGTACTTTCACATTCATGTCTTGCTCCCCGATTGATCAGTCAGTTCAAGAAGGCCGCCTTACCACAGAGGGGGCGTTTCGAGGATCAGACTAGGATGACGAATCAAATAATTCAACAAATAAAATAAATGAATTAAATGCTTCAATCGGGTGCGAAAGTTATCCGCATTGGTGCAGGTGGGAAAGCGCACAAGGCTGTGGGGTGTACAGAAAATGATCAATGATGTGAAGGATGATATGCACCGAAGCGGCGCATGGATTGCTCGCCGTGCGTCGGGTATCGCCTAGTGTGGGAGTGAGCTTGCTCACGAAGACGTCATCCCAGCCGCTGAAAATCCAGCAGATGAATCGTCATCGTCGCGAGCAAGCGGGAGCGCCACTCTCGCCCCACACGCCTAAAGCACGTAACGCGAAATCGCGACAAAGTGCAGCAGGCTGCCGGCGATGACAAACAGGTGCCACACCCCATGAAAGTGTCGGACCTTGGTGTCGAACGCAAAGAAAATGATCCCCACGGTGTAGAACACGCCACCCAGCGCCAGCCAGATGAATCCGGTCATGCCCAGCGCGGCGATCAGCGGATTGACCGCGACCAGCACGATCCAGCCCATGACCGCGTAAATGACGATGGACATCACCCGAGCCTCGGAACGGGGTTTGATTTCCTGGAGGATGCCAATGATCGCCAGCGCCCAGACGATACCGAATAACGTCCAGCCCCACGCCCCGTGCAGCGTCACCAGACAAAAAGGCGTGTAACTCCCGGCAATGAGCAAATAGATCGAAAAGTGATCAACCTTCTGCATGATCACTTTCGCCCGGCCGCGAACGCTGTGATACACCGTCGACGCGCTGTACAGCATCACCAGCGCCACCCCGTAGACCGCAACGCTGATGATCTTCCAGATATCCCCGGTCATCGTGGCGACAACCAGCATCCAGACGGCGCCGATCGTCGCCAGAATCGCGCCGACCAAATGGGTCCAGGCGTTGAATTTTTCTCCGTAGTACATCCGCAAACTACCTCTCTCAATTGCGTGACACGCGCCAAGCGTCCTGCTTCTGAACCGCGATGACAACGTCTAGTGTCGTGTTATCGAGAATTTATGCAGTCAGCCGCCGATCTCTTCGGCACAATCGGGCGCTCTTGGAACAAGAATCCGGCGCGGATCCATACGATGCAGATCGACGAAGAGCTCACCCTCAAGAAGCTGGAAATCTTTCTGGCGTTCATGCGCACCGGCAATCTCGCGCGCGCGGCGGCGGAGCTGCAGACGAGCACGGTCAGCGTGCACCGGGCGATTCACTCGCTGGAAAGCGCGTTGCGCTGTCCGCTGTTCAAGCACGAGGGGCGCAACCTTACGCCGCTCGAAGGCGCTTATGTGCTGGAGGAGCGCGCGCAGAAACTGGTGCAGGACGTGCTCAGCACCATCGAACAGACGCGGCAGGCGGCGGGGTTTTCGGCGGCGCGATTCAAGCTGGGCGCGCTGTATTCACTGACGGTCAAAACCGTGCCGCAGCTGATCATGGGCCTGAAGATCCGCCGCAGCGAACTCAACATCGACCTGATCCTGGGCTCGAACATCGACCTTTTCTACAAACTGAAGAACATGGAGGTGGATGCGATTTTGGTGTCGCTGAACGAATCCGTGAGTGATCCGGATTGCGAGCAGTTGCCGCTGTTCTCCGACGATATTTTTCTCGCCACGCCGGCTGATTCACCCTTTGCGTTACAAAGCGAGGTGGACCTGAGCGACCTGCGGGAAATGACCTTTATCACCCTGACCCAAGGCTTCGCCACCCACCGCGATGGCGCGCGGGTGTTTGAACAAGCCGGTTTTGAACCGAAGATCGCCATGCAAGTGAACGACATCTTCACGCTGCTGAGCATGGTCAGCTCGGGTGTGGGCTACGCGCTGTTGCCCGGGCGAATCGCCGCCGTCTACGAAAACCGCGTCCGCCTGGTGCCGCTGCAGGCGCGATACCGCATGCAGCAGCACATCGGGCTGGTGTTCCTCAAAGCCCGCGAACGCGACCCAAACCTCTTGGCGTTGCTGGCGGAATGCCGGATGTACTCGAACCGGCTGGCACAAGGCTGAGTCTGACTCCCCCGTGTGGAAGAGAACTTGCTCACGAAGACGGCATTTCAGGCGCTGAATTTATAGCGGATGTACCGGCCCCTTCGCGAACAAGCTCGCTCCCACAAATTACCTGTCGGCAGATACATTTGCGGCGTCTTCTGACGCCGCGCTTTCTTGCATCAAACACATCCCTTCTGGGAGTGAGCTTGCTCACGAAGACGGCAGTTCAGGCGCTGAATTTATAGCGGATGTACCGGCCCCTTCGCGAGCAAGCTCGCTCCCACAAATTACCTGTCAGTAGATACATCTGCGGCGCCTTCTGACACCGCGCTTTCTCGCAGCAGACACATCCCTTGTGGGAGTGAGCTTGCTCACGAAGACGGCATTTCAGCCGCTCAATGTATAGCGGATGTACCGGCCCATTCGCGAGCAAGCTCGCTCCCGCAAATTACCGGTCAGTAGATACATCTGCGGCGTCTTCTGACACCGCGCTTTCTTGCATCAAACACATCCCTTCTGGGAGTGAGCTTGCTCACGAAGACGGCATTTCAGCCGCTGACAATTTGATGGATGCACTAACCCCTTCGCGAGCAAGCTCGCTCCCACAAGTTACCTGTCAGTAGATACATCTGCGGCGTCTTCTGACACCGCGCTTTCTTGCATCAAACACATCCCTTGTGGGAGTGAGCTTGCTCACGAAGACGGCAGTTCAGGCGCTGAATTTATAGCGGATGTACCGGCCCCTTCGCGAGCAAGCTCGCTCCCACAAATTACCTGTCGGCAGATACATTTGCGGCGCCTTCTGACACCGCGATTTGTTGCATCAGACACATCCTTTGTGGGAGTGAGCTTGCTCACGAAGACGTGAAGTGGTCAACTTTTTCCGGACACCTCAATCGGTGATTGTCAGGCCGCTTGCCGCTCGTACTGATTGGGCGTCATGTTGCCCAACGTCGAGTGCAGTCGCCCCTCGTTA